>CAZELU010000020.1:0-37930 GCA_964513215.1 uncultured Bifidobacterium sp.
CCCCGGTTTCCCGGGGGAGATCTGGAAAGAGAAGGGCCCCCCGGTTTCCCGGGGGGCCCTTGCTTCACTCGATCAGAGCGAGTGGGTGATCACTTACCGGCGTCGAAGTTCTCGCCGAGTGCGTTACCCATGTTGCCGTCGGTGCCGTACCAGTTCTTCACCTTCGGACCGATTCCGCTCTCGACAGCAACGCGCAGGATGCGGCTGCCTTCGTCGAACGAGATCAGAACGACTGCGTCCGGATCGGCGGCGACCACGTCGGCCACTTCAGCGTCGAACGACGCAGCAGCCGGGTCGTAGGCCTTGACGCCCTTGACCTCGACACCCGCGGCCTCGAGAACGTTCTTCACGACAGCAGCGATGCCGTTGCCGTACGCGTCGTCGAGGTTGAGGATGTAGGCCGAAGCGTTGCCGTCTTCCACGATCTGGTTGGCCACCACGGCGCCCTGCAGACCGTCAGCCGGAGCGTTACGGAAGTACAGGTTGTCGTCGGGGTAGTCGCTCAGCTTGGGGCTCGTGTTGGCCGGGCTGAACATGGTGATACCAGCAGCGGTGATCTTGTCGATGACCGTGAGGGTCACGCCAGAAGAAGCGGCACCGACGATGGCGTCCACGTTCTCGCTGATGAGACGATCGGCGGTCTGCGACGCGATGTCGGTGGTGGTGTCGCCAGAGTCGCCCTGCGAGTACAGGACTTCCTTGCCGAGAACGCCACCCGCGGCGTTGATTTCGCTGATGGCGTACTCGAGGCCGGCGTACTCCGGAGCACCGAGGAAGGCAAGGTTGCCGGTTTCGGGCAGGAGCGAACCGATCTTCAGCTGGCCGTCACCCTCGCGGGTGGCGGTGGTGGTGCCGAGAGCGACGATTGCCGACTCGGGAGCCTCAGCCTGGATCAGGTTGTTGTTCGACTCTTCGGTGATGCGGTTGTCCGCACCGAACTCGAGCATGGCGTACGAACCCTGGAGGGGCTCGCCGTTGCCGTTGAACTCGTGCGGGCCGGAGATGCCGTCATAGTCGGGGTCTCCGCCAGCCTTGATGATGGCGACGCAGTCGGCGAAAGTGGTGCACTTCTCGCCGTCCTTGGTGATGCCGACGATCTCGTCAGCATGCTTGGCGCCGTCGGTGCCGGCCTTCTCGACCGCCAGAGCGATCACGATGGCAGCGTCGTACGCCTCACCGGCGTAGTTGAAGTCCTCGAGCGGAGCGTTTCCGATCGAGACCCAGAAGTCCGAAACCTTCTGGAGCCACTCTTCGCTGACCTCAGCACCCTTGGGCGTGGTGCCCTTCATGCCCTCGAGCTCGCCACCAGCGGCCGGAGCCTCGGTTGCGGGTGCCTCGGTGGCAGGTGCTTCAGTAGCCGGAGCAGCGGTGGTGTCTGCACTCTCGTCGTCGCCACCGCAGGCTGCGCCTACGAGTGCGAGACCGAGAATGAGAGCCCCAACGCGGCGTGCGCGGGTCTTCTGCATGTTTGGTTCTCCCCCTATGGAGATGAGGGGCGGATGCCCCATTGGTTTAGGAAGTTCTCAGGCTACCCCGGCTCCGAAAAAGATGACTTTTGTTCTCGGTGTTACGGTCGGCTCATGAGCGAAGTCCTTTACAAGGTCAATGACCACATCGCGACCATCACCCTCAATGCTCCCGAGCGGCTGAACACCATTTCCGGGGGGATGCTGAACGACCTGTCGGAAGCCCTCCTGCAGGGAGATCGCGACCGCGACGTGCGCTGCATCGTGCTGACCGGTGCCGGTAAAGCCTTCTGTGCTGGCCTCGACCTGGCGGCTCAGATGGGCCAGAAGAAGGCCCTCGGAGTCCTCGACAGCGGAGGAGACATGGGCAGCGAGTTCGACCTCCGGACCGCCCCTCCGGTGGTTCTCCACAACCTCGACACCCCGACGATCTGCGCGCTGAACGGCGGTGCGGCCGGCTACGGACTCGACTTGGCCTTTGGTTGCGACGTTCGAATCGCCGCGTCGACCGCGAAGTTGAACCCCGGTTTCGCCAAGCGCGGAATCCTCCCCGAGAGCGGTGGCACCTGGTTGTTGCCGCGCATCGTCGGATACGCCAAGGCCGCCGAGATCTGCTTCACCGGTCGAACGCTGTCGGCGGCCGAAGGTCTCGAACTCGGGTTGGTCAACCATGTCGTCGAGCCAGACCAGTTGCACGACCGCGTGTCGGAACTGGCCGGCGAGATCGCGGCCAATGCGCCTCTCGCGGTGCGCGCCATCAAGCGCATGATGAGGGCGGCCGAGACCGAGACATTCGAGCAGAACATCCACCACGTCTTCCTGCAGCTGCTGCCGCTCTTTCGAACCAACGACTTCAAAGAGGGAGTCGCCTCGTTCATGGAGAAGCGGCCGGCCAACTTCACCGGTCGCTGAACGCCTCGATGCCGTCGGAACGATCGAGTCAGCAAGAGATTTCTCTGCTCGAGGGTTTGGCCACCACACGAGCCATCCGGCGTTACACGAACGATCCGATACCGGAGGACGATCTCAATCGGATTCTGTGGTCGGCATCGCGTGCTCCGTCTGGTTCGAATCGTCAGCCGTTTCGCTTTCTCGTCCTGCGCGACGGGGAGCGTGCGGTTCGCGCAAAGTCGTTGCTCGGTGAAGCGTTTCGCGCCGGCTGGAATTCGAAGCGAGCGTCCGACGGGTACGACCGAGCCCAGGACTCGTCCAGTCCGAAGGCCCGGCAAGCGCGAGCGATGCAGTACTACGTCGACCACTTCGAGGAGATTCCGGTGGTGGTTCTGGTCGGTCTCGTTCGCTATCGCAGCGCCAATCCCTACGAAGGAGCGTCGGTTTACCCGGCTTGTCAGAACCTGTTGTTGGCCGCGCGGGCCCTCGGATACGGGGGCGCACTCACGATGTGGCATCAAGGAGTCGAAGGCGAACTTCGCGAGATCCTCGAGGTTCCCGACGAGGTGGCTTTGTCGGCCTGCATCACGCTGGGTCGTCCGCAAGGGTCACACGGTCCGGTTCGAAGACGTCCGATCCGTGACCTCGTGTTCGACGATCAGTGGGGTCGAGCGGCCGACTGGGCAGTCGATCCCGACGGAACGGAGTTCACGGTCTGGAAGTCGCCGTGACGCGCGACGAAGCCGAGGCGGTGCTCGGTCTCGTCGGCCCGTACGACGACAAGATGTTGCGCGACCACTGGCGGCGTGCCGCTCGTGAGCACCATCCCGATCGGGGTGGGTCGAACGATCTGATGGCCCGAATCAACGACGCCTATTCCGTCTTGACGACGATCGATGAGACCGTATTCTCGCCTGTTCCATCGGAGCCGAATCGACGAAGTTCACCGAAGGAAGACGTCGTCGTTCGCTCCGTCGATCGTCCGGCCTTCGTGATCGACGCCCTTCCCGTGGTCGCCTTCGAAACCCTCCTGCTCGCTGCTCGCGTGTTGGGCGATGTGATCGATGACGATCCGCCGTACGTTCTCGAGACGCTGATCGAACATTCCGGCACCACCACCTGGTGTCGCCTCGACCTGGTTCCCGACGCCGGATCGTCGACGGTCTCGATCACCACCGACGGGCGAGTCTCCGCCGATCAGCTGTGCCACCTCTGGGTGACGACGGTGAACGAGTTGGGAGTCGCTCAGTGACGGCGGTGCGCCGCGGCTTTGAAGACTCGATCGCGCACGGCGCGGCCCACCCCCACATCATCCGGAAGCAGCACGGCGACCCGGCGGAGTGACTGCTGATCGCATTCGCGAAGAAGGGTGTACAAGTCGTGGGCGAAGCGCGTCGGATCGCTTCGTCCGTCGAGGATTCGGTCGACATCGCTCGGAGTCGAATCCGATACGTCGACCGGCACGATCGTGCAGTCGGGCGCGTAATGGCTCTCCAACATTCCGGGCGCTCGTGACGGTCCCGATGCCGATTCGAGTCGTCCCACCACCTCGGCGATCTCTTCGGAACTGATCGAACCGGGTCGAAGAATCTGCGGTGGATCGACAGTGCAGTCGACAATGGTCGACTCGAGGCCAACCTCGCACGGTCCACCGTCGAGAACGACGTCGACCTCCGGTCCGAGATCGGCTCGAACATGGTCGGCCGTGGTCGGGCTGACTCGCCCGAATCGATTCGCCGACGGCGCGGCAACCGGTCGACCGAACTGCTGAAGAAGTCGAAGTGCCATGGCGTGACGTGGAATACGGATCGCGACGGTGTCGCGACCCCCGGTCACGACGTCGAGAACCTGTGGTCCTCTTTCGACGATGATCGTGAGAGGCCCGGGCCAGAACGATGCGGCGAGCACTTCGGCGGTCGACGGCCACGATCTGCTGAGTGCTCGTGCGGCGGCGATGTTGGCCACGTGAACGATGAGCGGGTGATCGGCTGGTCGACCCTTGATCGTGAAGATCTTGCGTACGGCTGATGACGACGTGGCGTCGGCTCCGAGTCCGTACACGGTCTCGGTGGGCAGGCCGATCACACCGCCTGCCTCGAGTACTCGACGCGCTTCGTCGATTGCCTCGTCAGTCGGTGAGGAATTCGAGGACGGCATCGAAGAAACCGAAGTTCTCGGTGGTGGCGAAGTGGTCGCAGTTTCGCAGCGTCACCAGACGCGCGTTCGGAAGAGCTGAAACGAGGGGCTCTCCCGGTCCGGCGAAGTCCTTGTCGCCGATCACCACGAGCGTGTCGGCGCTGACCTGGTGGAACAGCTCGGGAGCGAAGGGCGACGACGGTCGCTTCATGATCGCGGTGAGTGCGATGCGATCGTTGCCAGGTGAGTCGGCGTACTGCACGAACAGTCGGCCGATGTTGTCGTCCGGATCGCCACGACCCTCGAGGGCCGCCACCAGTCGGTCGTGGGCGACTTCGTCACGAGGCTCGATGACGTTCTTCCCGATTCCGGCCAGGACCAGTTTGTGGAACGACGCCGGATGTTCGATCGCGGCACGTAGAAGCGTCATTGCTCCGAGCGAGAAGCCGACGGCGTCGACCGTACGATCACCGATGGCGTCCAGAACACGAGCCGTCAGGTCGGAGTAGTCGTTCGGGTCGTGGGGGCGAGGTGCCGTACCGTGCCCGAGAAGATCGACGCCGATCACCTCGAGGCCGACGTCGGCGAGGAGATCGACCAGGCCCGACGAACGCCAGGTGGACTCGTACGAACCTCCCCAACCGTGCACCAGAACGACCGGACGGTTCACCACGGGGGCCAACCTACCCCGTAGCCTGTGGCGGCCCTTCTTATGAAGTTCATCAACCACCAGCCGCCCTACGACCTGACGTACAACGACGTCTTCCTCGTGCCCAGTTTGTCGTCGGTCGGTTCACGTCTCGACGTCGACCTGCAGACCACCGACGGCGTGGGTACGACCATCCCCATCGTGGTCGCCAACATGACCGCCGTCGCGGGCCGCCGGATGGCTGAGACCGTGGCCCGGCGTGGTGGGTTGGTGGTGCTACCGCAAGACATTCCCCTCGACGTGATCGACGAGACGGTTCGCTACTTGAAGTCGCGGGATCACGTGTACGAGACACCCATCACTCTGTCGCCCCACAACACCGTGGGTGACGCCCTCGGTCTCGTTCACAAGCGGGCGCACGGAGCCGTGGTGGTCGTCGACGCTGACAATCGTCCGATCGGAATCTTCACCGAAGCCGACGCCGCGGGCTACGACCGGTTCACGCAGTTGCACAACGTGATGTCGACCGATTTGCTGACCATCGAGTCGGGTACCGACCTCGAGAAGGTGTTCGACGTTCTGTCGGGCCATCGTCTCACCACCGCACCCGTTGTCGATGCGTCCGGCCGTATGGTCGGTTGCGTCACCCGCAAAGGTGCGCTGCGTTCCACTCTGTATCGACCAGCGGTCAACGCGCGTGGCGAGTTCCTGACGGCGGTTGCGATTGGCGTCAATGGTGAACCGGCCGACAAGGCTGCACGTCTGCGCGATATCGGTGTCGACGTTCTCGTCGTCGACACCGCGCACGGACACCAGGAGCGGATGCTCGAAGCCGTCCGCGCCGTCCGCAAGAGCGCACCGCAGGCCATCGTGGTCGCGGGCAACGTGGTAACCACGGATGGCACCAACCAGCTGATCGACGCGGGCGCGAACATCGTCAAAGTCGGAGTCGGACCGGGCGCGATGTGCACCACCCGCATGATGACCGGAGTCGGCCGTCCGCAGTTCTCCGCTGTTCTCGAATGTTCCCAAGCCGCGCGTGACTCTGGCGCGTCGGTCTGGGCCGATGGTGGAATTCGCTATCCACGCGACGTTGCGCTCGCGTTGGCTGCCGGTGCCGGCAGCGTGATGTTCGGCTCGTGGTTGGCCGGTACCTACGAGTCGGCCGCCGATACTCTGCGCGACCCGGACGGCCGTCTGTACAAAGAGAACTACGGCATGGCTTCCAACCGGGCGGTGCGCAACCGAACTCGGCGCGAGAGCGTTTTCATGCGCGCGCGCAAAGAACTGTTCGAAGAGGGAATCTCGTCGTCGCGTATGTATCTCGATCCGGAGCGTCCGGGGGTCGAAGACATCATCGACCACATCGTCGCCGGAGTTCGCAGTGCCTTCACGTATTCGGGCTCGGCAACAGTGGCCGAGTTCCGTGAACGGGCCGTCGTGGGTATCCAAAGTGCAGCCGGATACGACGAAGGGCGACCGCTCGGTCAGAGTTGGTGAGACAGTGCCCATCGTCGCCATCGACGGTCCGGCCGGTGCGGGCAAGTCCACGATCGCTCGAGCACTGGCCAAGCGTCTCGGACTCCAGTATCTCGACACGGGTGCCATGTACCGTGCCGTCACCGCCGAAGCGTTGAGGAAGGGACTGCGGCTCGACGATTCCGACACTGTCGGGTCATTGGCCGGTGAATGTGCGCTTCACGTGGGGCTCGATCTCGTCACGATCGATGGGCGCGATGTCACTGCCGAGATCCGTACCCCGGAGGTGACATCGGCAGTCAGCATCGTCGCCGCGCTCAGCAGTGTTCGGACCGAAATGCGTCGACGTCAGCGCGAATGGGGCGACGCTCGCGGAGGCGGCGTCATCGAAGGGCGCGACATCGGTACCGTTGTCTTTCCCGACGCTGCTTTGAAAGTGTTCCTCACCGCTTCGCCACGTGTTCGGGCCGAACGGCGCGTCGCTCAAGCCGGGGGAGACGTCGATCAGGTGGAAGCATCGATCGCCGAGCGCGACCGCCTCGATTCCACCAGGCCCGACAGTCCGTTGGCCGAGTCCTCCGACGCGGTCGTGGTCGACACGAGTCACTCAACGATCGACGAGGTTGTCGAGCGCATCGTCGTCTTGCTCGGAGAAAGATCATGATCGGAGTCGAAACGTTCCTGGCCGGCAACTCGTTGTCGAGTCGATCCTTCTACCAGTCGGTTCGATTCATCGTGGTCCTTTTTTGTCGCGGTTGGATGCGCATGACGATCGAAGGTCGGGAGAACATTCCGTCGTCCGGGGCGTTCGTCCTGGCGCCCGTCCATCGGAGTTTCATCGACACGCCTATCGCATCTGGTTGCACGCGCCGGCGTCTCCGATTCATGGGCAAGGACTCGATGTGGAAGAAGCAGCCGTTCCGGTGGATCTTGTCGGCGCTCGGCGCCTTTCCGGTGACCCGCGGAAGTGCCGACCGCGAAGCGATCGTTCGATGTATCCAGGTTCTGCAGAGCGGCGAGCCCCTTGTGCTGTTCCCCGAGGGTGAACGCAAAGCCGGACCCGTTGTGAAGCCTCTGTTCGACGGCGCGGCTTACGTCGCGTGCAAGGCCGGGGCGCCGATCGTCCCGGTCGGCATCGGGGGGAGCGAACGCGTGATGGGAAAGGGCGCCAAGTTCATCTGGCCACGCAAGGTCCATGTGATCATCGGCGAGCCATTACCGGTGCCCGCCGGTATCGACGGACGCATGCCGCGCACGGCAGTGAAAGAAACGTCCGAACGACTGCACAGCGAATTGCAGCGCTTGTTCGATCTCGCTCAACAGCGGGTCGGTCATCCCAACGTGACGAATCGTTGAGCCACGTCGGCAAAGGTCAGCACGTCGGAGACTCCACACAGTTCGCGAGCCGAGTGCATGCTCAGTTGTGCGACTCCGGCATCGACGGTCGGGATACCGAGCCTGGTCGACGCAATCGGACCGATGGTCGATCCACACGGCATGCTGTTCTTGCTCACGAACACTTGGTGCGGAGTTCCGGCTTCACGGCAACAGCGGATGAAGAAAGCAGCCGTCTCCGGACTGGTGGCGTAACGCTGATTGGCGTTCTGCTTGAGAACCGGACCGCCGTTGGCGATCGGTCGGTGCGCAGGCTCGTGCCTCTCTGGATAGTTCGGGTGCACCGAGTGTGCGCAGTCGGCTGACAGGCACGACGAACGGCCGAGAGCGTCGTGGAACGTCGACCGGTTGGTGCCGTGGAGAGCCTCGAGAGTCCATTCGAGCCAAGGGCCGCCGGCGCCATGAGTGCTCTCCGAACCGACTTCTTCGTGATCGAACAAGGCGATCACACTGGTCGGGCCCGACGACGACTCGGCTCGGCGGAGAAGGGCTTCGGTCGCGGCCCAACACGAGACTTGATTGTCGATTCGTCCCGACGCCAACAATTCGGAGTCGGATCCGATGAGGCGTGCTGGCTGGGAGTCGAACAGGGACAGCTCCCACGAGACGATGTCCGAGGCGCCCACGTCGGCAAGATCGGCCAACCACTCGGCGAATTCTCCGCTTCTCGGTGACCCGAGGCCCCAGACGGGCAGGAGGTGGTTCTGGCGATCGAGGACGAGGCCTTTGTCGTTCACGTCGCGATCGAGATGAACGGCAAGTTGGGGTACCCGAGCAACTGCCTCGGACGACCGCACGAGTTTGGCCGAGCCGTCGATCATCGTCAGGCGTCCAGCCACACCGAGATCTCGATCGAGCCACGAGTTGTTGAGAATGCCGCCGTAGATCTCGACACCCAACTGCTTCCAGCCGAACGCCCCCGCGTCGGGGCGCGGTTTCACCCTCAAGCACGGTGAGTCGGTGTGAGCACCGATCACCCGAAAGCCGTCGGCACTGGCACCGTCGTCGACCCAGGCGATCAAGAGACCCTGATCGGCCCGGAAACCTCGCTTCGGCAACGCGGAGAAGGAGTCGCACCGAACGAATCCAGCGCGCTCGAGTCGTTCGGCCGCGTGGGCCACGGCATGAGCGGGCGACACCGAAGCGTCGAGGTGGGCGAGGAGCGATCCGATGTGATCGGTTGACCCGGGCATGACGTGATTCTGTCAGGTCATTTCTGGAACAGACCGATGGGCAGGCCCGAACCACGAAGGTGTGGAGTCTCGTTCAGCGTCACGACCGATCGTTCCCCCGACTTGGCCGCGGCCACGCGATGGATCGAGGTGTAGTTGGGGTAGAAGAAACCGCGTTGATCGCCCAATCCGATGATGCGAGCGATGTACGCGTTGATGACGCCGCCATGGCACACCACCGCCACCCGCTGCGAGGCGTGGTTGCCGATGATGGTTTCGATCGATTCGACGACCCGCTCGATGAAGTCGGCCTCCGACTCCTCGGTTGGCGGCCACTTGCCCTCCAGCATGTCGCGCCAGCGAGGGTCGTTTGTGGCCTTCAACTCCTCGACAGGAACGTACTCGTTGCTGTTTCGATCGAACTCGGCCACACCATCGACGATCGTCATGTCGAGACCCTGGCCGGCCGCCACGGGAGTAGCCGTCTGTCTCGCTCGCTGCATGGGACTCGCATAGACCGCATCGATGTTTTCGGTTCGGAGGTAGTCGCCGAGGAGGCGAGCCTGCTCGAGACCGGCTGTCGACAGTTCGGGATCGGCGATCCCGGTCTCGAGTTCACGACGAACGGGAATGGCGTGCCGGATGAGGATCAGTTCCATCGATGAACTAGATAAGCAGGTATGACTCCCGACCGACCCATCGGACCTGTGTCCGTCCTGTCGTCGGCCCAGGAGTTCGGGCCCCCATCACAGTCCCGTGTCGTCCTCGTCCACGGAAGCATGGATCGACAGGGAGCCTTTGCTCGCCTCTGCCGATCGTTGAGCGACGTGGCCTGCTTCACCTACGACCGACGCGGCTACGCGCGGTCGCGAGATCTTCCGGGACCCTTCGACATCGCGGCTCACACTGCCGATCTCGTCGAAGTGCTCGACTCGTTCGGGAGCGACGGGGGTCGTCGTGTCGTCGTCGGACACAGTTTTGGTGGCGTCGTCGCGTTGACCGCAGCATCCCAACGACCGGATCTGGTCGATGGATTGGTGATCTACGAGAGCCCGATGTCGTGGGAGCCATGGTGGTCGCGCAATTCCGGTGGAGCGGCCGCGCTCGAGTCCGCCGACCGTCCTGAAGAAGCGGCTGAGACTTTTCTACGACGCTTCATCGGGGACGAACGCTGGGATCGTCTCCCCGAGCGGACTCGCGCGCTTCGTCGGGCCGAAGGCGTCGTCTTGGTGGAGGAACTGGCCAGCCTGCGTCGGGGCAGGCCGTACGACTTCGACCGAATCGAGTGCCCCCTCGTCGTCGGTGTGGGAACTCGAGCCGGGGAGCACATGCAACGGGGCAGCCGAATGCTCGCCGAGGAGTGCGGAAGTCTTCCTCTCGTCGTCCTCGACGGCGCACACCACAACGCTCATGCGAGTCGGCCCGCCGAGTTCGCAGAGCGACTGGTCAGACCGCTGCTGGCTCTCGTCGGGCGACGTTGATCAGAGTTGGAGGTCGACGTCGAACCCGAGAAGGCTGCACGTGACGTTCGCCCCGGAGGCCGTCACCGACGACTTGTCGATGCACTCGTCGATCTGAGCACGTTGGGTGAAAACGACGACGCCCAACGCCAGTGCCACCACCACGATGACCAGCCGAGTGATCGTGCTCACCACGATCTTGACCAGAATCAATCCGATCACGATCGGAAGAAAGGCGCCGGCGGTCACGAGATTCTTGAGCGTGTCAGCGGCGACCGAAATCACGCATGAAACCCTAGGCGATCACGAGGTGTCGAGGGCGCGACTGTGGGAACATCTCGACCATGAGTGACGTGAACCCCGTTCGTTTGACCACCTCAGGTCCTCCCGAGACGGTTCTTCCGCCGACGCCGGCCGAGGTTCTGCATGCCGTGAAGCAAGCAGCGGGATCGTTGTCGGCTCTGAGCGAAGTGGTTGCTCGCAATCCTCGATCGAGTCTCGTATGGGCCGAGCTGGCACGGGCGACCGACGATCCGATCGCGCGGTATGCCTACTACCGAGTCGGCTACCACCGAGGACTCGACTCTTTGCGCGCCAACGGATGGAGAGGATCGGGCTACGTGCGTTGGGCTCACGAGGGAAACCGGGGCGTCCTGTCGTGTATCGCCGGACTCGCGCGCAGTGCGGCCGAGATCGGCGAGGACGACGAAGCCGAGCGTTGTCGTCTCTTCGTCCGGCAACTCGAGCCGAACGTTCCGCCTGAATTGGCGTGACGACGCACGGATTCGTCCTGGCCGGCGGCCTCAGCAGCCGCATGGGTGTCGACAAGGCTTCGGTCGTCTGGCGAAATCGTCCCCTCGTCCTCAACGCGATCGATGCACTCTCGTCGTGCGATCACGTGACTGTGATCCACCGCCGACCCGAGGCGTTGGAGTCGCTTCGTGCCGTGCCGATCGAGGCGATCAGCGACGACGAAGGTGGTCAAGGGCCACTCGACGGTCTGCGCACCGCACTTCGTCATTCGTCGTCGGAGTTGACGGTCATCCTTGCCGTCGATCTGGTGCGAGTGTCCGGAGCGGTCGTCGAGGAATTGCTCGCGGCACTCGCTCCGAGTGACCTGGTCGCGGCGGCAGTCGGACGCTCCGGCCAGCGCCAGGGGTTGATCTCGGTCTGGCGAACGACCGCCGCTCGACAGATCGTTGACTCGTGGTTCTCGAAAGGGGAGCGCTCGGTCCACGGGTTGCTCTCGACGATCGCCGTTCGCTGGGTCGAGGTGGACGACGATGTTCTTCGAAACGTGAACACACCCGGCGATCTCACCGAGGAGTAGGTTGGCCCCGCAATCAAGGAGTTGTGCATGGTCAAAGAAATCGACGTCGAAGAACTCGAAAGACTGGGAACCGTTCCGCTGATCGATGTTCGGGAACCCGATGAGTACGAGTCCGGCCACGTTCCCGGCGCGGTCCTCGTGCCGCTCGGGTCCGTACCCGCCGCCGATCTCTCGCAGTTCAAGGGATCGTCGTTGTACGTGATCTGCAAGTCGGGCGGTCGCAGTATGCGGGCCTGCGAGTTTCTGGCCGACGCCGGATTCGACGTCGTCAACATCGCCGGCGGAACCATGGCCTGGGTCACCAGTGGTCGCTCGGTCGTCGAAGGATCGTCTCCGTCGTGACGTTGCGCTGGGTCGACAGCGACGCCGACCTCGCCGAACTGATCGGTGACATGGCGGTGGCGTCCCGCATCGCGGTCGACACCGAGTTCCACCGTGAGCGGACCTACTACCCGCGTTTGGCTCTCATGCAGTTCGCCTGGGAGTCGTCCGGACAGCAACACGTTGCGTTGGTCGATCCACTCGCGTGTGACGTCAAGGCCCTCGTCGACCTCTTTCGTTCCGAGCGTCTCTTCGTTTTCCACGCCGCTCAACAGGACCTCGACGTGCTCGCACATTCACTCGGCACGGGTCCGACGTCGATCTTCGATACTCAACTCGCGGCCGGGTTCGTCGGATACGCCACTCCGTCTCTGGCCAACCTCGTGAACGCCGAGTTGCGTCGATCCCTTCCGAAAGGTGACCGTCTCACCGATTGGCTTCGTCGACCACTCACCGAAGCCCAGAAGGACTACGCGGCAGCCGATGTCGAGTACCTGTTCGAATTGACCGACCGTTTGGAGAAGTCGCTTCGCGAGCGCAACCGCCTCGAGTGGGCTCACGAAGCGTGTCGTGAACTTCAGCAGCGCAAGGTGGGCCCCTCCGATCCGACGTTGGCCTGGACGCGGATGAAGGACTTACGGGCCATGCGGCCCCGCACCCGTGGCGTGCTGGCTGCCGTGGCCGAGTGGCGCGAACGACGCGCCATGGCCAGTGACATCCCGCCCCGCCAGGTTCTCCCCGACTTGGCTCTCCAGGGAATCGCTCAACGCGAACCTCGTTCGTTGTCCGATCTCGCCCAAGCCCGCGGGGTCGATGACCGACACACGCGCGGCACCATCGGAAACGAAATCCTGGCCGCGGTGGCTCGCGGCCTCGACTCTCCGCTCGAGCTTCCGGCCACCGACGGCGACGAACTCGATCGCCGTCTACGTCCGGCCGTCACGTTGGTCTCGGCCTGGTTGAGCGAGGTGGCACGACGCGAGGAGATCGACCCCATGCTGGTCGGCACCCGAGCCGACATCGTCGAGTTCCTGCGCGATGAGCCCGATGCACGCCTGGCTCACGGATGGCGTTTCGATCTCGTCGGTCGCGACCTGAGAGCCCTGGTCGCGGGTCGCACCGGGCTGGCTTTCGACGGTCAGGGGGGTCTGCTCATGTTCGATGCTCCCTCCGCGAGTGGGCTCTGACCAGGCTTTTCGCGTCAAATCCCGAGCAGGTTCGTCTGCCAACCCCTACACTTTCGGCGTTCGGCTGCTCAGCCGTGTTCAGCCCCCAAGAACTAGTTCGGAGCCCTGCAGTGAAAAAGGGTCGACATCGCCGCTTCGAAGAAGCGCGCAAGTTGAAGCAAGCCGGTCCCAGTGCATTCGACCTGGGTCTGGGCAACGACCGCTCTCCGCGTTCGGAAGACGACGAGTACGCCGCCCTCGCCGAGAAATACGGCGTGGTCTTCGATGAGGACGATTCCGAACTCGACGACGAATCCGACGACCAGTAGTTCGTCGATGAATCACCAGCTCCGGAACGTAGCTCTCGTCGCGCACGTCGACCATGGCAAGACCACGTTGGTCGACGCCTTGTTGCGTGCGACGGGAACCTTCGCCGCTCACCAGGCAGTCGTCGATCGCGTGATGGACTCCAACGATCAAGAACGTGAGCGTGGGATCACCATCCTCGCCAAGGCGGCATCCATCTCCTGGAACGGAGTGAAGATCAATCTGGTCGACACACCCGGACACGCCGATTTCGGTGGTGAGGTCGAGCGCGCTCTCACGATGGTCGACGGAGTCATTCTGCTCGTCGACGCGGCCGAAGGACCTCTGCCGCAGACGCGATACGTGTTGCAGAAGGCGTTGGCCCGTGATTTGCCGGCGATCGTCGTCATCAACAAGGTCGATCGGCAGGACGCGCGCCCCGACGAGGTCCTCGACGAGGTGTATCAACTCTTCATCGACCTCGAAGCGGCCGACCATCACATCGAGTTCGACGTCATCTCGGCGGTGGCGCGCGAAGGTCGCGCGATGAAGGGCCTCGGCATGCCAGCAGCCGACGCCGACCTCTCCCCGCTGCTCGACGCGATCATCTCGCGGATTCCGGCCCCACCGGGGGATCCCACGGCGCCGCTGCAGGCTCTCGTGACCAATCTCGACGCCAGCGATTACCTCGGTCGACTGGCCATCGGTCGCATCTATCAGGGTCAGTTGCGCAAAGGTGAGATGGTCGCCCTCCTCGAAGAAGAGTTCTCCGAAGGTCAGCCTCCTCTGAAGCGGCGCCTCAGTTCGCTGATGTCGTTCGCCGGTGTCGGACGGGCCGACGAGGACGTCTTGTCGGCCGGTGATCTCTTCGTCGTCGCCGGATTCCCAGAAGTGGAAATCGGCGACACCATCGCGGCGATCGACAACCCCGTCGCTCTCACTCGTTTGTCGGTCGACGAGCCCGTTCTGGCCATGACCTTTGGCGTCAACACGTCACCGTTCGCTGGTCGCGAGGGCAAGTACCTCACTTCGAGACACATCCTCGATCGGTTGCGCCGCGAGGTTTTGGGCAACGTCTCCATCAAGTTGCGAGAGACCGACACGGCCGATGTGATGGAGGTGGCCGGTCGCGGTGAACTGCAGTTGGCGGTTCTCATCGAGTCGATGCGTCGCGAAGGTTACGAACTCCAGGTGAGTCGGCCCGAAGTGATCACCAAGGAAGTCAACGGCAAGAAGTTCGAACCGCTCGAACGTGGGGTCTGCGACGTACCCGACGAGCACGTCGGTACCGTGACTCAGGCTCTCGCCCCACGCAAGGGTCGCGTGACCGACCTTCGTTCGGGCGACCCGGGTCGCACCGTCGTCACCTTCGAATGCCCGAGCCGTGGCCTCATCGGATTCCGATCGCTACTGCTGTCGGCTACACGCGGTACCGCGATGCTCCATCAGCACCATGCTGGATGGACGCCGTGGGCCGGTGAACTGCCGCACCGCAGTGGTGGCGCCATGATCGCCGACCGCGAGGGGATGGTCACGGCGTACGCCCTCGACAACCTCCAGTTACGCGGTGAGTTGTTCGTACAGCCGGGTGACAAGGTGTACGAGGGAATGGTCGTGGGCGAAAGTGCGCGCGGTGACGAGATGGTGGTCAACGCCGTCCGGGCCAAGGAGAAGACCAACATCCGGACCCACAGTCACGACGATGGCGTGAAGTTGGCTGCGGCGCGGATCCACACCCTCGAGAGTGCGATCGAATGGATCGCCGACGACGAGTTGGTCGAAGTGACTCCCGCCAACATCCGAGTGCGCAAGCGCCACCTCGGACTCGAAGACCGGCGTAAGGCGTTCAAGCAGGCCAACGCCTGAGAGTTACTTCTTGGCGGACTGACGCTGACGTCGTGCCGTGAGTCGTACTTCGGCCTCGTGTGGAAGGGGAGTGTTGCGCGGTCGCTCGAGAAGCTCCACGATGCAGTCGTAGACCTTCTTGCCCACGAGTTCGACGATCTCGTCGCGCAGGTACTTGTAGACCGGTTCACGACCGACGAAAGCGTCAGGCGTGTCGGTGCACCACCAGTGGAATTCGTCGCCGCTCACACCCCAGTCGCGGCGCTTCCATTCGCGCAGGATGGTGGTCACCCAGCCGGTGTCGTCCTCGGAATGCTCGAGATGAACGGGGAGCTGCCAACAGACCGTTGGTTTCCAATCGAGCGGACGTTCGCCCGCTTCGAGTGCACCGATGTGCAGAGCGCATCCTTCGCCTCCGGCGAAACCCGGACGGTTCAAGAAGATGCAGGCGCCGTCGACGCGGCGTGTCGCGGTCTCGCCGCTGGGCATCTTCTTCAAGAACCCGGAATTCGCCTTCTTCTTGAACTGCCAGTTCTTCTCGGTCAAGCGGACGGCGTGCTTGACCACCTTGGCCACGTCTTCCTCGTCGCCGAAGTGGGCGCCGTACGAGCAGCACCCCTGATTGAGGTGCGTGGCGTCGGTTTCGAGGACTCCCTTGCACCCTTCGCCGAAGATGCACTTCCACGAGGACCGCAGGAACGTCGCATCGACGATCCAGGTCCGCTGCTCGGTGGGGTCTTCGAACGAGACCATTTCGTGCAGGTCTTCGTAGCGCTTGTTCACGCCGGGTACGGGAACTCGTCGAGGGGTCACCAGGACAGGCTAAGGGGAGCCAGAGGTAATCTGTGAATCCCATGACTCGTCGCCCTCCGCGTACCGCCAACGAACTTCGCCAGTCGTTCACCGACTTCTTCGTGAGCAAGTCGCACACGGCCGTCCCGTCGGCGAGTCTGATTCCGCACGATCCCACGGTTCTGTTCACGGTCGCCGGCATGGTTCCGTTCAAGCCCTACTTCGTCGGAGACGAGATCGCGCCGTTCAAGCGCGCGGCCACCGTCCAGAAGTGCGTTCGCGCCGGTGGCAAGCACAACGACCTCGACGACGTCGGCCGCACCAAGCGTCATCTCGTCTTCTTCGAGATGCTCGGAAACTTTTCGTTCGGTGATTACTTCAAGGAGTCGGCCATTCCCTGGAGTTGGGAGCTCGTCACCGAGTATTTGGGTTTCGACGGTGACCGCATCTGGGTGACCGTGCACACCAGTGACGACGAGGCCGAGGCGATCTGGCACGAACAGGTTGGCGTTCCCCTCGATCGCATTCAGCGTCTGGGCGACAAGGACAACTTCTGGCAGATGGGCGACACTGGTCCGTGCGGTCCGTGCTCCGAACTGCACATCGATCGAGGGCCCAGTTTCGGGCCCGACGGCGGTCCACTCAACGACCCGCACGGCGACCGCTTCATGGAGTTCTGGAACCTTGTCTTCATGCAGTTCAACCAGGCTCCCGATGGTTCCCGCACTCCGTTGCCCAAGCCGTCCATCGACACCGGCGCCGGTCTCGAGCGCATCCTCGCCTTGGTTCAGGGCACTGATTCCGTGTGGGAGACCGATGCGCTCTTCCCGATGATCGAGCAGGCGCAATCCCTCACGGGAGCCACCTATCGCGTAGGGGATTACGACGATCGAGCCAGTTTCAGCTTGCGCGTTCTTGCCGAACACGCACGAAGCAGCGCGATGCTCGTCGGCGATGGCGTCTTCCCGTCGAACGAGGGTCGCGGTTACGTGCTTCGTCGCATCATCCGACGTGCGGTTCGCCACGCGTACTTGCTGGGCACCGAGAAGTTGGTGATGCCTTCACTGGTCCAGACCGCGGTCGACGTGATGGGCCAGGCTTATCCCGATCTCGTGTCGCAACGCGACTTCGTGGTCGATGTTCTGACCCGCGAAGAAGAGCGGTTCCGGCAGACGCTGAAGACCGGTGTCGCCATTCTCGACGGTGAAATCGCTCGTTCTTCCGGAAGATTGGCTGGCGAAACCGCCTTCTTGCTGCACGACACCTATGGGTTCCCCCTCGAGGTCACCGAAGAGATCGTCGGCGAACGAGGCCTCACGGTCGATCGGGAGGGTTTCGACCGCGAGATGTCCTCGCAGCGCGAGCGCGCCAAGGCCGCGCGTAAGGGAGCCGGGGTGGCTTCCGAATTGCAGGACCGCTACCGCGAGATCCTCGAAGAATTCGGAACCACCAATTTCGTCGGGTACACCGCAGACGAGTCGGCCGCCCGCGTTCTGGCGGTGGTCGAGAACGAGGACGGACTCGACGTCTTCCTCGACCGCACCCCCTTCTACGCCGAGAGTGGTGGACAAGTGGGCGACACGGGTCGCATCGACGGCCCGTCGGGTGTGCTCGAGGTTCTCGACACGACGTTCGCCGTCCCCGGACTTCGCCGTCACCACTGCCGCGTTGCGTCGGGTTCGGTGTCGGCGGGGCAACTGGTTCAGGCCACCATCGACACGAATCGTCGGGCCTCCATCCGGCGCCATCACACCGGAACGCACATCTTGCACTGGGCCCTCCGCGAAGTCCTGGGCGAACACGTCAAGCAGGCGGGTTCGCTCGTCGACGATCAGCGGCTTCGTTTCGACTTCAATCACTACGCCGCTTTGTCGGCCGAGGAGATCGCTCGTATCGAAGCCCTCGCGAACCACGAAACGCTCGTGAACAGTTCGGTGAACGCATACGAGACGAGCAAGGAAGACGCTCTTGCCAAGGGAGCCATCGCGTTCTTCGGCGACAAGTACGGAGACACGGTGCGGGTGTTGGAGGCTGGACCCTCGGTCGAACTATGCGGTGGAACTCACGTGTCGGCCACCGGAGACATCGGAATCATCAAGATCATCTCCGAAGGTTCGATCGGGGCCAACTTGCGCCGCGTCGAAGCGGTCGCCGGCTCCCGCAGCCTCGACCTCTTGCAGCAGCAAGAGTCGACACTCGGAGCGATCGCTGAACTCGTCGGAAGCGATGACGTCGTCGACGGAGTGAATCGAAAGCTGGCCGAACTGAAGTCCGCCCTCGACGAGATCAAGATCTTGAAGGCTCGCGCGGCCCAAGGCCGGGCGTCCGAGTTCGCGGCGGAAGCTTCCGACGGCATCGTTGTTCGGCGAGTCGACGGTCTGGCTCCCGACGAACTGCGTGATCTGGCGCTGGCCGTACGAGCCGTGGCTGGTGTGCGTCGTGTCGTTCTCGGGGGCCTCACCCCGACCGGCGGAGTCTCACTCGTTGCCGCCGTGACGTCTGGTCAGGGTTCGGCCGGTGATCTCATTCGCGACGCGGCCAAAGCGGTTGGTGGTGGCGGTGGCGGCAAAGGTGACGTGGCCACGGCCGGTGGCAAGAACCCCGACGGGCTCGACGAAGCTCTGCGTATCGCGGCCGAGGTGGCGCGCTCCTGATGCGGGCCCTGGGCATCGACCTGGGAACGAAGCGAATCGGAATCGCTCTCAGCGATCGTTCGGGATTGATTGCGTCTCCTCATTCGGTGATCAGTCGCACCTCGAAGCGCCGTGACTGGGCCGAGATCGCTCGCATCGCAACGGAGGAAGAGGTCGAAACCATCGTGATCGGACTGCCGCTGAGTCTGTCCGGTCATGAAGGACCGGCGGCTGTCAGTGCACGGCGGGACGCCGACGAAATCGGTACGGTGACCGGCGTGCCGGTGATCCTCTTCGACGAGCGCCTCACGACAGTGGCCGCCGATCGCGTTCTCAAAGAGGCCGAAATCCGCGCCAGCGACCGTCGTCGCCACGTCGACAAAGTGGCGGCCGCGATCATGTTGCAATCGTGGCTCGACAGCCGATGAGGGAGGGCCGAGGTTCTGATTCGGTGGTGTCCGACATCTCGTCGGATGTGCCCGACGATCCCTACGAGGTTCTGCCGGAAATCCGCTTGGCTCGTGGTCGCCGGGCGATCAAGAAGGTAGCCCTCTTCATCGTGGCCGGTCTCGTCGTCGGTGTGATCTCGTACGGCTGGTCGCAGTGGAGGTACCTCCAAAAGGTCAATCCCTCCGGCGATCCGTCCGCGGCGACGACATTCGAGGTTCGCGAGAACGACGACTTGCTGATTGTCTCAGAACGTCTGGAAGCAGCTGGGATCGTCGTCGACGGTGGAACATTCCGGCGCTACGTCGCCGACGAAGGTGGTCTCACCGTTGTACCGGGCTTCTACACACTGCGCCCGCGCGACCACATGGGCAATCTGCTCCGAGCACTTCGCACGTCTCCGGCCGAGACTTTCGTGAAGGTGACATTCCCCGAGGGTTTCACGGTCAGTCAGATGGCTCAGCGACTCGCTGACGAGATTCCCGGCTTCGATGCCGAGGCCTTCATGGCGCGCGCTCTCGACCCGACCTCGGTACCGGGCACCAGTTACGTTCCCGCCGGAGCCACGTCACTCGAGGGGTTGCTCTTTCCCGACACGTACTCCTTCGCCGTGAGCGAGAAGCCGGTTCAGATTCTCAAGCGAATGGTCGATCTGATGGCTCGGGTCGGCCGTCAAGAGGGCCTCGACGATGCGCCGACCTTGCTCGGCTTGTCCCCGTACGAAGTCCTCATAGTCGCGTCGTTGATCGAACGCGAAGCCAAGGTCGCCGCCGATCGTCCGAAGATCGCTCGCGTGATCTACAACCGTCTGACTCTCGGCATGAAGCTCGAAGTGGACGCTTCGCTCTTCTACGGCCAGGACCCAGAGAGCGAGTTCGCCGCACTCAAAGCCATTGATTCTCCGTACAACACCTACCTGCGCAACGGACTTCCACCCACACCGATCGCCAATCCGGGTCGGGCGTCCATCGCCGCTGCCCTGGCCCCCGCACCCAATCCTCGGGCCAACGACCCCATCTGCCGGGATATTCCCGCGAATTCCCCATGCGCTTACCTGTATTACGTACTCATCGACGAAGACGGAAACCACGAGTTCTCAGCGACGCTCGAACAACACGAAACCAACATCGCCATCGCGAGGGAGAGGGGAGTCTTGTGAGCCGCACGATTTCGGGTCGCACCCGCGTCGCTGGCGTGATCGGTTGGCCGGTCGAACACAGCTTGTCGCCGGTTCTGCACGCTGCTGGCTTCGCGTCGCTCGACATCGACTGGACGTATGTGGCGTTCCCGACGCCTCCTGACTCCGTCCAGCGAGTCGTCGAAGCAGCGCGAACGTTGGGTATCGCGGGCCTGAGCGTCACCATGCCGCACAAGACGGCAGTAGTCGATCTGTGCGACGCACTCACCGACTCGGCACGAGTTCTGCAGAGCGTCAACACCATCGAGTTCCGATCCGACGGTCGGTCGATCGGGCACAGCACCGATGGAGACGGACTCGTCGACTCTCTGCGTCACGAAGGTGTCGATCCGACTTCGCGCGACGTCCTCGTGCTCGGGTTCGGCGGTGCCGGTCGTGCCGTGTGTGACGCCCTTCGTCGCCACGGGGCGAAGCGAATCGTGGTTACCAATCGCTCGCTCGTCTCGCCGGACCGGCTGGACGCGATGGGTTTGACCGGAGCCGAAGTGATTCCTTGGTCGGATCGAAACGACGTCGCTTCGTCCTGCGATCTCGTCATCAATTGCACGAGTGTCGGTATGGGTGATGATTCCTCGAGTCCCCTCACCGATTCGGTGTTCAGCGATCGACACGTTGCCATCGACATCGTGTATCACCCGTCGGAGACGCCGTTCCTGCGCGCAGCGCGAACCCGCGGGGCACGAACGATCGGCGGCATCGGAATGCTCGTGCATCAAGCCGCTCGGCAAGAGGAGATCTGGATCGGCCGGACTCCCGACGTCGAGGCCATGAAACGGGCGGTCAGCCAGGTACTCGGGCCGTTAGCCTGAGCGCGTGTTGCGTTTCCTGACCGCCGGAGAATCCCACGGCAAAGCCCTCGTCGTGATCGTCGAGGGCCTGCCCGCTGGACTTCCGGTCACGGCGGCCGACATCCAAGGCGAGTTGTCTCGTCGGCGCCTCGGTTACGGCCGCGGACCTCGGCAAAGGTTCGAGGTCGACGAGATCACGCTGGTCGGCGGCGTGCGCCATGGTCGCACTCTTGGCTCGCCCGTAGCCATCGAGATTCTGAACACCGAGTGGTTCCGTTCCGACAAGTGGCACAAGGAGATGGATCCGGCTCCGGGCAAGACCGAGCAACCCCTCACGAGCGTTCGTCCCGGTCACGCCGACCTGACCGGTATGCAGAAGTACGGCTTCGACGATGCCCGCGACGTTCTCGAACGAGCCAGCGCACGCGAAACCGCCGCCCGCGTCGCGGCCGGAGCGCTCGCGAAGTTGCTGCTGTCGCATCTCGGTACCTCGATTCTTTCGCACGTCACTCGGATGGGAGAGGCTGCGTCGACAGCCGGTGCGCGACCCGGTCCGTCCGACCTCGCACGAGTCGACGAGTCGCCCGTTCGCTGTTTCGATCCCGTCGCCGAGGCGGCCATGATCGATGCCATCGAGGCGGCCGCCAAAGATGGTGACTCACTCGGTGGGATCGTCGAAGTGCTTGCGTACGGCGTTCCGATCGGTCTGGGCAGCCACGTTCATTGGGATCGCAAGATCGACGGCCTCATCGCTCAATCGATCCTCAGCATTCAGGCCGTGAAGGGTGTGGAGATAGGCGACGGTTTCGACGTCGCGGGTCGTCGCGGAAGTGAGGCTCACGATCCGATCGTCTGGGACTCGACCACCAACTCGTACGTGCGTCAAGGCACGCTGGCTGGCGGGACCGAAGGCGGCATGACGACGGGCGAACTGCTCGTCGTGAGGGCTGCGATGAAGCCATTGGCAACACTCAACCGGCCCACTCTTCCCACCGTCGACGTCGTCACCAAGGAGTCGACGGTGTCGTTCAAGGAACGAACCGACGTGACGGCCGTTCCCGCGATGGGCGTCGTCGCCGAAACGATGGTCGCTCTCGTGTTGGCTCAAGAGGCCCAGCGCAAGTTCGGCGGCGACTCGCTGAACGAGTTCGTCCGCAACGCCGAAGCGTTCCGCCGCGGATTGTCATGACGGTCGGCCACGTCGTGCTGATCGGCCTGATGGGGAGCGGCAAGACCACGGTGGGTCGAAAACTGGCATCCGCCATCGGTCGTCGCTTCGTCGACACCGACGAGGAGGTCGAACGGCGTACGGGCCGGACCGTGCGCGAGATCTTCGAATCCGACGGTGAACCGACCTTTCGGCTCATCGAGCACCAGACCCTGGCCGACACTTTGGCGACACCCGAACCGCTGGTCGTCGCTGCGGCCGGGGGAGCAGTGCTCCGGGACGACAGTCGGGCACTACTCGGAGAACCTCATCGAATCGTGTGGCTGAGGGCCGAACCGGAACTTCTCATCGAGCGAGTCGGGCGTCGTCGAGGCCATCGTCCGCTGATCGACCACGATCCCGATCTGCGTCTACGCCAGTTGTGGACGGAACGTGAGCCGATCTACCGATCGCTCGCTGACACCACCATCGATGTCACCGGCAAGTCGGTGGAAGGTGTGTGCTCCGAGATCGCCGAGGCACTGGCATGACAGTTCATCGTGTCGACGTGTCGCTCGGCGATCGTTCGTACCCAGTCCTGGTCGGGCACGGGGTCGCGTCGCAGATCGACGAGTTCGTTCCGACCGGAGCCAAACGCGCGGTCGTGGTCACCGACCCAGCCATTCCGTTCACCGTGACCACCTCACTTCCGTCGCTGGTGTTGCGGATAGCGGGTGGAGAGGATCACAAGAACCTCTCCACCATCGAAGCTCTCTGCCGCGAGTTCGCTCGCTTCGGTCTCACCCGAAGCGACGTCGTCATCGCGGTCGGCGGCGGACTCGTGACCGATGTGGCCGGTTTCGCAGCTTCGGTGTGGCATCGCGGCACCGCGGTGATTCACGTGCCCACCACCCTGCTCGGAATGGTCGATGCCGCCATCGGCGGGAAGACCGCGGTGAACGTTCCCGAGGGCAAGAACCTGGTGGGTGCTTTCTGGCAACCACGCGCGGTGATCGCCGACCTCGATGCGCTCGCCACTCTCCCGCAACGTGAATTGCGATGTGGCTTGGGGGAGATCGCCAAGTACCACTTCATCGCTGGCGACGACTTGTTGGCGGTTCCGCTGGATGCGCGCATTGCTCGGTGTGCCGAGATCAAAGCACGAATCGTCGAAGGAGACGAGCGCGAGTCGGGTCGGCGAGCTGTGCTCAACTACGGCCACACGTTGGCTCACGCGCTCGAGTCGGCGGGACACCACGATTTGGCGCACGGCGAGGCAGTCGCCGTCGGACTGCTGTTCGCGGCCGAACTCGCCCTCACCGTGGGTCGGATCGACGAGGAAAGAGTGACTCTGCACCATCGAGTCGTTCGGGACGAATACGGGCTGGCCACCGACGAACAGCTGGCATCAGCATCGTCCAACGGAGTCGGGACTCTCATCGACTTCATGCGCCGCGACAAGAAGGCCACTGACGGACTCACCTTCGTTCTCGACGGTCCGAGTGGTCTGGAGGTCGTTCCGGGTGTCGACGAGGGCACTGTGAAAGCCGCTCTCGAGTCGTTCTTCGCTCGTGGTGTCGGTCGGTAAATCGTCCGACCACTCGATGTTCGTTCAGTAGCGTGATGCTCGTGCCGACGATCCTGCTTCTCCACGGACCGAACCTGAACCTCCTCGGCCAGCGAGAGCCGGAGATCTACGGCACCGCGACTCTCGACGACTACGTGTCAGCCTGCGCCACGTGGTCACGTGATCTCGGGTTCGATCTCGAGCACCGGCAGTCGAACCACGAGGGCGACCTGGTCGACGCGATTCACGCCGCCCGCGAGCGGTGTGTCGCGATCGTGATCAACGCCGGGGCCTTCACCCACTATGCGTGGTCGTTGCACGACGCTCTCGCAACGTTCAACGGGCCGATCATCGAAGTTCACATCTCGCAGCCGAACGCTCGGGAACCATGGCGTCACACCAGCGTGATCGCCCCGGTCGCGGACGGTTCTATCGCTGGTTTCGGTCTGCTGGGCTACCAATTGGCCCTCGAAGCGGTCGCTCGAATCCTTCGATGAGCGTGTCGGCGCTGCGCATCGGCCGACTGCGAGAGCTTCTTCCTGTCGATGCCGGTGATTCGGTTCTCATCACCGACCTGAACGACATTCGCTACCTCACCGGTTTCACCGGTTCGAACGGTTGGCTCGTCGTGACCGAATCGTCGGTGCGACTGATCACCGACGGACGGTACGT
Organism: uncultured Bifidobacterium sp.; assembly: GCA_964513215.1. Lineage (GTDB taxonomy): Bacteria > Actinomycetota > Acidimicrobiia > Acidimicrobiales > Ilumatobacteraceae > Casp-actino8. The sequence goes on from CAZELU010000020.1 coordinate 24,861, forward strand.
CGAACAAGCCCGCTCGCAGACCGACGTCGACGTCGTGGAGGCTCGCACGGTGTCCGACATGGTCGGCGCTCTCGACCGCGAGCAGTCGACCCGCTTGATGTTCCAGTCGAGCCAGGTGTCCGTCGACCTCTTCGAGCGTTTGAAATCGGTCGGCGGCCAGCTGCACCCGATCGGCACGAAACTCGCCGACCTTCGCCGCGCGAAGGACCCGACTGAGATCGCTGCGATCGAACGCGCCGTCCGATGCGCTGACCTCGCATTGGCCGAGGTGTGCCCAACGATCGACGATTCGATGACCGAGAAGGACGTCCGTGACGAACTCGAGTACCGCATGCGTCGACACGGCGCCGACGGTCCCTCGTACGACACCATTGTCGCTTCCGGTCCGGTCAACTCGGCGCGCCCTCACCATCGTCCGTCGTCGCGTCGTTTGGAGGAGGGTGACCTCATCGTGATCGATGTGGGTGCACTCGTCGACGGTTACCACTCCGATCTCACCCGAACCTTCGCTCTGGGTGCATGCAGCGACGAACTGAGAGAGCGGTACGAGATCGTTCGCGAATCGCAGCGTCGCGGGGTGAACGCGGTGCGTCCCGGGACTCAGGCCCGCGACATCGACGAAATCTGCCGGGAAGTTTTCCGCTCTCGCGACCTGGAAGCCGACTTCGTTCACGGAACCGGTCACGGGGTCGGCCTCGTCATTCACGAAGAACCATTCCTCGGCCCAACGTCGACAGCGACCCTTTCCGCCGGAGATGTCGTGACCGTCGAGCCGGGCCTCTATCGTGTGGGTCTCGGTGGTGTCCGCATCGAAGACCTTCTCGTGGTCGACGAGACCGGATCCCGAGTTCTCTCCACATTTCCCAAGGACTTGATATGCCTGCCATCACGACCAACGATCTGAAGAACGGGATCACCCTCGAACTCGACAACGGCCTCTTTCAGGTCGTGGAGTTCCAGCACGTGAAGCCCGGCAAGGGTGGAGCTTTCGTGCGCACCAAGTTGCGCAACGTGCGTACTGGCAACGTCTTCGAGAAGACGTTCAACGCGGGTATTCGAGTCGAACAGGCCATTCTCGACAAGAAGGACATGCAGTTCCTGTACCGCGATGGGGACGACTACGTCTTCATGGACACGGTCTCGTACGACCAGATGAACGTGAACCCGAGTGCCCTCGGTGAAGCGGCCGATTATCTCATCGAGTCCATGAGCGCCATCATCGCTCAGCACAACGGCGAAATCGTTTCGGTAGAAATTCCGGCTGCGGTCGAACTCACGATCGCCAATACCGAACCCGGAGTGCAAGGTGACCGCGTCTCCGGTGCTCGCAAGCCGGCTGAGCTCGAGACCGGCAAGGTCATTCAGGTGCCTCTGTTCGTGAACGTGGGCGACAAGGTTCGCGTCGACACCCGCACCGGCGATTACATCACGCGAGTCTGAGCACATGACCGACGCCCGCTCGGCGGCGCGCGAGCACGCTCTATCGCTTCTCTACGAAGCCGAGACCAAGAATTGTCCGGCTTCCGAGGTGCTGAGCGCTCAAATCGTCGACCCGGAGCCGGACACCGTCCTTCTGGTGGACGGTGTGGCCCACTACACGCAGAAGATCGACGAACTCATCGCTGAGCGCTCGAGTGGCTGGCGACTCGACCGGATGGCGACACTCGACCTCATCGTCCTGCGCATCGCGACGTTCGAACTACTTCATCGTCCAGACGTTCCGACCGCCGTCGTTCTCAACGAAGCGGTCGAACTCGCCAAGCGATTCGGAACCGACGACTCGGGTCGATTCGTCAACGGTGTTCTGGCCACGATGGCTCGCGACGTTCGTTAGTGCGCGAGCGGTTCGGGCCACGGACCCTGACCGCGTGCGGCGGCCGCGACGTCGGCCAACGAATAGCCCTCGAGGTGGTGGCGCATGTGCTCACCGGTTTGCTTCCAGATCGCGAGGAGAACACATTGGCCTTCGTGGTCGCACGATCCGTTTTGATGCGGTTCACCGAAGTCACCCACCACGATGGGGCCGTCGACCGCCGACACGACGTCGGACAACCGGATCTCCTCGGGTCGACGGGCCAAGGTGTAACCGCCGCCGACGCCGCGTTTCGAGCGCACGAGTCCGGCTCCCTTCAACGCCAACAGGATCTGCTCGAGATAGGGCTGGGGGAGGCCGGTGCGGTCGGCAATGTCGCGCACCGAGGTGGGGCCAGGTTCATCACAGTGCAACGTGAGACTGAGGAGGGCACGGCAGGCGTAGTCACCTCGAGTCGAAACGCGCACGACACCATCGTAGGCGTTGGGGCCTCGGGGCGACGGAGATGTGGTGAACTGGTCGGGTGCCCGAGCCGCTGATTCCCGACTATCGCGGCCCGTGCCTCACCGGAGTCGTCCCAGGTCTGTTGATTTCACCACCGGGTCGCCGGCCGACCTGGTTCCCAGAGGTACTGAATCAGGCCGAGCGTGTCGTGCTCCTCGTGCTCGACGGTCTGGGTTGGAACCAACTCCAGAACCACCGGACCAGCGCGCCGACGCTGTCGACGATGTCGGGCGGTGCCATCGCGTCGGTTGCGCCGACCACGACGGCCACCGCACTGACCAGCTTGTGCACCGGTGCGACCCCTCTCGAGCACGGAATCGTCGGATACCGCATCGACATGGGCGACACGATCATGAATTCGCTGCGTTGGGGTGAGGGTCGACGCGATCTACGCACCGTTCATCGCCCGTCCGACGTGCAGCCGATCCCACCTTTCTGCGGCCTCGACGCCGAAGTGGTCGGCCGAGTCGAGCACCGCAACACCGGGTTCACCGAGGCGCACCAACGCGGTGCCTCCTATCGCGGATGGCGGACTCCGAGTTCGTTGTCCGTCGAGATCACCGCTGCCCTCGCGAGCGGCGCTCGGTTCGTCTACGCGTACTACGACGGCATCGACACCACCGCGCACGAACACGGGTTCGGCGTTCACTACGAGGCCGAGATTCGCTTCGTCGATGGATTGGTGACATCGATCCTCGATGCGCTTCCGAGCGGAGTCGTTCTCGCGGTGGTCGCCGATCACGGACAGGTCGAAACCGCTGACGCGCTGGTCGATCTCGATACCGCAGTCACGCGGCTCGTCGATCACGAGTCGGGTGAGGGTCGGTTTCGTTGGCTCCACGCTCGATCCGGTCAGGAGACCTCGCTCCGCGACGCCTGTTCTCGGTATTCGCCGATCGCCTGGGTCAAGACTCGTGAAGAGGTGCTTTCAGAGGGGTGGCTGGGGCACCGAGTGGGCCACCAGACGGAGATCAGCGCGCGACGCCTCGGCGATGTGGCTCTGATTCCTCACGGGGCACACAGTTTCGAAGCCCCGACTGATGCGACACCTTCGTCACTCGTGTGTCGTCACGGATCTCTCACCGCTGACGAAGTGCTGGTTCCACTCGTGGCCCGAATCGCCTGATCACACGCTTCACCCCGGTCCTGCCGTGCATCCCGGCTCGGGTCTGTGTCAATCTGAGACTCGGTCCTGTGCCTCCCGAGAACTCCACCAACCGAAGAGACCCCATGTCGAACGAAGTACATCAGCCCGACGCCATCATCGCGTCCAACGGCGAACTGCCTTCACCGGAGGCTCCTACGGTCGCGCCCACGCTCACCGAGGCCGTGACCGAACCCGGCAAAGTGATGCGTATCGGATCGATGGTGAAGCAGTTGCTCGAAGAGTTGCGCAGTTCTCAACTCGACCACGAGAGTCGCGAGCGGCTGGCCGAGATCTACGAACGTTCGATCGTCGAACTGGCCAGCGCCCTGTCACCCGACCTGCAGCACGAATTGAAGATGTTGGCGCTCCCGTTCGGCGACGACGTGCCGACCGATGGTGAGCTACGGATCGCACAGGCCCAACTAGTCGGCTGGCTGGAGGGGCTCTTCCACGGGATCCAGGCCACACTGTTCGCCCAGCAGATGGCCGCTCGCCAGCAGTTCGAGCAGATGCGCCGAATCGGTCCGGGCGGTCAACCGCTCCCCGAAAATCCGTCTGACGGTCGCCCCGGTACCTACCTCTGACGGCCTGCTACTGTCGCAAACCACATTCGTGTGATTCGCGACTGTTCGGCCGAGTGAAGGAGGGAAAACGTGGGGGCCTCGTTCACGCACCTCCACGTCCACACCGAGTTCTCCATGCTCGACGGGGCGGCCAAACTCGACGAGTTGGTGGCCAAGGCGGTCGCCGACGGGCAGCCCGCGCTCGGCATGACCGACCACGGGAACATGTACGGGGTTCTCGACTTCTATCGCGAGTGCCGACAACAGGGAATCAAGCCCATCGTCGGCACCGAGGCCTACATGGCGGGGGAGAGCCGGTTCGACCGCCCACCCCGGCGCGGTCGTCTCGACGACACCGGAGGTGACGTGGAGGGTGGCGGCAAGCTCTACTACCACCTCACGCTCCTGGCCGAGAACGACATCGGCTACCGCAATCTCATCAAGCTCAGCAGCCTGGCGTTTCTGGAGGGCTTCTATTACCAGCCACGCATGGATTGGGATCTCCTCTCCCGACACAGCGACGGCCTCATCGCCACCACCGGGTGCCTCGGTGGCCACGTACTCCAGCATCTCCTCCGAGGTGACTACGACGGCGCCCGCTCGCGGGCGGCGCGTCTGCAGGAGATCTTCGGTCGCGACAACTTGTTCGTCGAGCTGCAGGATCACAATCTGCCCGACCAGGCCCGCACCAATCCGCTTCTCATGCGCCTGGCCCAGGACATCGGAGCACCGCTCCTCGCCACCAACGACTCTCATTACGTCCATCGCCACGACAGCGCCGCGCACGATGCGTTGCTGTGTGTTCAGACCGGGTCGCTCATGTCCGACCCGAACCGCTTCAAGTTCGACGGCACCGAGCACTACCTCAAGACGGCGGACGAAATGCGGTATCTCTTCCGCGAAGTTCCCGAGGCGTGTGACAACACACTCTGGATAGCCGAGCGGTCCGATCTGACGATCGAATTCGGCAAACCTCAACTCCCTTCCTTCCCTCTCCCGAAGGGATTCTCGACCGATGCCGAGTATCTACGTCACCTGACACTCGAAGGTGCGGCACAACGTTGGGGCAAGGATCTGCCCCCCTCGGTCGTCGAGCGTCTGGCTTACGAGCTCAAGGTCATCGAGGACATGGGCTTCGCGTCTTACTTCCTCATCGTCTGGGATCTCATTCGCCACGCCAAGGAACGCGGTATTCGCGTCGGTCCGGGTCGCGGCTCGGCGGCCGGTTGTGCCACTGCGTATTGCCTGCGGATCACCGAGATCGACCCCATTCGTTACGACCTGCTCTTCGAACGCTTCCTCAACCCGAGCCGTGTCTCCATGCCCGACATCGACATGGACTTCGACTCGCGCTACCGCGACGAAATGATCAGGTACGTCACCGAGAAGTACGGCCGAGATCGCGTCGCTCAGATCATCACGTTCAACACGATCAAGGCGCGAAACGCTGTCCGCGATGCGGCCCGGGTGCTCGGACACGATTACGGCGTCGGCGACAAACTGGCCAAGGCGATGCCACCCCTCGTGATGGGTCGCGACACACCGTTGAAGTACTGCCTCGAACCGCACCCGAAGTTCGAAGACGGTTTCCGGGCCGCGACCGAGTTGCGCGACATGTACGAGACCGACCCGATTGCCAAGGAAGTGATCGACGTCGCCAAGGGTCTCGAGGGCCTCAAACGCTCGACCGGAATCCACGCCGCGGCGGTCGTGATTTCCAAGGAACCCTTGGTCGAGTACCTGCCGGTGCAGCGCAAGCCCGAACAGGGCAAGTCTCCCGATGAGACTCCCATCACCACGCAGTACGAAATGCACGGCGTCGAGGACCTCGGTCTACTCAAAATGGACTTCCTCGGTCTGCGAAATCTGGACGTGATCACCGACACGGTGACCCTCATCCGAAACACCGTCGATCCCGAATTCGACATCGACACCGTGTCCCTCGAGGAACCGGCCGTCTTCGAACTGCTCGGTCGCGGCGAGACGACCGGAGTGTTCCAACTCGAATCGACCCCGATGCAGCAACTGCTGCGCGCCATGGCGCCGACCAGTTTCGAAGACGTATCGGCCGTGATCGCGCTCTATCGCCCCGGCCCAATGAGCGTCAACATGCATTACGACTACGCCGATCGCAAGAATCGGCGCAAGCCGGTCGAGTACTTCCATCCGCAAGCCGAAGAAATCCTCTCCGACACGTACGGATTGATGATCTACCAAGAAAGCGTCATGCGCGTCGCGCAGCGTTTTGCCGGCTACTCCCTCGCCGAAGCCGACAACTTGCGAAAGGCCTGTGGCAAGAAGGTTCGCGAGTTGATGGAGAAGGAGCGCTCCAAGTTCATCGAGGGATGCGACCGCACCGGTTACGGGACCGATTTGGGCAACTACCTGTTCGACATCATCGAGAACTTCGCCGACTACGCGTTCAACAAGTCGCACTCGTTCGGGTACGGACTCGTCTGCTATCAGACCGCGTATCTGAAGGCGAAGTATCCGGTTCACTTCTTCGCGGCGCTCCTCACGTCAGTGAAGGACAATCTCGACAAAGCCGCGGGCTACCTCGCCGACGCCCGTCGGCAGCGGGTCGACGTGCGGCCGCCCGACATCAACGTGTCCGACGTGGATTTCTCGGCTCTACCCGCCGAGATGGCCGTCACATTCGGACTCTCGGCGATCAAGGGTGTCGGTAGTGCGGTCTGCGCGAAGATCGTGGCCGAACGTCGAGACGGCGGTCCTTTCGAGTCGTTCCACGACTTTTGCATGAGGGTCCCCACCGACTGCCTCAACAAGCGAACCATCGAGTCGTTCATCAAGGTGGGAGCTTTCGATTCATTGAAGCACCCACGGCGAGGTCTACTGACCGTGTTCGAGGAGATCATCGACGATGCCGTGAGTCGTCGACACGAGGCCGACCAAGGTGTGCTCAGTTTGTTCGATCAACTCGAGGACGGCCCGGCGGACTTCTCGCTCGACCGTCCGATTCCCGACCTCCAGTTCGATCGCGAGTTGACCATCAAGTTCGAGCGTGAGCTCTTGGGGCTGTACATCACCGATCATCCGCTGGCCGGTCACGAGGCGACGTTGGCCCGCCGAACCAGCGCGGCGACGGTCGACATCTCCGACATGGACAACGGCGCCGTGTGCACGCTCGGCGGAGTCGTGTCGAAACTCGAGAAGAAGACCACGCGCCGTGGCGACCAGATGTTGATCCTCAATCTGGAGGATTTTCACGGATCGGTCGAAGTGACGCTCTTCAGCAAGGCGGCCGCCGCGCACGGCCACAAGATCCGCGAAGACGGTGTCGTTCTGATCAAGGGCCGCGTCAATGCGAACGACGACCGGCGATCGTTCTCGGCCATCGAAGTCGAGGCACTTCGACTCTCCGTGCGCAACCCCGAATTGCGCCTCAATCTCCCCGTCGACACCATCGCGCGCAATCGGATCGACGAGTTACGCGAGATCCTTCGTCGTCATCCCGGCGAATCTCCGGTCTTCTTGCACCTGGGGCCGGACAAGATTCTCGAACTCGGAGCCGACTTCGCGGTCGAGATCGATCGTGTCGTTCCCGACCTGCGAGTCGCGTTCGGTATCGACGTCATCTTGCCCTCGGCGTGAGCACGGGTTTCTTCCGGACGAGTCGAGATGGCAGAATGTAGGGGTTCGCGCCCAGGGGAGTCAGCGCTGTATGTCGATCGACGTTGAGACGAAGGATTGTTCGGCCCTGACCGATTCCGATCTTGACGAATTCGCCTCCATGGGCGGGGCCTTCGGGATCGGAAATCTGTCCAAGGCCAAGGAGGACTGGGTCCTCATCACCACCGCCCGCGAGAACGGCAAGGTGCTCGGTTTCACGTTTTCGACGCTCGAGCGAATCGGTGGAACTCCCTGTGTGCTGATCGGTCTCATGAGCGTCAAGCGCACCGCCAAGCGCGACCAGGTCTTGAAGGGCCTGATGTCCGAAGCGTTTCATCGAGCGCTCATGGCGTTCCCCGACGAAGACGTCGTCGTGGGAAGCCGCTTCGCTTCAGCCGATGGCCTGGAGGCGTTCAAGTCGCTCACCGGAATCATCCCGCGTCCCGAGTACCGCGCCGTGGGTGAGGAGCGGGCCTGGGGCAAGCGCTTGGCCCGTCGTTTCGGAGTCGAGTCGAACTACGACGACAAGACCTTCATCGTGGCCAAGAAGGCTCGGTCGGGATTCCTCGACCACGAATCGAGCAAGCCCGACAAGATCAAGCCCGACATCGCCCTGCAGTTCAAGGGAGTCGGCGCCGACGGTGCACTCATCGTTCACGGTTGGACGATGGCCGAAGACCTCCTCAAACTCGGTCGCCGCTCGGCCTGACATGTCTCTGGCCGACGTCATGCGGCGACGTCGGATGACCCGTCGGTTCGCCGGTGCGGTTCCAGCCGACTGGATCGTCGCGCAGTGCGACCTGGCCCGTCGGGCTCCGTCAGCGGGCTACGCACAAGGCACGCACTTCTTGATCCTGACCGGCGAGGAGTTGGCCCGGTTCTGGAAGGTGAGTGGGGCGGGAGAGTGGTTCGAACGGCGTCAACCGGGTGTCTTGGATGCCAGCGCGGTCGTCCTCGTCCTGGCCGATCGCACGGCCTACGAAGCCCGGTATTCCGAAGCCGACAAGGCCGGTCATGGACTCGAACAGGCATCGGGCTGGTCGGTGCCGTATTGGATGACCGATGCCGCCATGGCCGCCCAGAACCTGCTCTTGCTCGTGGAAGAAGCGCGACGGGGGGCTCTCTTCTTCGGGTTGTTCGTCGAGCCCCGACGCACCCTGGCCGATTTCGGCGTACCGGAGCACGTCGATTGTGTCGGTGCGGTTGCCATCGGCGAACGCCATGACGACGACAAACCGTCCGGAACCGGGTCCCGCCGATCTCGACGACCGCTCGCCGAGATCACGCACCTCGGGTCGTGGGGAGTCGGCCCGAATTCCTGAGCCTGGTCGCCGAGTCGTAGGGTGCTGACTCGTAGCGTTCTCGAAAAGGAGTGCGATGTCCCAGCAGATCGCCCACGTCTCGTACCTGAAGCTCGACCCCACGCCCCATCTCGTGGCGAACGAGTGCACATCGTGCGGGGCTCGCTTCTTCGATCGTCGCAACGCCTGCGCGAGTTGCTTCGCCACCGAATTCCGACCCGTCGACGTGCCAACCGAGGGCGAAGTCTCGTCCTTCACGATCGTCGCCCTGGCGGCTCCTGGAATCCCGGTCCCGTTCGTGGCCGCCACCGTCAAGTGCGGTGGCACCTCGGTTCGGGGCAACATCATCAACGTCGACCCGACCCCCGACAAGGTGAAGCTCGGGATGAAGGTCAAGTTGACCACCTTCAGCATGGGTGCCGACGACGATGGCCTCGAAGCCATCGGCTTCGGTTTCGAACCGGCCTGATCCCTGCTTTGTATTCTTCCCGCTAACGACAACCGACCAAGACACAGATCTACGACCCAGCTCGACGAAGGAGAGACGACATGGCAACCGACGACATCTGGATCCTCGGAATCGCGATGACCAAGTTCGGCAAGCACACCGACAAGGACATCGTCGACCTCGGCGCCGATGCCGCGATGGCCGCACTTCGCGACGCCGGTGTGTCGATGCGCGACATGGGAGTCCTGGCGGCTGGAAACCTCATGGGCTCTGGTGGCTTCGGACAGCAGCTGCAGAAGCAGATCGGCCAGACCGGTATTCCGGTGTACAACGTGTCGAACGCCTGCGCCACCGGCGCCACGGCGCTGCGCACCGCGATCATGGCCGTGAAGTCCGGCGAAGTGAAGATGGGCCTCGCAGTCGGTGCCGAGAAGTTGGCGGGAGCCGGTCTCCTCGGTGGCGGCGGTCAGGCCAAGTCGGCCGGCAAGAAGTGGGAACCCAAGGGTCGCTTCGGCGCCGTCGCGCCGACCGATGGTCGCATCGGAACCGACACGATGCCCGGCACCTTCGCACAGGTGGGCATGGAGTACGGACACAAGTACGGCGAGGTGTCGTTCGAGACCTTCGCGCGTATCTCCGAGAAGAACCACGCCCACTCGGTCCTCAATCCGCTGGCCGCGTACCAGAAGCGTTTCACTCTCGAAGAGATCATGGGCGACATGATGATCGCCTACCCGAACACTCGTCCGATGTGTTCGGCCAACTGTGACGGTGCGGCTGCCGCGGTCGTCACCAGTGGTGAAGTTCTCCGCACCTTGTCACCCGATCAGCAGCGACGTGCGATCAAGGTGAGCGCGTCGGTGCTCACGACCGATCCGTACCAGGAGGCGTGCCAGATCCTTCCCGACGTGAACACGCTCACGCGCAACGCCGCGAAGATCGCCTACGAGCAGGCCGGTGTGTCGCCGAGCGATCTCGACTTGGTCGAGTTGCACGACTGCTTCGCCACCGCCGAACTGGTCCACTACGACAACTTGATGTTGTGCCCTGAGGGTGGAGCCGTCGATTTCTTGATGTCGGGTGCACCGTGGCGCGACGGTTCGACTCCGGTCAACGTGTCCGGTGGTCTCCAGTCGAAGGGTCATCCGATCTCGGCGACCGGCATCGCCAACATCTGGGAGATCTGCCATCACCTGCGCGGTGAGGCCGGTGACCGTCAGATCGCCAACGCCAAGGTCGGCCTGGCCCATGTGATCGGCCTCGGCTCGGCCTGCGGCATTCACATCCTCGAGAAGGCCGCCTAAGCCCCCACGGCGTGGTAGCCGCCATCCACATGGATCATCGATCCCGTGGTGGCGGTCAAGAGGTCGGAGAACAGCGCGACACATGCGTTGGCCACCGGCGTGGGGTCGGTGACGTCCCAACCGAGCGGAGCCCGCTCGCCCCAGACGTCTTCGAACTTCGCGAAGCCAGGGATCGACTTGGCCGCCATCGTCTTGATCGGACCAGCGGCAACGAGGTTGCACCGAATGCCGGATGGTCCGAGGTGGCGCGCGAGGTACCGATTGATGCTTTCGAGAGCCGACTTGGCGACACCCATCCAGTTGTAGGCCGGCCAGGCCACGGTGTTGTCGAAGTCGAGGCCGACGATCGATGCTCCTCGTCCCATCAGAGGCACGAGCGATTCGGCGAGGTACTTGTAGGAGTACGCGCTGATCTGGATGGCCATCGCCACGTCAGGCCACTGCGCGGGCATGAAGTCGTCGCCCAGACACACCTCGGGAGCGAACCCGATGCTGTGCAGAACTCCATCGACTCCCGACAAGGCGGCGCCGACGTCGGCGCGCAGGCGGTCGCCGTGACTCGCGTCGGTGGCGTCGAACTCGAAGACCGGGACGTCGCCGGACAGTTTTCGAGCCGTTCGCTGTGTGAGAGACAGTGCTCGACCGGCCCCGGTGAGAACGATCTGAGCCCCTTCGGCCTGAGCGCGCTGAGCCACCGCGAAGGCCAACGAAGCGTCGGTGAGGACTCCGGTGATCACGAGTCGTTTGCCATCGAGGATTCCCATGTGGCGAACTTAGTGGCCGCCGGTTTCCGGTCGGTCGTCTCGGAGAGGGAGGCCGGCACCTCGATGTGACAGGCTGGACCGATGCGCATCGGAATCTTGGGGGGTACGGGTCCAGCGGGTACGGCTCTGGCCGCTCGCTTGGCGTCGGTCGGTTACCACTGTGTGATCGGCTCTCGCTCGAAGTACAAGGCCATGGAGGCTCGAGACGAGCAGGTGTCCCGTTTTCCCGATCTGTCCGAGCGTCTCGACTTCGGCGACAACCACGCCGCGGCCGCCTGTGATCTCGTCGTGATCGCCACACCGTGGGACTCGGCTGCAACCACCACCCAGGAATACGCCGACCTACTCAAGGGCAAGATCGTGATCAGCATGGCGAATGCTCTCGTGCGAGTGGCGGGGGAGTTCCAACCTCTGCTGCCACCTCGAGGCAGCGTGGCCGCCCACGTTCAGGCCGCCGTGCCCGGTTGTCGAGTCGTGGCTGCGTTCCATCACCTGCCGGCCAAAGAACTCGGACATCTGGGCGAACCCATCGACTCCGACGTGTTGATCTGCAGCGACGATGCCGCCGCACTCGCCACCGTGAGTGAGATCGTGGCGAAGATTCCCGGTTGCCGTCCGCTGGACGCCGGCGAACTGTCGAATGCCACTGCCATCGAGGCGTTCACAGCGGTACTTCTCCAGCTCAACGTTCGCTACAAGACGCGAGTCGCGCCAAAGCTGACTGGCATTCGTCAATCGACCGTCGCGGGGGCGCCAGCGTCGTGACGATGCGCCTGTACGACACCGCCAAACAGGCGATCGTGCCGTTCGAACCCGGCCATCGGGTTCTCATGTACACCTGCGGAATCACTCCGTACGACGCCACGCACATCGGCCACGCGTCCACGTTCATCACGTACGACGTTTTGATGAGACGTCTGATCGACATCGGCCACGAGGTCCGCTGCGTACGCAACGTGACCGACGTCGACGATCCGCTCTTCGCCAAGGCGCGTCAGTTGGGCGTCCACTATCTCGATCTCGCCGCCGGCGAGGAAGCGCGTTTCGAGCGCGACATGACGGCTCTCAACGCGCTCCCGGTGTACTCCACGCCACGGGCCTCGTCGGCGATCTCCGACATCCGGGGTTTCATCGGGATGGTCCTCGATCGAGGCTTCGCCTACCAAGCCGGTGGATCGGTGTACTTCGACGTCAGCAAGTTCCCGTCGTTCGGGTCGGTGAGCCACTACTCCCGCGACCAGATGATCGCCTTCGCCCGCGAGCGGGGTGGGGATGTCGACAATCCGGCCAAACGCGACCCTCTCGACTTCGTTCTGTGGCATCCGTCGGCCGCCGACGAACCGTCGTGGGAGGCCATGTGGGGTCCGGGACGGCCGGGCTGGCACATCGAGTGCAGTGCGCTGGCCCTGCGCGAGTTGGGTGAGACGATCGACCTGCACGGTGGCGGGAGCGACCTCATTTTCCCGCACCACGAATGCGAGCGGGCTCAGAGCGAGGCAGCCACCGGTGTGCCCTTCGTGCGCCATTGGATGCACGTCGCCATGGTGTTCTTGGACGGTCACAAGATGTCGAAGAGCCTGGGCAACCTGGTGTTCG
>CAZELU010000021.1:0-32634 GCA_964513215.1 uncultured Bifidobacterium sp.
GGGGCCGGCTGGTCGCAAGTCGGATCCGGAATCTTCACGAGCGCTCTCGCTCTCATGGCGAAGATCCCCTGGGACATGACGGAGAAGAAGATTCGGATACACGCCGAACTCGTCGACGAAGACGGGCGGGGAGTTCTCATCAACGGATCGCCGCTGGCTTTCGACATCGATCTCGAAGTCGCCCGCCCTTCGCATCTGCGGCCTGGTTCCGATGTCGATCAGAACCTGGCCATTCAGATTCCTCCCATCGCTCTGGCACCCGGACGCAGCTACGAATGGCGCGTGACGGTCGACGGCCTCGGGCGCCGCGACTGGAACCGGGCGTTCTTCGTCCGCGAGTAGTTGCGTCACGATCTCTCCGGGCCGACCGGGCGAGAAGATTCCATCGCCCTACCGTCGTGTTCACCGCAGTCGTGCGGTCGTCTACGAAGGAGTCCCCCATGACGCTTCTCCGCAAACCCCTCTTCGATCTCGACTGGCCCTCCTGGGCCGTCACGAGAAGTCCTTTCGAACGTTCGGATGGATGGGTCGACCTCGTGAGTGACTCGATGATTCGCGTCGAAGAATTCGAGAAGGACAAGCACTTCGTGATTCGTGCCGAAGTCCCGGGTATCGATCCCGACAAGGACGTCGAGTTGACGCTGTCTGACGGCGTCCTGCGTCTCATGGTGCACCGCCAACGGGAAAGCCGCGCAGCCGACGCCCGGCACTATCGCAGCGAGTTCCAGTACGGATCGTTCACACGCCTCATCGTTCTTCCCGCCGGATCGACGGAGAACGACGTGAAAGCCACGTACGAATCGGGAATCCTCGAGATCCAGGTTCCGCTCAACGGCGCACACGCGAAAGAAAAGCGCATCCAGATCTCCCGATCGTGAGTCGCGCCACTACTGTCCGATGATGGCCTTCAACCCGCTCCTCATGATCGGACGACTCTTCTGAAGATTCTTCTCATGGGCGTCGACCGTCAGTCACTGTCGGATCTCGAGCGCGCCATCACCGACACACCGAACGTCACGATCGTCGGCTCCACCACAAGCGCGCCGGCCGCGGTGCGGGCGATCGCCTCCTCTCGCCCCGAGGTGGCCTTGTTCCCCGAGGATGCCATCGACTTCGGCCGCATGGTGGCGCAGCAGATTCCCGACCTTGCTCGCACGGTGACCGCCCGAGCCGCCGCGATTCGCGGCTCCAACGTGGCGATCGAACTCAAAGCCGTGCAGTCCGGACTCGACGGTGTCGTCGACATCTCTCAATCCCCCTCCGACCTCGGGCGTGAACTCGACGCCGTCCGTCGGCGAATCTGGACGCCGCGCCACCAGGAAACACTCGAGGCGCTGGGCGGAGAGCCGGCCCTGTTGACGCGCACCCTCTCGTTCGACGACGGAGTCCAGCTCGCCGTGGCCGACCTCGTCGCTTACGGCTTGACCGACGAGCAGATCGCAGGGGTCCTCGGACTCGATGTTCAGCAGATTCGCAACCGGATCTCCGAGATCCTGTCCCTGAATTCGCTCTCTCACCGCACCCAGATCGCCGTTCTACGCATCATGAATCGGAAGCTTCCTCTACTCGCGGACGAGTGAGGAAGGTCCATCTGATGTCCGATCTTCGACTGACGCTTCTGTCCGAGTTGGCGGCGACGAGTGAGTTCGTCGACGACGACGTCTTCACCGACGTCTCCGAGGACGGCGAGCGATATACGAGCTACCGGATCGTCCGGATGACTCACTCGATCGAGCCGAACGACGAGGGCTGGACACATCTCGCCAATGTCGGCCTCCTCGACGGCACCGCTATAGCCGTTGCTCTGCTCAAGATTCACCTTCGCGTCGTCGAGGACTCGAAGGTGTGCCAGTCACGGCCGAGCGTCTGACTTCACACCGAACGCCTCACGCAGAACTCCGATCTCGGCGAAGTGCAAGTCGAGGAGGTCCCAGAGGTCGGGCACGAGCTCTCGACAGGCGATCAGACCGAAGTCGAGGCGGTCCAGATAACTGTGCACCGTGATGTTGAGCCCCATTCCATCGGTGACGATCGACACCGGTATGTAGTTCTCCATTCGAGCACCGCTCAGATACATCGGTGTTCGAGGGCCGGGCACATTCGAGATGACGACGTTGAACGGGAGGAGTCGCGCTCGGTCGGCCCACCGCAGACGCGACGCCAAGCGAGCCGCCGCGGTCGCGAGTAGCGGCGACGTGGCCTGGGCGCCTTGGGCGATCGTGTCGGCCGGAAGTAGTTCGAACTGTCTCTTGGCCAACTCCATGGCCTGATGGCACAGGGCGACCCGCTCGATCGGATCGGCGCAATTGGTCGGCAAGTCGGCCACGATCCCCGACACTTGATTCGTCCACGGGACCTCTTCCTCCCCCGTTCGCGTCGACACGGGAACCATCGCGCGAAGAGGCCGGTCCGGGAGAGCATCGTGGCGGATCAAGTACTCCCTGAGAGCGCCGGTACAGACGGCCATCACCACGTCGTTGACCGTTCCGCCCGACGCCGTCTTCAGCTCCTTGATGGTCTCGAGCGATGCCGAGCGCATCGCGAATCGGCGGTGCGCGGTGATGGTCCTGTTCCACGGGGTCGGCGGGGCGGGAGTGAGGGGAAGTGTGACGCGGTCGATGTCGGCCGAACGCTCGGTCGATCCGCGACGCGTGATGGATCGCACCGTCTTGCGGACCTGCCGGGTGAGATCGCTCGCTGATGACAGACCGAGGGAATCGACCACACCTTGGGTGACGCGCAACTGCAGACGCAACGCCTTGACTGGGTTGGAAGCCAACTTCGCCACGGCTCGTCGTACCAACTCGGTTTCGCTCACTGCTTCGACCTCAGGAAGAGGTGTCGGAGTCAGATCGGGGCGTGCGTCAGGCGTCTGGTCGGTCAGCATGTTGAGCATCACGACTCCGGCTCCCCCGTCGATCGACGAATGGTGGAACTTCGTCATCAGAGCCCAACGTCCGTCACTCAGGCCTTCGATGACGTAGACCTCCCACAGCGGACGCTGACGATCGAGAGCCCGGCCGAAGATGCGCGCCACCTGGTCGGCGAGTTGGGCCTCGGTTCCCGGCGGGGCGAGACCGAGGTGACGAACGTGGTAGTCGAGGTCGAAGTCGTCGTCGACCACCCAATAGGGATGATCGATTCCGAGTGGAACGTCGAGGAGTTTCTCGTGCAGCGGCCCGACTCGACCCGCCAATGCTTCGAAGCGCTCGTACACCGCTCGATACGGATCGAAGTTGGCACTCGGGCGGCTGTACAACGCGAGTCCCGACACGTGCCCGAAGGTCGTCGACGTCTCGAGATGCAGGAATGTCGCATCCAGTCCCGAGAGCTGCCTCATGGCGGAAAAGTACCGCCCGTTCGGCGGCACAGATCAGTCGGACGGACCAGGAATCAGAGGACTCAGCCGCTTGAGCAAATCGCGGTGATGGAAGACCCAGGCCAGTTGAGTGCGGTTGATCATCCCGGACCGGATGAGCATGTGGCTGATCCGGTTTCGAATCGTCTGAGGCGAGAGGTACAGCGCGGAGGCGATCTCCAAGTCGGACAAGCCGATCGCGACGAGATTCAGGATCTCTTCGTCGGCCGGATCGTGGGTCACCTCCCCGAGGCTGATGCGTCGGCGGCTCACCGGGCGGGGCAGTTCGCGCCACAGGAGGTCGGAGTCGAGCGCGAACCGTCCGAGACTCACGTTTCGAACCGCCGCCACGATCTCGGGCATGGCGAAACCGAGATCGATGACGTCGTCGTAGCCCGACTGGGCGGCGCGGATCTTCACGACGTTCGACGGATGCCGAACCGCCAGGGCCACCCTGGCCGAACCCGCTCCAGCGGCATCGAGATAGTCGGAGAACAACGACGACAAGAAAGTCAGATCGGCCATCACCTTCCCGATCAGCATCACGTCAGGGCCGAAACGTGTGATCGCTTCGACGGTGGGGCCGAAGGCCAGGAACGTATCCAGACACGCCACCGACCCGAGCTCGCTCAGCCCGTCGACCAGATCGGGCCGTTCGGTCACGACCGTGCGTGCGATCATGATCTTCATCACTCACTCTCGGGTCGGCTCAGTCGCACATCGGAACCCGGGACATACTTCGGTGTTAGCAAACTGGATGTTGGAGCCTGTTGGTACAAATGTACCGACGCCTGTTTCGACGACTCCGACGACTCGACGGAGTCAGACGAGATCAATCCTCGCGTTCAGATCCGCCCGACAGCAGCTCGGTCATACCGATGTCGGTGAACAGCCATCCCAGATGCGTTCGATTGGCACAACCGGCACGCTGAATCATCGCGCTCACTCGGTTGCGCACGGTCTGAACGGAGAGGTGCACCCCCAGAGCGATGTCGCGATCCGAGACGCCGAGCGAGACGAGCTCGATGATGTCGTGGTCGATGGCGTCGACGACCACGTCGTCCACGTCAGCCGATGGTCGATAGGTCTCGACGGTGTCCCACAGCCGATCGTGCCGGAGCAGCGACTCGCCGGCGCAGATGCTCCGCATCCGCTCGACGACATCGGGTGCCGACATATCGGTGTCGATGATGTCGAAGAAGCCGCGACGCTGAGCCTGGATCTTGACGGCATCGGTCGAACCCCCGGACCCCAGCACGCACTGCGCCCCCGCCCGACTTCCGGCCAGACCCAGACGACACATGAGCGAGGACGCGCTCGTCAACTGCGGACCAACGACGACGATGTCGGGGCGACTGCGGGCGATGGTCGCGCGGGCGATACGCGCCGAGGATCGATGATCGACCACCTCGACCGACCAAGTCGAGTCGGCGTCGCGCACGGCGTCGCGCAGGCCGGGGACAGCCCGGTCGACCCACACATCCACGACGCTTCGCATCTCTCAGGCCTCCGAGCGCCGACCCTAGGGGCTGGCCTGTCAGCCACGAGCGAACGGAAGTACTTCGACGATGCGTGTCTGGTCACACGCACACTGGAGCGGACGACGGGATTCGAACCCGCGACCCTCACCTTGGCAAGGTGATGCTCTACCAACTGAGCCACGTCCGCAGCACGGGAAACACTATCGCCGGGTCACTCGGGCCCACACCCCGGTCAGGGCGCCTCCAGAGCATCGGCCCGTGACCGTCCCCACACGGTCCCGGCCAGACCCCCGAGCACCATGGCCGCTCCGATGACCTTGCTCCAGCCGAGGGACTGGTCGTAGATCAGCCAGGCGCCGACCACTGACACGACGGGGCCGAGCAACGTGAGCAACGACGTGACCGTGGCGTCGAGATGACGACTGGCCCAGGTGACGAGACCATGACCCACCAGGCCCGGGCCCGCGATCATCCCGGCCAACAAGAGGTAGTCCTTCGCACCGACGGCCGTGAGGTCGTCGGACGCCAACAGACACCATGGCGTGATGGTGATCGAGCCGACGAGAAAGACTCCCGACAAGAACGTCCAGCCGTCGATGCCAGCATCGCGCGTGCGCTTCAAGATGATGAAGTAGACGGTCCAGCACGTCACGTTGACCAGCGCGTAGAAGTCACCTTTCAACGAAGCACCGTCACTGTTCGAGCCGACCAGCACGACCAGCACGAGCCCGAACAGCGAGACGAATGCGAAAGGAAGACGACGCAGTTCGGTGCGCTCCCCCAGCAATCGTCCGAGGCCGAGCACCATGAGGGCTGGCGTGAGATGCGAGATGAGCGTGGCGGCCGCGATCGACGTGGTTCGCGCCGCCTGGAAACCGAACATCATCGACAGCCCGAAGAACACACCGGGCACCACACACTTCTTCAGAACAGCGAGCGTCATGGGCTGGCCCCACACACGAGCGGCCACGAACATGACCGGAGTGCCCAACCACATGCGATACAGCGCGACGGTGGTGCCGTCGACGCTCATCCCGCGCACCATCAACGGACCGAGACCCCACGCCACCACGGCGAGGAGAACGGCGGGAACGGCGACGTCGTTCGATTCGCGGCTGGCGGCGAGGGTCACGAGGCCTTCGGACGCAGGTCGACCCGGAGGACGAGTACTCCGTCCTCGATGGTCGCCTGCGCGTCACCGATGATCGCGAAGTCCTGGAAATCGCGCTGTGCGTTCTCGATGAACAACTGGCGTTCTTCACCAGCCACCGGCGGAAGAGGGCGCTTCTTCACGGCGGCAGCCCGGTCGCGGAACCTCTGGAGCATCGCATCGAGATCGAGTTCGGCCATACCTCCACGGTAGACCGCGAGCCGACCGTGAGCCGGCTTCTCGACACCGACGCTCAGCGACCGAGCAGCGGATCGATGGGGGACGATCCACCACGCTCGATCGGACCCGAGTTGACCGGATCGGCGTCGTACAGATCGGAGTCCTCGTCCAGGTCGTCAAACAAACCGTCACCCGTCTCGATGACGGGCTCGTCGGGAGCGAATTCGATGTCGGCCGGAATCTCGTCGTCGACCACAACGACGTCGACCGCTGGCACTTCGCTGACCGCATCGTCGGCTGACGCATCGTCGACGAGCAGCTCGTCGGCAACGGGTTCGAGAACGGCGACCGCCGCGCCCGGCCGGGCCACATCGAGAGCCTGACGACGTTCGATGGGGCTACCCAGACGCCACCGTTTCGAGCTCATCACCACCAGGGGCGCCAATGCCTCGGGGTCGGGACGCGTGGAGCGCCAGAACCACACGGTGATGCCAGTGAGCGCCACCCCGGCCGCCACCAGCGCCACGGCCACCACCAACACCACCGCGGAACTTCCGGTGTCGCCGACGGAGCGGGTGTCGATGCCGGCCAACCAGGTCACCCCGCCATTATGTCGGGCGCCAGCCGTGCCGAACCCCCGATCGAGCCCGGAACGTGATCGTCAGCGTTGATGCTTCGGACACCAAAAGGTCGTGCGCCCGCCCACCGTCGCCCGCTTCAGAATCGCGCCGTCACGCGGACACGCGGAGCCCGGAACGCGCAACTCCACACTCAAACGGCCGGCATGACTACCACCACGGCGCGCCAGTTGTGGAAGCACCGCCCGCATCTTCGCGTGAATCAGGTCGACGGATACGGCATCGAGTTTCTTGCGACGCGGGTCGACATCGGCCCGCCACAAGATCTCGTCCACCAGCATGTTGCCGAGTCCAGCCACGGATGATTGATCGAGTAGCACCGCCTTGATCGGCGCATTGCGACCGACCACTCGCTCGCGGAATTGCTGCTTCGTGATCGTCATCGCATCGGGCCCCAGACCCTCACCGTGCCGGGTCGGCTGCACCCGGGCGAAGCGACGAGGGTCGCTGATGTACATGAAGCCTTTCCCGAACGAGAGTCCGAAACGAATCCAGCGCGAATCATCCGAGGCCGCGTACGACAGCTCGTCGATGGGTGACCGGCCGTCCACGATGATTCGACCCGACATTCCGAAGTGGAGATCGACGGCCAGCGACGACGTGTGGAGCGTCAGCACCTTGCCGAGACGCGTCACGTCGGTGATGCGCTGGCCTTCCAGGCCCCGCACGACTCCCGGTTCGCCCACCACCAACGAGTCGAGATGCGTCACGCGCGACACCCGGCGACCGATCACTCGACGGGCCGCTTCGGCGTACATCTCCACTTCGAGGATCTCGGGCACGAGTCCATTGTCGGTCAATGTCCCCCGCATCGTCACATCGGCGACGAACTGCGCGGCGACGCCGTGTGAGACAATGAGCGCATGAGCGACACACTCATCGGCCTCCTCGGAATCGCCGGATGCATCGCCATGATGTGGGGTGCGTCGCGGATCGAGCCGCATTGGTCCAGCAAGGACGGGCGCCGTTTCGTGTGTCGGGTACAGACCCTGGGCGCCCACGATCTCCCCGACGGTCCGTGGCGCGAGATGCGCGCCTTCGTCGACGGATCGAGCGTCGTGTTGGGTTCGCGTTCGCGCCGAGCCAAGCGCCTGGCTGGCGTCTACCGGGTGGCTGGCCGAGCTCCTGAGTCACCAGGCAACAAGGCGATCTTCGTGCTCCAGGGCGACGCGCGTCTTCTCGTGCGCATCCCGGCCAAGAGTCGGGCGGCCGGCACTCTCGACTCACTCGTCGCCACCCGCTGAACGTGCCGCTTCAGCGCGGAGCACGGCTCAAACGTTGGCGAGGAAGTGACGTAGCGGCGGGCCCACCTGATCGAGATCGATCAGGAACGAATCGTGCCCGTGCGGCGAGTCGATCTCGATGTACTCGGCCGGAACTCCGCGCGACACGAGCATGTCGCGAATCTGGATCTGCTGATACGCGGGATACAGCATGTCGCTGTGAATGCCCAGGGTGAGCGTGGGCACGTTGATACGTGCCATGGCCGCTTCGAGTCCACCTCGACCGCGGCCGATGTCGTGGAGGTCCATCGCCTTCCCGATCACGAGATACGAGTTGGCGTCGAAACGGCGCACGAGTTTGTCACCGTGATACTCGAGGTAACGCTCGACTTCGAATTTCTGGTCGATCGACTTGAGCGCGTTGTCGCTACCCACGATCTGGCGACCGAAACGTTCGGTGAACACGTTGTCACTTCGGAACGTCACCTGAGCCACCATGCGCGCGGTCGACAGGCCCTCGTGCGGACCGTCGCCCGGCGCGGCGTCGTAGTAATCCCCACCCCGCCATTTCGGATCGGTCATGATCGCGCGACGGCCGATGGAGCCCCAGGCGATCTGCTGCGCCGACGCCTGCGCACACGTGGCGATGGGCGCGATCGATGCGACACGGTCGGGATAGGTGGTGACCCACTCGAGAACCTGCATTCCACCCATCGATCCGCCGATGATCGAATGCCAACGACCGATTCCGAGATGATCGGCCAGACGAACTTGTGCTCGCACCATGTCGCGAATGGTGATCACCGGGAATCGTGAGCCGTACGGCTTGCCGTCTTCGGGATGCAGCGAAGCCGGACCCGTCGTTCCCTGACAACCGCCGAGAACGTTGGTGCACACGACGAACCACTCGTTCGTGTCGATGGCGAGACCCGGACCGACCGCACTCTCCCACCAACCCGGCGTCGGGTGACCGAGATCGGCCGGACCGGCGACGTGACTGTCGCCCGTCCAGGCGTGGCACATCAGGACCGCGTTGCTCGCGTCGGCGTTGAGCGTTCCCCACGTCTCGTACGCGACGACGACGCCATCGAGCACCTGACCAGAGTCGAGGGCCAACTTGCGATCGAGCGACAAGAACTGCCGATTCCCTACCGGGTCGGTCGGACGCCAGGCACCCGACACGGGCACTGCATCGTTCATCTCGGGCTCCTTTCGTCGACTCGTCGCGGCAGGTGACCCATCCAGGGAAGCTTCGTTGCCGGCGAACCGGCCACATCCCCACCGCACGAAGCGGCAGGAGGCACCTTGGGGCTTCCGCCCAGGTTGCCGGGCCCGATTTCTCGAGCCGCTCTGGATGAGACGAGCCAAGGTTACCGACTCAGCGGTAACGCTCCTCGGTGGTTTGGTGTTCGGGCAGACCCACCAGATCGGTGAACTCGTCGAATCGCCCCGGGCGCACCGCACCGAGCGAGCCGGTCGAGGCCAACGTGGACGCCGCCGCGGTCATGGCATCGACGGCCGCGAACAACAAGCCCACCGGCGACACCAGCAGGCGGAAACCGCGGTCGGCCAATTCGGATGCGGAGAGATGAGCGATGCCGCCCTTCTCGGCCATGTTCGCGACCAACACCACATCGGGAAGTTCTCGCGCGATCGTGTCGAGCTCGTCTTCCGACGCGGGTGCTTCGATGAACACGGCGTCAACACCCAGATCACGCGCGCGCTTACCCCGCTCGATGGCCTCGTCGAGCCCGAGGGCACCACGAGCATCGGTACGAGCGGTGACGACGAGTTCGGTGCGATGATCGATGGCGGCACGCACCTTGGCCAACCAGTCGTCGGTCGGGACCACTTGTTTGTTGGGCATGTGACCGCACTTCTTCGGCCACACCTGATCTTCGAGGAACATGCCCGCCGCGCCCGCTTCTTCCCACAACTCGACCGTTCGCATCACGTTCATGGCGTTGCCATAGCCGGTGTCGGCATCCACAACGACCGACCGAGTCGGAACGGCGTGACAGATCCGCCGGGCGGTCTCGGCCATCTCGACCTGCGATAGATGACCCACATCGGGTTCACCGAGCAACGCACCCGACACGGCGAAACCCGACACGAACAATGAATGAAAGCCGGCCCGCTCGGCCACCAACGCCGATGTGGCGTCCCACACCCCGGGCATCACGACCACTTCGCGCCGCGCGAGCCGAGCCCGCAGGGCGTCGGCCGTCACGACGTCACACCGAGTCGTTCGAAGGCCACACCTTTCAATCGCTTGTAGTCGACCTTGCCGTTGGGTGCCCGCCCGATGGTGTCGACGATCACGAGGTGACGAGGCGCTTTGTAGGCCGCGAGCGACGCCTTCACGTGCGCGTTCAACTCGTCGAGGCTCGGCGTGACTCCCGCGGCTGCTTCGACCACCGCACAGATGGTCTCGCCGAATCGCTGATCGGGAATGCCCACAGCAACAGCGTCGCGCACCGACGGGTGGCGCTTCAGCGCTTCTTCCACCTCTTCGGGGAACACCTTCTCTCCACCGGTATTGATGCACACCGACCCGCGCCCCAACAAGTTGATCGTTCCGTCAGCCAGCACCTCGGCCCAGTCGCCCGGGACGCTCCAGCGCCGACCCTCGAAGGTGCGGAACGTCTGGGCGGTCTTGGCCTCGTCGCGGTAGTACCCGAGCGGGATGAAACCACCAACGGCGACCAAGCCGCGCTCGCCGGAGCCCGGTTCGACACGACGCCCGTCCTCGGTGAACACCACGCACGACGGTCCGAGTTGGAACTTCGCCGTCTCGCTCGCCGCACCAGCAGCACTGACCGATCCACCCAGACCCACCGCTTCGGACGAACCGAACGAGTCGAACAAGATCACGTGAGGAATGTGCTTCAAGAGACCCTGTTTGTTCTCCTGACTCCACATCACACCCGACGACGACATGAGGATCAGACTCGACAAGTCGTACTTACCCGGATTCGCCTCGAGATTCTCGAGGATGGGTCCGGCAAAGGCCTGCCCCACGATCACGAGCGACGTGACCTTGTTGCGCTGCACTTCATCCAGGAGTTCGTCGATGTCGAGCGACCGGGACGGCATCGTGACGATGCAGCCGCCCATGTTCAGGGTGATGAGACTCGAGAACTGACCGGTGCCGTGCATCAGCGGACACGCCGAGAGCGTCACGAAGGGCGGAACGCTCTCGCCGATACGGCTGATGAGATGATCGAACGACTCAGCAGGCGAAATCCCGAGGAGCGCCTGACCGCCCGCGCCCAGCACGTTGAAGAGATCGTCCTGACGCCACATCACACCCTTGGGCATCCCGGTTGTTCCACCGGTGTACAGGAGCAAGAGATCGTCGGGACTGCGTCCCCACGGCCCGCGCACCGGGCCCGGCACCGAGCGGGCCACCACGTGGTCGTAATCGACCGCCCACGACGGCACGTCGTGTGATCCGTCGGCCACGCAGTACCAACGACGTACTTTCGGGAGCCGCGCGCGCACGTCGTCGACGAGCGGCACGAACGTCGCGTGGAACACGACGGCTTCGGCATCGGCATTGTCGAAGAGGTACGTGACTTCCTCGGGGCCGTAGCGGTAGTTGGTGTTGACCGGAGCGAAGCCACCCTTGAAGGCCGCGACGTAGGTCTCGAGATACTCGGGACAGTTGTACAGATACGCCGCGACCTTGCTCTGCTTGGTGAGGCCCGCCTCGATGAAGTCGGCCGCCAGTGCCGCGGTGCGTTCGTCGAACTGTCGCCACGTGAAGCGGCGATCACCTTGGATCTGGCACGGCGCATCCGGCGTCTTGGCGGCGATCGCCTCGTACACGTCGGCAATGTTCCACTCGGTCATGCGTCCCCCTCGCAGTCGGGGCCAACGGTAACCGACGCTTCAGGGGCGACGGAGCCGAACCGGGCCCGTGGCGGTGGACGGATCGACCACTCGTCCACCCTGGGTGAAAACCACCAGGCCCCGCACGCTCAGGCGGCGCGCGGCGGCACGAACCGGCTCCATCAGTTCGCGCCAGTCGTCATCGCGTTCGGCCCGGGCGACCTCCGACGGACACAGGCTGCCCGTGCGCGTGTCGAGCATCGCTTCGATCCGCACCTCCAGACGACGGTCGAGGTCGGAGACACGCACCCGACGACAACGATCGCTGCAGTACTTCACCGATTCCCAGTTACGTTCCCACTTCTTGCGCCACTCCATGTGACGGCCGCACGACGCGCAGAACTTGGGCTCGCGCGCCGTGGCGTCGGACGGCATGTCAGCGTGGGAGGCCGAGGACTCGCTCGCCGAGGATGTTGCGCATCACGTTCGAGGTGCCACCCATGATGGTGTAACCAGGTGCGTAGGCGAGACCTTGTGTCACCTGGTTCCAGAGCGTGGCTTCCGGGCCGAGCACGTGGCTCACGAACTGCGCCACGTCCCATTCGTGTTCGGTGCAGAAGCACTTGGTGGCCGCCGAGAAGCCAGCCGGTGCCTGGTGCAGCACTTCACGGATCACGAGAATGCGACCGATCCGGTACTTCTCCTCGAGGCGGGCGATCTGCTGACGCACACGCGGATCGGAACGGTCGGCCCGCTCGAGCGCAACCTTGTAGAGCGCGTGGTTGGAGACGAGTCGATCGATGCCACCGCGCTCGTGTTCGAGCTGGCGCATCGTCTGCTTGAACGCATTGCCCTCGACTCCGACCAAGTTGTTGATCGGCACACGCACGTCGGTGAAGAACACTTCGCAGAAGTGGCGGTTGGTCGTCATGTCCTTGATCGGGCGCACTTCGATGCCCGGTGTGTTCATCGGCACGATGATCTCGCTGATCCCGGCGTGGGGCGGACCCTCAGTAGTGGTGCGGCAGATCAGATAGCAGTAGTCGGCCACGGCACCGAAGCTCGTCCAGATCTTCTGACCGTTGATGACCCACTCGTCGCCATCGCGCACTGCTTGCGTCTTCAGCGACGCGAGATCGGAACCCGAGTTGGGTTCGGACATGCCGATGCACCACACGCTCTGTCCGGCGAGAATGCCAGGAAGATATTCGGCCTGCTGGTCGGGGCGTCCATACGTCATGAGCGCCGGACCCATCTGGCGATCGGCGAACCACATCGAGCCGATGGGTGCGCCAGCACTGATGAGTTCTTCGCCGATGATCAGACGATCGATGGCCGGACGGCCCCCTCCACCGAATTCCTTCGGCCAGGTGAGACCGATCCAGCCGCGTGCACCGAGTTCGGCGGCGAACTCCTTCGACCAACCGTTGATCCACGAGTCGTTGGCTCGTCCGTACTTCTCGACGGCCTTGGCCGCCACCTCGCGGGCCTCCTCACGAAGGGCGAACTGTTCGTTGGTCCAGGCGAATTCCACGAGGTGAGTCTCGCCGATCGAAAGGGTCGGCCACCAACGTCTGGACTGTGAAGTCCAGCGCACATGGAAGACTGGGTCGATGACCGATCGACCCGCCCTCCTGGACGAGCCCTACTCATTGGCCCCGGGAACGGTCGAGACGTTCGAGTCGGCCGGCCATGCGGTGGTTCGCGGGCTCGCTCCCCCGGCCCTCGTGGATCGGTACAAACCGGCCATCGACGAGGCGACCATGGCTCTGCGGTGGGACAAGCGGCCGCTCGAGGAGCGCGACACGTACGGCCGGGCGTTCATTCAGTCGGCCAACGTCCATCGCCACGACCCGGCCGTGGCCGAGTTCGCACTGGCCCGGAGGTTCGCCCGGGTGGCCGCCGAGTTACTGCAATGCGACGGCGTTCGGCTCTATCACGATCAGGCGTTGTACAAGGAGCCCGGTGGGGGCTTCACGCCCTGGCACCAAGATCAGGTGTACTGGCCGCTCGATTCCGATCGAACCATCACGATGTGGATGCCGCTCGTCGACATTCCTCGCGAGGTGGGTGGCATGACGTTTGCCGATGGGTCGTGGCGCCACGGCAATCTCGGTGAACTCGTGATCGGAGACGCGTCGCACGAATACTTCGACACCGTCGTGGCCGAGCGCGGATTCACGCTGTCGACCCACGGACCGTTCACCGCTGGCGACGCCACCTTCCACCGCGGCTGGACCCTGCACTCGGCCCCCGCCAACGACTCCGACCTCATGCGCGCCGTACTCACCGTCATCTACTACGCCGACGGCACACGCATCTCCGACGCCGATCATCCCGCGCGCCAGTTCGACCTCGCGTTGTGGCTCGGCGGTGGCCAGACCGGTGCTCTGGCCGATGGTCCGGGCAATCCGCTGCTGTGGCATCGCTCGTGGGAATCATGACGTCGTGACGCGACGCGCGTTCCATCTTCTGGCCAAACCCACCGGAGCCACCTGCAATCTCGACTGTTCGTACTGCTTCTTCTTGTCGAAGGACGCGCTGTATCCGAACCAGAGCCATCGCATGTCGTCGGCCACCCTCGCCGAGTACATCGAGCAGCTGCTCGACGCCCAACCCGACGGCGACGTGAACATCGCGTGGCAGGGCGGCGAGCCGACCCTCATGGGTGTCGAGTTCTTTCGCACGGCGATCGAGATGGCCGAACGGGTGCGGCGACCACGCCAGACACTTCTGCACAGCGTGCAGACCAACGGGGTCCTGCTCGACGACGAATGGGCGCGACTGTTCGCCGAGCATCGCGTGCTCGTGGGCCTGAGCCTCGACGGCCCGGCCCGCCTGCACGACATTCATCGCATCGACAAGAAGGGTGACGGCACACACTCCGCGGTGATCACCGCGTGGAATCTGTTGCGATCACACGGCGTCGACGTCAACCTTCTGTGCTCGGTGTCGAGCGCGAACGTTCACGAACCACTCACGGTG
This sequence comes from uncultured Bifidobacterium sp., assembly GCA_964513215.1. Lineage (GTDB taxonomy): Bacteria > Actinomycetota > Acidimicrobiia > Acidimicrobiales > Ilumatobacteraceae > Casp-actino8. The sequence goes on from CAZELU010000021.1 coordinate 14,850, forward strand.
TACGGCTACTTTCGCGATGAACTCGGAGCGGAGTTCATTCAGTTCATCCCGATCGTCGAACGAGCCACACCGATCACGCTGGAGATCGCCGAGAAGGGCTGGAGCGACAAGCCCGGACGTCGGCGCATCTTGTACACGCAGTCGGGCGATCTCACGACCAGTCGTTCGATCACGGGCCGCCAGTACGGCGAGTTCCTCACCGCGGTGTTCGACGAGTGGGTGGTTCGCGACGTGGGCCGAGTCTTCGTGCAGATGTTCGACGTGACCCTGGGGGCACACCTCGGCCAGTACTCGCTGTGCATCCACTCACCCACCTGCGGCGATGCGTTGGCTCTCGAGTTCAACGGCGACGTGTACTCGTGCGATCACTTCGTGGAACCCGATCATCTGCTCGGGAACATCCATGACACGCCGCTGCGAGCGTTGGTCGACGACGAGCGGCAGCGGGCCTTCGGTCGGGCCAAGCAGTCGAGCCTCCCCCGCCAGTGTCGCGAGTGCGACGTGCTCTTCGCGTGTCACGGTGGATGTCCGAAGGATCGATTCGCGATCACGGACGACGGCGAACCCGGCCTCAATCATCTGTGCGACGGATACATGCACTTCTTCCGACACACGGCGCCCGCCATGAAGACGATGGGTGAGTTGTTGCGCGCCGGCCGTTTTGCCGACGAGATCATGACACGCTGATCGCGTCGTCGACCCACTTCCGCAACGCAGAACGGTTCTCTTCGTCATCGGTTCGGCGTGTGGTGGGGAGCCGATGGATGGGTCGCTCGGCCCGATCGCACCAGAACTGGCCCGATTCGTAGCGCCGTCCGGTGGCCGCCAACCACACGATGGTGTCGGCCCCCTGCTCGGCGGTTCGCAAGATCGGTGCGGTGACCTTGGCGAAACCCGGAAGCGATGAGCGAACTCCTGGGGTGTCGGCCCAACCTGGATGCATCGCCGAGAACGTGACGTTCGGGTGATTGGTCGCGTCGATTTCGTTGAGCGTCACTTGCATGCGTTTGGCGATCGCGTACTGCTTGGTGCCGTCGTATCGCTGGGGGCTCATTTCGGGTGACTCGCCACGATCGAACCGCGGCAATGGTGCGGCGTACATCCCGCCCGACGACACCGTGATCACTCGGCCACCGTCGAGGAGCTTCAGGAGTTCGCGCGTGAGAAGACGCGGGCCGAGGACGTGCGTGGCAATGGTTGCTTCGTGGCCCTGCGGAGTGACGCGTCGATCGGCGGTGAGTGCGCCCGCGTTGTGCACGAGGGCATCGATCTGGCGACCGGTCGCGAGGATCGAGTCGGCGATTCGACGCACTGCCTCGAGATCACCCATGTCGGCCACGAGAGTGACAGCACGCTCCTGGCCGCTCAACCGAGTACGCACCGCATCCACGCGATCGCGATCACGCCCGATCAACACGAGGTCGGCACCCAACCGATCGAACTCGAGTGCGGCGGCCCAACCGAGTCCGGAGGTGGGCCCAGTGACGATGATCGTTCGACCCGCGAGGCAACCAGGTGGGAACGATTCCCAGTTCCCGAGCCGTGAACGCACGGCCGGGCCGAGGCGCGAGAAGCCGCCGATGACCGTGGTGTCGAGGAGGCGGTCGGCGAAACGTTCGAACACGACGTCATTCCAGCGGAACCACGTGATCGATGCGACATCGCCGACCGATTGTCGGCCCGCCAGGGGTCACAACGGGGATAATGGAGTCATGACCGAGCACGCCCCGGCCCCGACTCACCCGCACGTGCACGGCCCCGACTGCGGCCATGTGATGATTCAGCACGACGATCACGTCGACTTCGTGCACGACGGACATCGTCATCGCCAGCATGGCGATCACTGGGACATGTGCGATTCGGAGGAGTGTGTGGCGCACTCACACCACGAGCATGTACACGGCCCGGGATGTGGTCATCAGGCAGTGCCGCACGGCGATCACGTGGACTACCTACACGACGGGCATCTGCACGCTCGACACGACGATCACTGGGACGAACACTGATCAGAAGCGCCAACTAGTGGTCGTGACTGTGCCCGTGACTGTGCCCGTGATCGTGCCCGTGATCATGTGCGTGTTCGGTCACCACGAGTTGATCGTGCACCCTGGTGAGCCCCACACCGAATGTCGCCAACAGATTCTCCGGGGTCAGCACCACATCGGGCGGCCCGTCGGCGATCAATCGTCCGGCCAACAACAGCACCCGATCGCACGTCGACGCCTCACCGATGTCGTGCGTCGCGCTGATCACCGCCACTCCCCGACCCCGCTCACGCTCGACCGCGCGCAGGTAGGCCGCACGACCCGCCGCGTCCAACCCACTCGTCGGTTCGTCGAGCAGCAACAGGTCGCCGCGTCGCGCGAGCGCTTGCGCCAAGTAGACGCGCTGTTGCTGACCGCCCGACAGATCGCGCAGGGCCACGTCGGCCAGGTCGGCGATCTCCATCGTGTCCATCGCTTCGGCGACGGCGACTTCATCCTCTGCAGACGACCGGGTGAAGCGTCCGCGATGATCGAAGCGGGCCATGCGCACCACATCGATCGCCCGCAAGGGCAACGCCAACGCATTGCGATGGAACTGGCTCACGTAGGCGATCGATCGACTGGCCTCGCGCGGAGCACCACCCAGCACCTCCACCACCCCACCGAGAGGTTCCAACAAACCGGCAAACGTCTTCAACAGCGTTGACTTGCCCGATCCATTCGAACCCACCAATGCGATGGATCCGCCACTCGCCAAGAACGTGTCGACACCGTCGAGGACACGGTGCTCGCCGTACCCCACAGTGAGGCGCCGCGCAACGACCACCGCACTCACGCGACTCTCCTCGGAACGAACGAGGTCGCGATCAACACGACGAAGAAGATCACGACCGACACGAGAACCACCGTGGCTCCGGCCGCCCAGCCATAGTGATATGAGAGAAGCAGACCGACATACGTGGACAACACGCCCACGACGGACGCCCACATCATCATCACGCCCACTCGGCGCGCCAGCAGCGAACCCACACCGGCCGGCGCGAGCAGCATTCCGAACACCAGCAACGATCCGACCGTCTGGAACGCCACCACGATCGTTCCGGCCACCAGAGCCAACATCAACTGGTGATAGCGGTTGGCGCGATAGCCCATGACGCTGGCCAGGTCCGGGTCGAAACACAAGAGCAGGAACGGTCGAGCCGACCAGGCCGCCACCGCTCCGACCACCAGGACGGCAACTCCGAGCGCCCACAAGTCACCATCGCTCACGCCCAGGAACTCGCCGAAGAGGATCGCCTCGAGGCTCGTGGTGATGGAATCGGAACTCGAGATCACCACGATGCCGAGCGCCAACAGGCCCACGAAGAGCAACCCGATGGCGGCGTCACTCGAGAGACGAGATCGTTTCGTGACGACACCGACGCCGCCAATCATCACCCCGGCGCCAACGGCCGCCCCGAGCATCGTGGGCCAGCCGATGAGCAAAGCCCCCGCCACTCCCGGCAGGAGGCCGTGAGCCAGGGCATCGCCGATGAAGGACAGGCCACGCAGCACCACGTACGTTCCCACCACCGCACACGCGATGGACACGAGCGCTCCGGCCAGCAGGGCTCGGAGCATGAAGTCGTTGTCGACGAACGGATCGATCAACGGTCCCACTCGGGACACACTATGAAGTCGCCGACAGGGCCGCCACGATGTCGGACGCGAGGTTCAACAGGAACGATCGGTACAGACCGTCGTCCGGCACGAGATGGGTGGCCAGCTCGACCACACGTGTGCCGGTCTCATCGGCCAGCGCATCGGCCACATCGGTCGGGGTTCCCAACTCCGTGAAGATCACCGGAGCCCCGGTCTTGCCGATCGCCTCTTTCAGTTCCGCCAAGTTCTTCGCGGTCACGTCGGCGGCGCTACTCAGACTCGGGATGATCGAGCCGATCAGCGTGAAGCCGTAGTGCTCGGCGAAGTACCCGAGTGAGTCGTGGCCCGTCACGAGAACCCGTCGATCCTCAGGCAGCGACGACAACAACTGCGTGATCACACCGTCGACGTCCTTCAAATCAGTGATCACACGATCGACGCGATCCGACACGTCGACGCCGATGGCCGCCAATTCATCACCGAGCGCAGCAACCACCGAGGCCATCGCCAGCGGATCGGTCCAAAAATGCGGATCGCCCTCGGCATGTGAATGACCGTGGTCGTCCTCCGACTTGTTCTCGTCGCCGTGCTCATCACCGTGCTCATCACCGTGTTCATCACCGGCGAGGGGCTCGATGTGATCGGTCGCATGGAACACTCGCGTACCGCTCGATTCGGCGGCGTCCAGAACCTCCACCAACTTCTCCTCGAGGTCGAGTCCATTGGCCACCACGAGATCGGCCCCGTTGAGGGCTTCGATGTCCTGAGCCGAGGGTTCCCAATCGTGCGGATCGGTTCCGTTGGGCACGAGAACCGACACCTCAGCCGCGTCGCGCACGACGTCGGTCACGACCGCGCCGAGTATCGACGTTGTCACGACGATGGTCGCCAGTTCAGGAGCCTCCGTCGTCTCGATCGGCTCGGTCGTCGGCACCACCGAATCGAGGGCGACCTCGGCCGCCGTGGTGGGCGCGGACTCCCCCGAGCCACAGGCGGAAGCCATGAGAACGAGCGCGGGAGCAACGAAACGGAAGACTCGGGAGGAAGAAGAATGGCGCATGTCAGAAATGATAATCGTTCTCATTTCTCTCGGCAACCCCGATCCCAGCGACGAGCCCCACCACTAGCGTTCAGACCATGCCCTCGGCCTTCCTCCACCCCTTCGCCAAGCCCACGCGCGAGTCGTTCATCACCCTCGTGCGCGGCCAGGGGGCCGTGGTCACCGACTCGAATGGCCGCGACTACGTCGATGGCATGGCCGCCCTGTGGTATTGCGCCGTGGGCCACGGCCGCGCCGAGATCGCCCGCGTGATCGCCGAGCAGGCCGAAACCCTCGCCGGCTATTCCACCTTCGACCCGTTCACGAACGAAGCCGTCGAACGCCTGGCCGAGCGCCTCGTCGGCATCGCGCCGATGAGCGACAGCCGCGTGTTCTTCACGTCATCGGGTTCGGAAGCCGTCGACACCGCCATGAAGTTGGCGCGCCTCGCTCACGTCCAGTCGGGTCATCCCGAGAAGACCGTCATCATCTCGCGTCAACGCGGCTACCACGGCACCACCTACGGCGGAACGAGCGCGCAGGGCATTCCGCCCAATCGCGAGGGATACGGCCCGTTGGTGGGCGACGTGATGCAGGTACCCGCCGACGACCTCGAGGCGCTGTCCATCGCGATGTCGCAGAACCAGGATCGTCTCGCCGCCGTCTTGATCGAACCCGTACAAGGTGCGGGTGGCGTGTTCCCACCCACCGAGGGATACATCGAAGGCGTGCGCCGACTGTGCGATCAGCACGGTGCCTTCCTGATCTTCGACGAGGTGATCAGCGGCTTCGGCCGACTCGGTCATTGGTTCGCCGCCCATCGTTTCGGCGTGCGCCCCGACCTCGTCACGTTCGCCAAGGCCGTCACGTCGGGATACCAGCCGCTCGGCGGCGTGTTCGTCGGCCCCGCTGTGCGCGGTCCACTCGAGGCCGACCCCAACTTCTTCCTGCGCACCGGCTTCACCTACTCGGGTCATCCCACTGCCTGTCGCGCCGCACTGGCCAACATCGACATCATCGAACGCGAAGGTCTCGTCGAGCGCGCGCATCACGTGGGCAGGAGACTTTCAGCCGGCTTGCACTCACTGCACGCCGACGGGCAGATCGCGGCCGTGCGCGGTGACGGCGCGGTGTGGGCGGTGGCGCAACACCCGCACATCGACCCGGTCAAGGTGCGTGATCGCATGCTCGAACAAGGTGTCATCACACGTGCGGTTGGTACCGACACCAACACGTTCTGTCCCCCGCTCGTCATCAGTGATTCGCAGATCGACACCATCATCGACGCGCTGGCCGAGTGCTCGAAGCCATGACTCAGCCCGTCTTCAATCCGTTCGACCCGGCCTTCCGCGCCAACCCGTACCCGTTCTACGACGCGCTGCGCGAGCTCGACCCGGTGCACACCACGCCGTTCGGCACGATCGTGCTCACGCGCTACGACGACATCGCACACACGCTCCGAAGCAACGACTTCAGCCGTGACATCGAGGCCAACGCGAACGAACCCACCGACCCGCTGAACAAGGCCAAACGCGATCGGCGCCGCGGGCGCGAAGGTGCCAAGTCGATTCTCAACCTCGATCCCCCCGATCACACGCGGTTGCGCCGTCTCGTCAGCAAAGCGTTCACACCATCGGCCATCGAAAGGCTGCGTGGGCGCGTCCAACAACTCGTCGACGAGGTGCTCGACAAGGCAGCGGCCCGTGGCGGCATGGAACTCATCGACGAACTCGCGTTCCCGATCCCGTTCCAGGTGATCTCCGATCTCCTGGCCATGCCCACCGATCGCGCCGACGAAATGCGCGAGTGGAGCCAGATCATCACGCAGAACCTCGAGCCCACGTCCACGCTCGACGATCTCGACAAGTCCGACGAAGTGTTCGGCCTCCTCATCCCGTATCTCCTGAACGTGATCGAAGATCGCCGCAAGCACCCGGGCGACGACTTGTTGTCGGCCCTCATCTCAGTCGAAGAAGACGGCGACGTTCTGTCGTTACCCGAACTCATTTCGTTCGTGGTGTTGCTCTACATCGCGGGTCACGAAACCACCGTGAACCTCATCGGCAACTCGATCAACACGCTCCTCGCCCACCCCGACCAGTTGGCGCGTTGGCACGCCGATCCGAGCATCGGATCACGCGCGGTCGACGAATGCCTTCGCATGGACGGCCCAGTGCAGCAGACCGTCCGTGTGCCCCTCGTGCCCGTCACATATCACGGACTCAACGGACCGGTCGTGGCCCAGCCCGGCACCATCGTCACCACGGTTCTCGGGGCGGCCAATCACGATCCGTCCGTGTTCAGCGATCCCCACCGACTCGACTTGGGCCGAGAGAACGCGAACCGCCATCTGGCCCTGGCCGCGGGTATTCACTACTGCCTCGGCGCCAACCTGGCCCGCCTCGAAGCCGAGGTGGCGGTCGGTTCACTCGTGGCTCGGTTCCCGTCGATGAAGGCGACCGGAGCCATCACCTGGCGTGATCGACTCACGATTCGCGGTGTCGACCACCTCGAACTCTCGTTCTAGACAGCGAGTTCGCGGCCTCAGCGCGGTCGCGAGTGGTAACGCACCGCGAGATTGCCGTTCTCGTCGCGCACGTCGAATTGCTCGGAGATGTCTTCCACCCACTGGATGGTTCCGCTGCGGTCCATGAGATCGGGAGCCACCGCCAGTGCAGCGATCGCACGGCCCACACCGAGCGTGGTCTGAGCCTGCGTGAGATCGCTCCCCCGCTTGCCAGCCCACTCCTGAATGAACTCGGTCGCAACCGAACCCGGGTAGATCGAGCAGCAGGCAATGCCCTTCGGCTTCAGTTCGATCGCCATGTCGGCGCTCAGACGGTCGAGTCCGGCCTTGCCCGCACCGTACGACGAGCTGAAGTGATACGAGGAACCACCCGGTGACGACACGTTCATGATGGAACCGCCCGCACCACCTTCGAACAACAGCGGCGCGGCGTGCCACGACGCGACGTAGTGAGCGCGCAGGCCGATCCCGACCTGATCGTCCCAGATGCTGACCGGGTGCTCCCAGAAGCCACCACCCCAGGCCGGCGGATCGGGAATCTTGTACACGTTGTTGACGAGAATGTTGAGCTTGCCGAAGTCGGACTTCACACGCGCGAACAACGCCGCGATCTGCGCGTCGTCACCGTGATCGACCTGCACGGCAATACCAGTACCGCCAGCGTCGTTCACCATCTTCACGGTGGTGTCGATCGTGAGCGGACCCGAGCCCGTGGAACGACCGGTGATGTACACCGTCGCGCCCATCTCGGCCAGGGCGATGGCGGTTCCACGACCGATGCCGCGACTCGACCCGGTGACGACCGCAACCTTGCCCGCGAGTTGGCCACTCATGCCTTCACCCCAGCCGGCGTGAATTCGACGTCGAGGCTGGTGAGGCCACGCAACATGAACGACGGGAAGTACTCGTACTTGTTCGAGTCGGGCAGGGTGATGGTGTCGAGGCGCTTCGACAACTCCTCGAGCGCCACCTTGCCCTCGAGTCGCGACAACTGGGCACCCAGGCAGAAGTGGATTCCCTTGCCGAACGCCAAGTGATCGCGCAGGTTCTCGCGGTCGGGGTCGAACGCGTCGGGGTTCGAGTAGAGGCATTCGTCGCGGTTGGCCGACGAGAACACGATGATGAGGCGATCACCCTTCTTGAGCGGATATCCGCCGAGTTCGGTGTCGGCCGTGACCATGCGCCACATGCCCTGGGTCGGGGTCGACATGCGCAACGTCTCTTCCACGATGCGCTCGACTCGCGACGGATCTTCTTTCACCTTGCGCCACTGATCGGGGTTCTCGGCCAACAGTCGGATCATCTCGGTGAGCATCTTGGTGGTGGTCTCGTTGCCCGCCACGAGGAGCTGCTGGATGATGCTCAGCATCTCGGGCATGTCGAGCGGGCGCTTGTCGGTGACTTCGGGATCGTCGTCTTCGATCGTGGCGTTGAGCAGATTGGTGAGGATGTCGTCCTGTGGCTCGGTGCGACGCTTGTTCAACTGCTCGGCGAAGTAGTGCTGGAACTCGTTGACGCCGTACTCGGCCTGGATCCGCTCCTCGATCGAGATGTTGGTGCCAATGCCCGCGATCGAGTCGTCCGACCAACGCTTGAAGTCGTCGAGGCGGTCGTCAGGTACGTTGAGAGCTTTGGCGATCACGCGCACCGGGAGCGGAACACCGAACTCGGTGACGAATTCGATACGGCCCTTGTCGATCCAGGACTCGATGAGACGCACCGTGATCTCCCGGATGGTGGGTTCGAGTTCGGCCATCACCTTGGGATGGAAGGCACGCGACACCAAGCGGCGATACCGCGTGTGATCGGGCTGATCGGCCGTGAGCATCGTGCTCACCCGCGGATAACCCTCGGCGTACACCTCCTCGAACCGCTTGCGGATCTCGGCCGGCAAAGGCATGCCCGACGAACCGAACTGCGACGAGTAGGTCTGCGGGTCGCGCAACGTCTGCATCACGAGATCGTGGCGGGTGACCAACTTGATTCCCATGCCGGGAATCTCCATGACCGGCGCGTCCTCGCGCATCTTGGCGTAGTGCGGGAACGGGCACTGCATGGTGCCCGGGTCGAACGGATTGAACTTGCTGATGTCGACGCTCATGACTGTTCTCCTCAATCTCTTTCAGGACTCACTCTGGGGCCGGATCACTTGCCGGCCAGCCGCTCGACCACGGGGGCCACGGCCTCCATGACCGACGAGCCGAAGCTCACGTACGAAATTCCGAAACGCTCGCGGCGTTCGACGATGCGATCGCAGATCTCGTCGACCGATCCGATGAGCACATTCGGGTGCTCGCCGAACTGCTCGGGTGTGAGACCGAACATGGGCGCCATCTTCCCGCGGGTCGCGGCACCGTCGGGCGTGACCACCGTGAAGTACGCGGCGATCTCGAGTTCGATCTCATTGAATCGCGAGCCCGCGCCGTCCTTGATCCACTGGATCTTCTGATCGGTCAACTCGGCGGTCGACGAACCGATTCCCTCCGGCCCGAGACGACCGGTCGAGTTGTTGAAATTGAGGCTCACGATGTCGGCTTCACGTCCGGCGATGCCGAGCACGCGCTTGGCGCCACCGCCGATCATGATGGGCGGACACGGCTTGTTGACCGGCTTCGGCACCGCCTCGAACCCGACTGCGTGCACGTGCTTGCCGTCGATGTTGAGTTCACCGTCGACGAACGAGGCACGAATGAGCGCGATCACTTCTTCCATGCGATCGAGGCGAACGCCGGCCGAATCGAACGGAATGCCCATGGCTTCGTACTCGTTCTTGAGCCAACCGGCTCCGAGACCGAGTTCGAGACGGCCCTCGGAGAAGAAGTCGAGTGTTGCCAGTTCCTTGGTGAGCATCACCGGGTTGCGGTAATCGACGCACAGAACACGGCAGCCCACCTTGATGGTGCTGGTGGCCTCGGCCGCCACCGCCATGGCAGGAATGGCGGCCACGGTCTGCACGGGGTGGCCGGTGGCGCTGAGCGCCGGGCCGGGTCCGATCACATGGTCGGCCAGGTGGAACGACGAGAAACCGAGCGATTCGGCGCGCTTGGCCAGGTCGCGCCATTCCTTGGCCGACGCCGGCGCGTACGCCTGAACTCCGAAGCGGAACGGGTGACTCATGACGGGACCTCCAGGATCGTGACGGCTCCGGTGTCGCCGTTGACTTCGATGAGCGCACCATTGGGGATGCGCTTGGTTGCGTCGGTGGCCGACACGACACACGGCAATCCGAGTTCGCGGCTCACGATGATCGCGTGGCTGATGGCTGCGCCCACGTTGACCACCACCGCACCACACGGCATGAAGAGCGGAGTCCAGGCCGGATCGGTGTTCGGCGCGATGAGCACGTCGCCGGGTTCGAGGTCGCCCGGTTCGGTCGGGTCGAGAATCACGCGAGCCCGGCCCACGTACTTGCCCGGACAGCCCGGCACACCTTGCACGGTGTCGCCGGCACCGGCCTTGGCCACACTGCTCTCACCCTTCTTCGCGTACGAGCTGAGCGGAGGAACCACTCCGTTCTTGATGAAGAACGGCGGTTCGAGTGCCTGCAGTTGCTGCCACTGGACGTAACGCTCAGCAAGCGGTGCCGAGAACGACTTCGGATCGGCCACGAACTTCTCGAGTTCGGCGTCGAGGAGCATGAACACGTGATGCGCGTTGGCCAGATTGCCGAGCGCCGCGTGGCGGCGACCGAGTTCGCGCACCGCGACCCGCACCTCGTTGACCGCGCGAATGATGTTGGTCTTGGTGCGCTCGCGAATGGCCATCTGCGACGACGCGACGATGGCACCTTCGAACTGCCCGGCCAGTTCGGCGCCGAGCGGAGCAACCTTGGCTCGGATCTCGGCGGTGAGACGCTGGCGCTCCTCGGCCTTCTTCTTCTGACGAACGCGGGGTGACTCGTCATCGGACTGGAGACGAATGCGATCGATGGCCGCCAACGCGATTTCCGGTCGGGTCTCCCAGGTGTCGGCGCTGATCTCCCATTCGTTCGGACCACGCGAACCGAAGTCGAACAAGAACTGATCGAAATCGGCCAGGAACGCGGAGGCATCAGCCGACCCCGTCGACGACAACCGATCGAGCAGACCAGTCACGCCGGCGTCGAACTCCTTGGTGAGTTCGGCTGACGAACGTACGCGGCGCGAGATGTCCCACATGCGGTAACTCGGTTCAGCCGAGTCGACGTCGCCGATACCGGCGAGCAACTTCATCGCCGTCTCGGGTTCGCCGAGGGCGGCGCACACCGCACCGAGGATTCCGGGGGCGATGGCCGAGTCGGAACTGGGCGGCGTGTGACTGTCGAACAACTTGCGCAACAGCGGCTGCAGCATCCGAATGCGCGCGACGAGATCGGAGTCGGACGCGGCACCGAGATCAGGGCGGTTGCGCCGCAGAGCGATCGTCATCTCCTTTTCGGCGTCCACTTCGGGGACCGAGGTGGTGGTCATGACCCACCCGAGGTGGCCCATGATGCCCTCCACGAGGTCGGGGCGTTCGTCGAGCGGGTGAGGTTCGTAGGGCGGAACGTCGGGATGATCACCGAAGAAAGCCAGGTCGAGTTGCTCGACAGTCAGCAGCGGGCTGCGCACTCCCTGCATGCGCACGTTCGAGAGGTTGATGTAGAAGTAGCCGGCGAAGAACCCCGCGACCTCGGGATGGCCATCGGTGAACTCGTCGATCGTGTAGTTGCCGCCCCGCACGTAGCCGTCACGCCATCCGAGCAGGATGCCGTTCTCCCAGCACAACTGCTGACTCAAGGGACTGGCCGCCGAGGGCAACACTTCACCGGCATTGGCACGCGTGTAATGAGGCCAGCGAGGACTCGGGTCCCGGTCAGTGATCCAGCGATCGGCCATTGCGCACCCCCATCTCCACGTCCGACCCCCCGGACGACCGCTTCAAACTAACCGACCGATCACTTCGGCCGCCATGCCGGCAGTCGGTGCGTCAGGAGCGGGGGCGAGCCGAGACGACCAGGCGCTTCAAGCCCCGCAGCACGAAGGAATCTTCGAATTCGAAGTCGTTGCCCGGGGCCAGGGAGATGTCCTCGAGTCGATCGAGGAGAAGGTCGACCGCGATGCGGGCCTCGGTGCGAGCCAGACCCGCCCCCGGGCAGAAGTGCTCGCCGTTGCCGAAAGCCAAGTGCTCTTTGACGTTCGGCCGGTCGAGGTCGACTCGGTCGGGTTGGGCGAACTTGCACTCGTCGCGGTTCGCCGACGCGAAGAGCAACCACATGTGGTCGCCGGCCGGGATCTTCGTGCCGTTGACCTCCACGTCGACCTTGGCCTGACGGAACAGGCCGCCCACGGGGGCCTCGATGCGCAGCATCTCCTCCACGAGGGTCTCGACCAGGCTGCGGTCGGCACGTACTCGGGCCTGCAGCTCAGGATCTTCGGCGAGGTAACGAATCGTGTTGGTGATGAGCTTGGTCGTGGTCTCGTTGCCCGCAACCAAGAACTGCGTGAGCATTCCCAACTGCTCGTCGTCCGACAGTTCTTCTCCGTCGATCTCGGCATTGGCGATGTCGGACAAGATGTCGTCGGTGGGTGTCACGCGACGCTCGGCCACGCGGGCCAAGAAGTACTCGTTGAACGCCTTGGTGGACAGCACGAACCCGCGCACCTGCTCGGTGGACGGATTGTGATTGCCCACCGGCATCACGAGATCGTCCGACCAACGCTTGAAGGTGGCCAGATCGTCGTCGGGAACTCCGAGAGCGAGCGCGATGATGGTCATGGGAAGACCGACGGCGAAGCGCGACACGATCTCCACCGTTCCGGTCTCGCGAAGATCGCGACACACGTCGTCGAGCAGCCGCTCGGTGGTCGCCCGGATGGCTGGCTCCATACCGCGAATCCGGTCGGGACGAAAAGCCGGATTCACGAGACGACGCTGACGACGATGTTCGGGCGGATCGGCGTTGAGCAAGACCGCCGCACGACCCCGCTGCATCGAGTTCGACCCCAACACCGCCTGCATCTCGGGTTCCTGCATCAACTGCATGATCCCCTTCATGAGAGCCTCGCCGCCGGCCGCCGGTCCGGTGGGGAACAAACTCGAGAAACGTTCGGTGTCGCGCAGGATGGAGCGCACGTCGTCGTACCGCGTGATCATCCAGGCGCCCAGGCTCTCGACCCAGGCCACCCCACCGCCCGAACGAAGGTCGGCGAAGATCGGATACGGGCAGGCGATCGCCGACTGCTCACGGTGAATCAAGTCGTCGACGCGCGACGTCGGATTGCTGGCCGTACTGGTCATGTTCTCTCCCGTCCGGGCTCGAGTCCGGTCACGCTGAAAACTTACCGTTCGATTAGTTTGTGGGTCGGAGCGGACGGGGGTCCCTCCGAGGGGGTACCCGATGTCCGACACCGTCTCGACCCAGCACACGTTCTGCCGGGTGTGCCACGCCAGTTGTCCACTCGAGGTCGACGTCCAGTTCGGTCGCGTCACAGCGGTTCGCGGTGTGCCCGAGGATCCGATCTTCGCCGGTTACACCTGCATCAAGGGCCGCCAACTCCCCGACCAGATGGTGCACGACTCGCGTCTGCGTTCGCCTTTGCACCGTCGTCCCGACGGAACCTTCGAGCAAGTGTCGTCGGGTGACGCTCTCGATGCCATCGCGGCCGAGTTGCGCCGCATCATCGACACCTACGGCCCACGCGCCGTGGCCAGTTACACCGGCACCGGTGGCTACCAGAACTCGCTCGCGGTCCCGGCCGCCCGTGCATTCCATCAGGGCATCGGCTCGTCGTCGTTCTACACATCGGTCACCATCGACCAGCCAGCCAAGGGAACCGCTCCGTTCCGCACCGGCATTTGGGAAGCCGGCTACCACAACTTCACCGGCGCCGACGTTCTCCTCGCCGTCGGTTACAACCCCATGGTGTCGAGCTTCGGACCCACCGGCGGCCTGCAGGGTACGAACCCTTTCGTAGTGATCCGCGATGCGAAGAAGCGCGGCCTCAAGTTGATCGTGATCGATCCGCGTCGCACCGAACTCGCCACACAAGCCGACATCCACCTGGCCGTCAAGCCGGGTGAAGACCCCACGCTCCTGGCTGGTATCACCAAGATCATCCTCGACGAGGATCTGATCGACCACGAGTTCTGCGACCAGTGGGTGGGCGACCTCGATCGACTGGCCGAGTCGGTGCGCGATTTCGATCTCGAGTACGTGGCCCGTCGCTGCGACGTCCCGGCCCACGACATCGTGGCCGCCGCGCACATGTTCGCCAACGGCAAGCGCGGAACCGCGGGCTGCGGAACCGGTCCCAACATGGCGCCGCACTCAAGCCTCGCCGAGCACTTCGTGATCGTGCTCAACACCATCTGTGGCCGCGTCAATCGCGAGGGCGACGAAGTCGAGAGCGGCTTCTTCCTCTATCCCGACATGCCGCGCCGCGCGCAAGTGATCGCTCCGCGCAACCCCACACCGGGCCCGGCCGCACGTTTCCGCAACCTGCACGGAATGCGCGGTGAGATGCCCACCACCACTCTGGCTGAGGAAATTCTCACGCCGGGCGAGGGACAGGTACGTGCGCTCATCGTGAGTGGCGGCAATCCGGTGGTGGCCTGGCCCGACCAGGAGCTCACCCTTCGAGCCATGAAGGACCTCGAACTCCTCGTCGTGGTCGACCACCGCATGTCGGCCACCGCCGAATTCGCGCACTACGTGATCGCACCCACGTTGTCGCTCGAACGCGCCGACGTTCCGCATCTCATGGATCGTTGGTTCCGCGCGCCCTACACCAACTACACCGAGGCCATCGTGCCGCGCCTGGGCGACGTGCTCAACGAGTGGGAAGTGTTCTACGAACTCACCAAGCGTCTCGGCGTTCCGCTGCCGTTCCCCGGTGGTGCGGCTCCCACCGATCATCAGCCCACCGACGACGAAATCCTCGAGTTGGCGTACGCGGGTTCGCGCATGTCGCTGGCCGACATCAAGAACAACCGCATGAAGGTGCACCCCGAGAAGTCGCTGCGCGTGCAGGGGCCCGATCCTGATTGCACCGCCAAGTTCACACTTGCTCCGGTCGACATCGCCGACGAACTGGCCGTGGTGCGCACCGAATCCGACGCGGCCGAAGCCCTCGGTGCATCGTCGTCGGAGTATCCGTTCCGTCTCGTGAGCCGACGCCTCAAGCACGTGCTCAACTCACTCGGCAGCGAACTTCCGGGCTTGGCCGTCAAGGGCACCACCAATCCGGCCTACATGAATCCCGACGACATGGCCGAACACGGCATCGCTGACGGTGACATCATCGAGATCACGTCACCGCGCGCTTCGTTGCACGCGGTCGTCGAGACCGCTCCCGACATCCGTCGGGGCGTGATCTCCATGGCTCACTCGTGGGGCGGTTCATCGCTCACCGACGAGAAGGTCCGCGACATCGGCGCGCCCACCAACCGGCTGGTGTCGGTCGATCAGGGCTACGACCGCGTCACGGGTATGGTCGTGCAGAGCGCCATCCCGGTGCGCATCCGAATCTTCGAATCAACCAAGTAGTCACCCGAGGAGGAGCCATGGCTCGTATCGACGTTCCCGACGGAGAAGGTCTCGAAGCCGCTCGCATGTGGCAGTTGGCCCCGCACATGGGCAAAGGTGTGCACGCCATGAGCGAGGCGGTGTACGTGCAGTCGTCGCTGAGCATTCGCGAGCGGGAAGTCGCGCGCATGCGCGTCGCCCAGCTCAATCAATGCGTCGTTTGACTGAATACTCGGGCCGCATCGGCGATGCGGCAAGGACTCGATGACGAGCTGTACAACTCGGTTCAGAACTACTACGACAATCCCCACTTCAGCCCGCGCGAACGTCTGGCTGCCGAGTACGCCGAGCGCTTCGCGATCGATCACACTGCGGTCGACGACGACCTCTGGAATCGGCTACGCGCGAACTACTCCGACTCGGAGTTGCTCGAATTGACCGTCACCATCGGCTTCTGCGTAGGTTTGGGACGCGCGTTCCAGGTACTCGACGTCGCTCGCGACTTCGACGTGCTCTGGAGCAAGGAACCGCCCCACGACCACGGAGACACACCCGCATGAGCCCGCTCGAGACCGTCAACGCCTTCATCGCCGCGATCGAGCGCAACGACCTCGACTCGGCCCTGGCCCTGGTCGCCCCCGACTGCGAGTACGACAACGTGCCGATGATGAAGGTGCACGGCCCCGAGGCCATGCGCGGCATCCTCGGCCCCATGTTCGCGCGGTGCCACGAGATCTCGTGGCCGATCCATCGTCAATCGACCTCGGGCAACGTGGTGTTCAACGAACGGACCGACAAGTTCCGCATGGACCACGGCTGGGTCGAGTTGCCGGTGAACGGCGTCTGGGAAGTGGTCGACGGCAAGATCACGCTGTGGCGCGACTACTTCGATCTGCAGAGTTACCTCAAGCAGTTCCCCGCCGACAACCCGCGCTGACTCGCCGCAGCGCGGCGATCGTCAGTGGGATTCGCCGAGGTATGACGCTTCGATGAGGCTGCGGTCCTTGGCCAGTTCGGCCGCGCTCCCCTGCATCGCCAACTCGCCGTGACTGAGCACGTAGGCGCGATCGGCGACACCGAGGGCCATGTGCACGTGCTGCTCGACCAGGAGCACACCCGCACCGGTCTCATCGGCGATCTGACGCAAGATCGGCAGAAGGCGCTCGACGATGATCGGCGCCAAACCCAGGCTCATCTCGTCGACCATGAGCAACTTGGGGCTCACGGTGAGTGCACGGGCCATGGCCAACATCTGCTGTTCGCCACCCGAGAGCAAGCCAGCGCGGCGATCGAGAATCGCCTCGAGGGCCGGGAAGTAACCCAGCGCCTTCTTGATGTCGGCCGATCCCTTGGCCGCGCCGAGACGCAAATTCTCGGCCACGGTGAGCTGGTAGAAGAGCGAACGGCCTTCGGGTACGTGAGCGAGGCCCTCGCGCGCGATGAGGTGCGGACGGCGACCCTTCACACTCTTGCCGAACACCTTGATGTCACCCGAAATGATCGGTACGAGGCCCGACGTGGTGAGCAGTGTGGTGGTCTTGCCAGCGCCGTTGGGGCCGAGCAATGCGACGACTTCGCCCTCGTTCACTTGAAGGTTCAGACCGCGAACCACCGACACACCGTTGTAACCGGTGTTGAGGTTCTCGATTTCCAGAAGTGCCGCCATGTCAGGCCTCCTTCGCGCTGCTGCCGAGGTACGCCTCGATCACCTTGGGATTCCGCTTCACTTCGGCCGGAGTTCCCTCGGCGATCTTGACGCCGAACTCGATGACGTAGATGTAGTCGCACACGTCGAGCACGAGGCCCATGTCGTGGTCGACAAGGAAGATGGTGATGCCGGCGTCGATGATCTGACGCAGACGCTTGCCGAGCTCTTGCGACTCGGTGGTGTCGAGACCGGCTGCCGGCTCGTCCATGCACACGAGTTCGGGACGGGCGGCCAGAGCACGGGCCGCTGACACGAGCTTGCGCTGGCCCTGGCTGATCTCGTTGGGATACTTGCTCGCGAGGTCGCCGATACCGAGAACGTCGAACGCGAAGTCGACACCGTCGCTGCCACGCTTGCGGTTGGGCTTGACGAGGTCGAGCAAGAAGTTCTTGGTGGACTG
>CAZELU010000021.1:32734-34154 GCA_964513215.1 uncultured Bifidobacterium sp.
CCCTTGAACTCGATACGGCCCGTGGTGGGCACGAAGCCAGTGATGCCGTCGATGAACGTGGTCTTGCCGGCACCGTTGGGGCCGATCAGACCGACCAACTTGCCCTTCTCGACCGTGAGATCGACGTTGTTGACGGCGCGCAGACCGCCGAACGTCACCGACATTCCCGTCGTCTGAAGCAGACTCATCTTGATCCCTCCCCCTGGGATGCCCCGACCTTACTTCGTTCGGCCAGGGCTTTCTTTCGAACTGCCTTGTCGATCTGTCTCTGCTTGATGAGCCGCGGTGCGCCGGCCAGACCCTCGGGGTTCTGCACCGCGGTCAGGATGAGTCCGATACCGCCGATGAGCGTGGCGTATCCCTGGTCGATGTGCAAGATGTTCTCGAGGAAGTTGAAGTTGAGGCCGTTGGGTGCCACCACACCGGCCAGCACCGCACCGCTCACCGACGCGATTCCACCGAGGTAGGCGAACGACAGGAACGTGAGCGAGGCGAAGGCGCCGAAGTAGGTCGGGGTCACCGAACCGAAGCGGTAGCCCGAGAGCGTTCCACCCAGACCGGCGATGAACGCCGCCAGACCGAAGGCCAAAATCTTGGTGCGAGCCACGTCGATACCCGCCGCAGCAGCGGCGCGCTCGTTGGAACGCACCGCCAAGAACTGGCGGCCCGTGTTCGATCGGCGAACGTTCACGACCATCAAGCACAGGATGATCACGAAGACGAGACACACGATGCCGAACCAGGCATTGGGCGGGATGTCGTCGCGACCCTTCAACCCGGCCACCTTGAGCAACGTGTTGTTGGGGCCGAAGTCCTTGCCGCCGATCTCCGGCGGCTTCACCGGCAGAGCACCGAGCTCACCGGCGAACGTCTTGTTCTTGAAGATCAACTGCTCGATGGCCACTGCTGCCGACAGGGTGATGACGGCCAGGTTGACTCCTCGCAATCGGAGCGCCGGAATCGAGATGATCGCGCCGAAGATGGCCGCTACGAATGCCCCGATGATCGGTGCGATCGGGAACGGCAGATCCTCGAAGTACTTCGACATGAAGAAGCCGGCGGTGCCGGCAATGGCCATCTGAGCCAGCGAGATCTGGCCCACGAAGCCGACCAGAACCACCAGCGACAGTGCGATGACGATGGCCACCAACGTGTTGATGGTCGACTGACGCCAGTCGTAGTTCCAACCGAAGAGCAGGGCGATGACGACGACTGACGCACCGATGGTGAGCGGAATCACGTTCTTCGGAGCCGCCGCGAAGGGCATCTTGCCGGTCGAAACGGCACCGCGGACCGGCAACGACTTTCCGCGCAGGAACATGGCCACCACGATCACGAAGAACGGCAGTGCCTGGGTGAGGCCGGCGGTGGGCAGCACTCCCTTGGGGAACCAAGTCTGTGCGCCTTGATACTGCACCCA
>CAZELU010000022.1:0-33398 GCA_964513215.1 uncultured Bifidobacterium sp.
GGTTCTTGATGAAAGTCGAACCTGCTCCCGTGAGGGTCAGGCCGTTGGCGTTGACCGGAGCGCCGGTCGTGCCCGCGACTGTCATGGCCACTGCAAGAGCGGCGATGGTCTTCTTACCGAATTTCACTGATTTCTCCTTTGTTCACGTGTTGGGTGACAGCGCGACCGTAAGCATGCGAAGTGACGGCGAGACGAGAACGATGCGACGTAAGGACGACACCTCGGCGAACTTCCGGTGAACTCACCGGGCCCTCCGACGACGACCGGCCGAGAGCACCCGGGCGAGAACGAACAGCACCAAAATCATCGCGAGCAGGACGAGAGACGCGCCCCAGGCGCGTGTGACCGCGTTGTCTGCTCCGTTCTGAAGGAAGCTGAACGTGATGGCGGGCAGCGAGCCCATTGGCCCATCGAACGGGTTGACCTTGAATGCGACGAAGAACTGCGCCGTCATCAACAGCGGAGCGGTCTCGCCGGCTACTCGAGCGACACCAAGAATCGCCGAGGTCACGAGTCCGCTCCGAACGGTGGGCAACACGACTCGGAAGACGTTGCTGGACTGCGATGATCCGAGTGCGTAGGCCGCGTAACGAAGGTCGTCAGGCACCAGCTTCAAAACTTCCTCCGAAGTTCGAGCAACGGTCGGAATCATCAGAACCGACAACGCGAGGGCTCCGGCGAATCCGCTGTACGACTTCGTGTAGATCACGAGAGTCGAATAGATGAACAGGCCTGCCACGATGGACGGGACGCCGCTCATCGCCTGGACCATGAAGCGAACGAGATTCGTCGCACGTCCCCGAATCTCGGTGATGTACACGCCCGAGAGAATCCCGAGTGGAACCGAAACGATCGTCGCGACGACGATCATCATCAGAGTTCCAACGATCGCGTGCGAAATGCCCCCGGTCGAGAGCTCCGCATCAGGCGCGGTGACTCTCATGTCGTTCGTGAAGAAACCCCAGTAGATGGCTCTGAATCCCCGTTGAACGACGGCGTAGAAGACCGACAACCACGGGATCATGAGAAGAACGAACGAGATCACCACCAGACTCGAAGCAACCTCGTTGCGACGGGCCGCCGAATTTCGACGACTCGTACGAGCGAGGCTGACCGCGACCTGGGTCGGGATGGCCACCATTGCGATACCCGCTACTCCAGCAAGCGGACTCAGAAGTACCACCAGGCTGGCGAAAGCAACCACCAAGACTGCTGACACTGCGGTGACGACTCGCCGTCTCACCGTGGGCCGCCAGGGGCGTTCGGGGGCCACTGCGGTCGACGCCGCATGCACGGCCACCTGATCGGTCATTTCGAAGCCTTTCGGACCGTTCGGTTGACGATCCGTGACGCGATCAGATTGACGACGAGCGTCACGACGAACAGCACAAAACCACTCGCCAGCAGTGCCTTGACCTCATAGGGCGATGCTTCGCCGAATTTGAGAGCGATCATCGAGGCGATGTTTCCGCTTCCGGTGAAGAGGATTTGCAGGTTGACCTGAAAGACGATGCTCACCACGAGATAGATCGCAACCGTCTCACCGAGCGCACGCCCGAGACCGAGCATCGCGCCACCGATCACACCACTTCGACCGAATGGCAGGACGATGTTCCGAATTGCGGCCCAGCGCTCTCCACCGAGAGCCCGAGCACCGTCAATCAGCTCGCGGGGTGTCTGGGAGAAGACTTCGCGAGCCACCGCGGTGATGATTGGCGAGATCATCACCGCGAGAACGAGTCCTCCGATGAAAGGGCTTCCGTCGAAGAACGTCGCGTCGACCGAGAAGAGGGGGAACCAACCCAAGTAGTCGTTGAGGAATCGTGACCACTCCAGTGCGAGTGGGCGAAGGATGAAGAGGCCCCACAAGCCATATATGACCGACGGGACAGCCGCGGCCAGATCGAGAATCGACACGAGGAACTTCTTGAGTCGAGCAGGGGCGTAGAACTCGACGAACAGCGCGGTCCCCACTGACAACGGAAGGGCAACCGCGACTGCGATCAACGAGAGCACCAGGCTTCCCACGATCATCGGCGCGATCCCGTACTGGGTGAACTCACCCTCGGCGCCCGTCCCCTCCCAGCGTGAGCCGGTGATGAAGCCGAAACCCATGTCGCCGAAAATCTGCAAGCCGCGGTAGAGAAGAAAGCCGGCAATGGCTCCGAGCACCAAGAGCGAGGTCATCGCGCCGGACGTCACGACGGCATGAAGGACGCGGTCGACGAGCGGCTTCTTCACCGTCACTTCCCGTGGCTGGACGAACGTCTGCACGCAGGCGATCGTTCACGATGTGGGTGTCGGCTCACTTTCTGCCGGGTGTACGGAAGGTGAAGTTTCAGCGGACATCCGGTGCTCGGCGAATGCCTGTCGCAGAGTGTCCAACGAGCGCGACACGATCGCACGCGTGGCGTCATCGCTCTTGCCCAGTCGGGCCGCGATCTCGCGCGTGGGCAATCCTTCGATGTAGCGCATCACGATGACGGTTCGCCGTTCGTCGTCGAGCACGGCGAGAAGTTCGACGACGAAGTCGGCCAGATCCACGTTGGTGTCGCTACCGGTTGCGGCCACGTCGTCGAAACGGTCGGTGGGGACGCTTCGACCCTGACGTCGCCACGAATCGACGATGCGGGCGTGAGCCACCACGAACACGAAGGACCACAGATCACGATCACCGCCGTC
This sequence comes from uncultured Bifidobacterium sp., assembly GCA_964513215.1. GTDB lineage: Bacteria > Actinomycetota > Acidimicrobiia > Acidimicrobiales > Ilumatobacteraceae > Casp-actino8. The sequence continues at coordinate 2,683 of CAZELU010000022.1, forward strand.
GAATCGGTGAATGGATTTCACCACTGCTTCGAGCGCGGCCCCCACCACGTCATCGGGGTCGGGATGACCCTGATGACGTGCATATCTCGACACGCGGGTGTTGACGGAACGAACGAAGTGCGACCACGCCGATCGATCGCCGTTCCGTAGGCGGTCCACGTGGTCGACCGGATCCGTCATGACGCCAGCGAAATGGCGACCGCTGCGCCGAGAGCGAGAAACGGACCGTAGGGAATGGTCGATCGTCGAGTCACGCGTCGGGAACCGAGCAGTATTGCCGATACCAATCCACCCGCCAGCAGTGTGAAGAACCACGCGATCAGCACACTCCATGGGTCGACCCATCCGATGGCGAGACCGAGTAGCGGCGCCACGTGCACGTCACCGCGACCGATTCCGGTTCTGACGCGGCTCAGCGTCCACGCGATCGCGAACATGCTCACTGCACCGATAGCTGCGCCGCCGATGCCACTCCATTCACTGCGCCAACTGACAACGAGAAGACCTGCGGTGACAGCGAGTGATCCGTAACTGATCGCAAGGGGAAGTCGCTTCACCGCGAGGTCGATCGCGACCAGGCCGCCAACTGATGCAGCCACGATTCCGAAGGCGATCCACTCGAGCCGGTCGAGGTGGCGTTCACGGAGTGTGCCGGTCACGATCCCCGACCACGCAATCAGCGCGAACGACCAACCGACCCAGAATCGACCGCCGCGACGCGGCACGTAACGATCGACTGTCAGTACGAGAGGAATGGTGGCAGCGATGAGAGAGAGGACGAACCAGGCGATGGAGTCAGTTTCGATCGGCCGTTGCGTCCTGTCAGCCCACAGATGTCACTTCGGCAACGACTCGACGAGTCGAATCACAGCCGGTCCGACGATCACGACCATCAGCACGGGAAGAATGCAGAAGACGGTCGGGAAGACCATCTTGAGCGAGATCTTCGCCGCGTTTTCTTCCACGGCCTGACGACGTTGCCGACGCGCAGCTTCGGCCTGCCCGCGCAAAGTGGCCGCCAGAGGTGCGCCGATCTTGCTGTTCTGTTGAACTGCCGACACGAAGAGCCGTACCGCCGGAGTGGGGTTGCGTCGCTCGAAACTCTGAAGCGCCTGTAGTCGACTCGTTCCGAGCCGTACGTCGTCGAGAATCGTGCGGAACTCGACACCGAGCACCGAGGACCGGCGGTCGGAATACGCATCGAGAACTGCTTCGAACGAGAGTCCCGCCTCCAGACCCATGATCATTTCGCCGAGGCTGTCGATCAATTCGATGTCCAGTCGTTGGAGTCGCTGAATCTCACGCTGGCGACGAAGCAGTGACGGAAACTGCCAGCGATTCAGACGAGTCGCGACCGCGGAATTCAATTGCACGATCGGCGCCTTCCACACCATGACGAGGAGGGCCGCGGCAGCGGCAAAGAGAGCACAGGCGATCACGCGCGTCATGCCACGACCTCCGGTCGACTGAGTGTGCGTAGCCAACGCCAACCCACCAGCCCGAGCACGACCGCGGTGACCGACATGGCCCGACCGAGGGGTTCGGTCACCAAAGGTTCGGCGTAGCGCGGATTGAACAGACTCACGAAAGCCAACGCGAACGGCGGCATCAGCATCAGCACGATCGCGCTCAGGCGGCCATCGGCCGTGAGACTCTTGATGTCGCGCCGCAAGCGGTCTTCCTCGCGAACGGTCTCGATCACACTCTCGAGAATCTCCACCAACGAACCGCCGTGCCGGGCGTGCAAGCCGATCGCCGAGGCGACGACGCCGAGATGTCGGTCGTTCTCGCGCTCGGCCAATCGTCGGAAGCATTCGTCGATGGGCTCGCCGAGGCGCGCCTGCGCGACCACATCGGCCAGCATCGAACGCAACGGCTCCCCCGACGACTCGACCACTTCGGCGATGGCAGCCGGAAGATTGCGACCGATCCGCAGATTTCCCACCACGAGTTGCAGAGTCGGAGCGAGTTCGGATGCCAAGAGGTCCGATCGCCGACGTTGCTCGGCTCTCACCTGAGCGCGTCGGACGATCACCGGCACCGTTCCGAGCCCCAGACCCACCGGTCCGGCCCAAGCGAATCCAGTCGCGGCGGCCGCTGCGCTCCACGCCGTGGTCATCGTCAACCACGCTGGTCGGGTAGCCGGTGTCTCGGTGACGAGTCCGACCTGGATACGAACATGTCGGCGCCATCGACTCGATCGGACGATCGTCGCTAGTTCGGCTACGACGAGAGCGGCCGCGAGCGCGATCAACACCACGGCGAGTTCTTGCCTCACGACTCCCCTGACCTCATCGTCATTCGACGCGACGACACCGCGGTGCGCTTCAAGGGTCCCGAGTTTCCACTCGACCGCGCGCGAGTGAAGAGGTCGGCCATCGCCACCACGTCACTTTCCATTCCTTCGATCTCGGCGATTTCCGAAACGAATCTCCGCCCCTGAGCATCGCGAGCCAAATGCACGATGAGGTCGATCGAAGAGGCGATCTGCTCGCGGATCGCGCGCAGCGGCAGATCGACACCACCCAGAAGCGTCATGGTCTCGAGGCGGCGCAAGGCGTCACGCGGCGTGTTGGCGTGCACCGTCGACAGCGAGCCCTCGTGGCCGGTGTTCATGGCCTGGAGCATGTCGATGGTTTCCCAACCACGAACTTCACCGACCACGATCCGATTGGGTCGCATACGCAGTGAGTTCCGCACCAGATCACGGATCGTCACCTCACCGGAGCCTTCGGTGTTGGCCGGACGCGCCTCGAGTCGCACCAGGTTCGGTAGATCGAGCGTGAGTTCGACCGCATCTTCGACCGTCACCACGCGTTCGTCTCGCTCGATGTACGTCGACAGGACGTTGAGCATGGTGGTCTTGCCCGTTCCCGTGCCTCCACTCACGAGGACGTTCATCCGATTCCTCACCGCCCCTTCGAGAAACTCCGCCGCCTCGGCGTCGAGCGACCCTTGACGGACGAGGTCGTCCATGGTGAGCCCAGCCGAGGTGAACTTTCGGATCGTCAAAGCCGGACCATCCACCGACAACGGCGGAAGAATCACGTTGAGTCGAGAACCATCGGGCAGACGAGCGTCCACCATCGGTGACGCCTGATCGACCCGCCGCCCCGCCGAGTGAACCATGCGGTCGACCACGCGCATGAGCTGTTCCAACGACGAGAACGAGCGAGCGGAGCGACGGAGAACTCCGTCGGATTCGACCCAGACCCCCTTCAGGCCGTTGACCATGATTTCCGAAATCGTCGGATCGTCGAGGAGATCCTGCAGAACTCCAAAACCCAACAACTCGTCGAGGACCGCACTGCGGAGTCGTGCCGGCAATTCGTTTCCATCGGCGGCCAGTTCATCGGCCAACAACCCGGCGACTTCGCTCTCGACGGCCGAACGCAGCCGTTCATCCGTCATCGAAGCACGATCGGGCAAGTCGGCCAGTCGGGCACGGACCGCATCGGCCAGTCGCACGACCCGTGACGATTCGATGGGCGGACGATCGGTCGGATCGGTCACCCGAGCGCCCGGTGACGAGACACTCCGCCCCCTTCGGTCGACTCTCTCGGCCAGGCTCACGATCCACGCCCCCAGCGCTTGCGACCGTCTCCGGTGTCGAACGGACGGCCGAGAATACGATCGGCGAACTCGTTGAACGGTCGAGCCAGATCGCTCGATCCGTCGAACTCGGAAATCGTCGTACCGACATTGATGGCCCGGGCGAAGCGCCGATCATCAGGCACACGAAACGACGCTTCGAAACCCAGGACGTCTTCGACGTCGGCGACCGTGAGCCCGGTTCCAGCGGTCGCACGATTGATCACCAGTCGTAGACGAGCCGCATCCATGTCGAGTGCTTCGAGGGTGTCGAGGAACTTGCGTCCCGCCTGGACCGATGCGACGTCGGTGCAGGTGACGAGGACCGGATGGGTCGATCGTTCGAACGCTCCGATCGTCACCTCGTCGATACCAGTGGCGGTGTCGAGAACGAGCGGCTTCTCGTCCCGAACGAGTCGATCGACCACTCGAAGCAAATCGGGAGCAGCCAAACGGTCGGCGTCGATCGGGGACGACGGGGCACACAGCACTCGAAGGCCCGACGGATGCGGGGTCATGATGCCGCCGACGTCGAACTGCGGATCGGTGTCGAGCCGCCGAATCGCGTCGTCGAGCCGCTGGATCGGATGGAGACGAAGGGCGTACTCGAGATCACCCGCATGCGCATCGAGATCGACGAGTGCGGTTCCACCGTGTCGGGCGAGGGCCACGGCAACGTTCACAGCGATGGTGGTCTTCCCCGTTCCACCCTTCGGAGACAGAACCGCAACGACCGGAGGGAGTGTGGCCACCGGGGCGTTCACGAACCCACCAACCAGATCGCATTGTTGCTCGCAGCCAGTACAACTGCGCTCAACGCATCTTTCCGAACTCCCAGAACCACGACCGAGTCGTCCTTCGCCCCGAGGTTCTCCGGATCGGGAGCATCGACGATCACCGCATCGGTCGTGATCAGACGCACCTCCTCCGCATCGACTTGGTACACGTCGACGATCCGCCCCGTCGTGACCAAGGGACCGATCCACCGTGGCGATTCGACGCGAATCGAGACCGCTACGAAGTTGTCACCGAGTGCAGCGATCCGGTCGGCGGCGAACGAACTGGTCAGGATCTGCTGTCCGGACTCGTGCGAGTAGGCCAGCACGCCGTCAGGGATCTCGTCGGCCGATGTGAGCGCCCCGTTCGCGCGAGCGTCCGGCGGCAGCATCCGAACCTCCACCCGACTACGTACGCGGGTGGCATCGGTGCCATCGACGATGTCGCTCGCGGCAACCAGAGTCGGCAGCCGTTCCTCGCTCGCTTCGTCTCCGGGTACGAGCAGAAGACCACCCGCTCCTACACAGACGAACGCGACCGCCGGTGCCGTCGCTCGCTTGATCTTCGATGTGATGTTCATGTGCAACTCCCTGTGCTGTCGAGTGAGCACACGCCCACCCCCACCAATCCGAAATTCGTTCCACCGAGCGACGACGACGACCCGGTGATCGTTCCCGTCTGCAAAGTGATCCTGATGCTGCGACTGGCCGCCCCGCCGGTGAACTGGACCGCGTCAACCCGAGCCTTGGCGAAGCCGACGATCCGATATTCGACGTTCGAGCCGCTCAGCCGTGGCGAGCTGAACATCGGCATGATCACGCTCTTGCCGACGATCGATGCGATGTCGAGTGAACTCGACGGCGCCCCCGGACTGCCGATGATCCAGTCGCCGACTGTGACGACACCCGAGTAACCGTTGTCGACCCAGTCCTTCGTTTCCGCGTTGGACGAAGAGCCGCCGTTGAAGTCGAGAACTCCCCAGTTGCCCGAGACCGAGCCACCGCACGTCTGCGTCTGGTCTTGGAATCGAATCACGGTGCTCGTCGCTGTCGTCATACCTGACGCGATCCAGTCGGACACTGCCTTTACCTGTGAACACAGACCGAACGGCCAGACACCGACCGTCGAGCTCAACGCACCGATGCGAACTCCGATGGCCGCCGTCACCGTGCTGGAGGATCGACCGACCAAACTGGCGAAGGTCAAACTGATCGGCTCGGACGCGGTGACTCGCGTGACCCCGGACGAATTCGATCCGGTCACGGTGCACTGCACCGTCGTGGGTGCCGCTCCGTCAGAGGAGATCACGGCGAGCGATGTCGACGAGCACGCTTGACCCTTGGTCATCCAAGTCTGCGCCGCGGCAATCGCCGCGGCCTCCACCGAGTTCTGGAGGCGAGTTCGCCCCACCCACACCCGGCCCGAATCGACCACGATCGCCAACATCAGACACAGGGGCAAGAAAGCCACCGCCGCGATCACTGCGATCGCCCCGTCATCACGCTGCTTCATGCCGAACACGAAAAGGTCGACGTGGCCTTGAGATTCACACTGCGATCACCCAGGAGCGGAACCGTCACGATCCGATCAGCCGTGAGCTCGACCCGAAAACCACCGGTCGAACACGTGCTGAGGACGTTGCATTGCAGATTGCCGACCGACTGCGCGGACAACTCGGCCTGAGCCGTCGCGCACGCGGTGGTCGACGAGATCGATCCAGCGCGAGCGGCGTTTCGAGCCGCCGACTGGAGATTCAACTGATCGAGGTAGACCGAACCGGCGATCACCAGTCCGAAAAGAAGAAGAACGAGCAAGGGGACGACGAGCGCGAACTCGACGCTCGCGACACCCCCGTCGTTCGGCCCCCGGCGACCGGGGGCCGAACGACGAAGCCTCACGGCAGGATGGTGTCGAACAGGTCGCTGATACGACCGCCGAGAGCGGCCGCCGCCACCGCAACCACGGCGACGACTCCGGCCAGCAGCACGCCGTACTCGGCGGCTACCCCGCCTTCGTCGTCCATGTCGCGGATCGACCGCAACTTGTTCATGATGATCACGTAGGTCCGAGTCATCGTCTCTCTCCTTTGTTGACGGCACGTCTCGTGACATGCCACCACTGTGATCTCGAAGAGAGCCCACTTGTGACTCACCAACCCCGCATCGGTACGGATGCGGAGTGGGTGGCTGACGGATTCAGCCGAGACGAGACCCTGGTCCGGGCGCTGGGACCTGACGCCCTCCCCACGCAGGAAATGGATTACAGTCTTCCGAGCGGATCGAGAGAGCGGATGACCAAGCGCCGGAACAAGACGTCGAACAGCCCCAGTTATGGCTCGGCCTCCGAATTGATCCTCACTGCCGTCGGTGAAGCATTGGCGATGCAAGGTCCGGGCGCAGTCAACGTCGGCGAGATCTGCAGCGAACTCGGTGTGTCGCCGAGTCTCGTCAATTACCACTTCGAAAGCCGTGAGCGCCTCATGGCTCTGGCAGTCGTTCGCGAGGCCGAGAAGTTGGTGGAAGACATGGCCACTCTCACCTATGCGCACTGGGACAGCCCCGAGGAGCAACTGATCGCGCGCATCAAGTTCCGCATGCAGTGGACGCAGAATCACCCGGGTATCGACTCGATGATGAACTACTCACACATCATCGACCCCGTGGGCGAAATCCTGCACGGCGAACTCGAGGCGCGGATCACCGCGTTCACACTCGCCGACTCGATCGGCCTACACACGTCGGTCTACGGGATGTACTTGGGGCGCGCTCTTGAACGTCCGGCTCACGAACTCGGACTCGACGACGTCCCCGAACTCATCGACATCACCGGATTCCTCGCCCTTGGTTGCATCGGACTCGCCACCTGGATGACCGGTCAACACCCCGCCAGCCGCGCACTCGGTTTCGAGCGACCCGAGACCATGTTGTTCCTCGCCGATTCGGCGATCGAGCGACTCGTGCGCACCGTGCGCACCGAGGTGGAAGAGATCCGCGAGCGCCGGGCCGGTCAGTACGGCAAGGTGTAGGAGTTCTCGAACTCGTCCTGCAGAACGGTGGCCACCGTGGCCGTGGTGTCGACCACGAGTTCTTCGTCGAGGATGCGCGTGCGATACGACCAGCCGGCTGGTAGCGACAACCGCGAGCCGAGCGTCGGAAGAGAAGCTTCGGTGATCGAAGGGTCGACCCCAATGCACAGCGCCTGCATCACATAGGCGACACCGTCCGGATTCACGACTTCGTACACGGGTTTGCCGGCGTCCCAATAGAACACTGCTCCGCGATCGACCTTGCGCTCGGTGTACGGAGCGGCCTGAGGTGTGGTCCCGAGATCGACCAAGGCGATACGACGCATCAACAAGCCGTTGAACTCGCGCATGACCGGCTCGACCGGGGCAACTTTGGTGCCGAGTCCGTCGAGCACCCAGTGACGGGGTCCGTTGAGTTTCACGAACAGTGCCCCCATGTCCCGGGCGATGTCGTCGGCCTTGAGGGTCTGCCACAGCTCCTGCGGGCAGTCGTTGAGCATCTGAGTGCCGTACACCTCGGCCTGCAATTTGCCGTCACGAGCGAAAACGGCCAGCACCTCGCCGTAGCGCACGCCGCGCATGTGATCGATGAGTCGAGTCGAAGGTGCAGCCATGTCCGAACACTAATTGCGTGGCCTGGTTGACCCGACAATGATGAGTCGATGGAACTCACGGGGAAACACGTTCTCGTCACCGGTGCCTCGCGCGGAATCGGAGCCGCCATCGCCCGCGCTTTCGCCGGCGCTGGCGCCCGCGTCACGGTGGTGGCCCGGACCGCTGGGCCGCTCGAAGCAGTGGCGCAGGAGATCGGCGGCCACGCCATTGCCGCCGATCTGTTCGACACCGCCCAAGTTGACGGTTTGATCGACCGGGTCGAGCGCGAAGTCGGGCCCATCGACGTGTTGGTGAACAACGCGGGCATGGAGACGACCAAGAGCATCTTCGACACCACCCGCACCGACGTCGACGAGTTGCTGACTCTGAACCTGAACGTGCCCATTCACCTGTCGCGAGACGTGCTGGCTCGAATGCGGGAGCGCGGCCGAGGCCACATCGTCAACATCTCGTCGATGGCGGCCAACGGTGGCTTCGGTGGGATGAGCGTGTATTCGGCGAGCAAAGCCGGTCTCAGCCACTTCACCCGCATCGTTCGTCAGGACCTGAAGGGGCTCGACATCCGCGTCACGAATCTCGAGGTGGGCCCGGTGCCCACTGATCTCCTGGCCAATCTCACTCACCCGCCGGCCGTGAAGTCGTTCGCTCGTTTTCGGCGGATGGGCCTCATGCCCAACGTCGCACCCGAGCGGGTGGGGTCGGAGGCGGTTCGCGCGGTGCAGCGCGGCAAGCGGGCGGTGTGGCTGCCCAAGCGGGCATTCCTGTTCGGCTTCTTGGCGGGGGCGCCGCAGCGCATCGCCGAGCCATTGATTCGCGACATTCGCTGATCGTCACGCCGTGTCGCCGACATCGCTCCGTTCACTCGTCGTCGTTCACGTGCTCGCGAGTTGGTTCATGGTCGGCATGATCTGGACCATCCAACTCGTGCACTATCCCCTCTTCGCCGATGTGGGTCCCGACTCGTACGTGGCGTTCCAGGCCGAGCACGTCGACCGAATCGGCCCTTTTCTTCTCGTTCCGTGGCTGCTCGAAGGGCTCACGCTTCTCGGGGTCTTGTGGTTGGCCTTCTTCGAAGATCGCCGTGATCTACGAATTCCCGCTCTCGTCGGAGCCACCGCAATGGCCGTCGTTCTCGCGATCAGCGGATTCTGGTCGGCCCCCGCTCACGGCGATCTGGCCGATGGTTTCGACCAGTCGGTGCACGATCGCCTGATGGCCGCCAATCTCGTTCGCTCGATTGCCTGGACCGCGTGTGGTGTCGCCGCAACATGGGTGCTCGTGCGAGTGTGGCGAGCGGGCGACGAAGGTGCGCCGTGATCTTTCAGAACTGGGGAGCCACCGAACACGAGATACGAGGAACGGTCGTCGGCGACGATCTGGTACCGAACGCCCGCTTGGTCGCTACGCGTTCGATCACTCTGCAGGCTCCTCCCGATTCCGTCTTTCCCTGGCTCCGCCAGATGGGATTCAAGCGGGCCGGCTGGTACAGCTACGACCTGATCGACAATCTCGGTCGGCGAAGCGCGCGGTCGATCGAACCGCGTTGGCAGAACGTGAACACCGGTGATCGCGTACCAGCAGGTCCTCTCGCCTTCGACGCCGCTGTCGTCGATCCGCCCCGAGCATTCGTTCTGTGTCTCGGAAGATCGGACGGCGCCCCGAGGCGCGTGCAGTTCTCTCTTGCTTACGAACTACGTCCGGATGCCAACGGCACGCGTCTCGTCACCCGGGTTCGGGCTCGCGTGAACCTTCCGCTGGGCCGTCTCGTCGAGCGATTCCTGCTCGGCCCCGGGGACGGCATCATGCTGCGCAAGCAGTTGCTCTCCCTCGCCGATCGAACGAAGTCGTCGACCAGCTGAATTCCGCCGTGACCTATCGTGGTCGCATGTCCACACCGGTCACCGCGCTCATGGCTGAACTCTCCGGCCACCTCTACATCGACGGCGAGTACCGCCCGAGCCGTGGCGAGAAGCGTGCCGTCATCGATCCAGCGACCGAACTCACGACCGGCGAATTCGCGTTGGCGACCAGTGCTGAAGTGGAGACAGCGATCGCGGCCGCGAGGCGAGCGCAGCGTGAGTGGTGGAGTCTGAGTTCTCTCGAACGAGCCGATGCGTTGCACCGCGTGGCCGATGCACTCGTGGAGTTGGCCCCCGTCATCGGCGAATGCCTCACGCGTGAGATGGGCAAGCCGTTTCGCGAGTCGAATTGGGAAGGTGGCGCATCCGCCTCGTCGTTCCGCTACTACGCCGAACTCGCCCGACACGAACAGGGACGTCTGGCGGGCTCCGCCATCGCCGGTCAGATGCAGATGGTGCTCAAGGAACCTCTCGGCGTCATCGTGTCGATCGTCCCGTTCAACTTCCCGGTTCTGCTCTTCGGATGGCAAGCCGCTGCGTCTCTCGCTGCTGGCAACGCGATCATCGTCAAGCCGTCCGATCTCACACCGCTCACCTTGCTCGTGACCATGAAGGCCTTCGCTCATCTACCGCCAGGTCTCGTTCAGGTGATCACGGGTGGCGCCGAAGCCGGACAGGCTCTGGTCGCCCACGAACACACTCATGGCATCGCGTTCACGGGCAGTGTCCCGGCCGCCCGGGCCGTCGCGCGCGCCGCCGCCGAACGCTTCAAGCCCGTCCTCGTGGAGGCGTCCGGCAACGATCCGTTCATCGTGATGCCGTCGGCCCCGATCGACGTCGTGGCTCGGGGGGCGGCCTTCGCGTCGTTCCTGAACTGCGGCCAGGTGTGCACATCGGCCGAACGGTTCTACGTGCACACCGACGTGTACGACGAGTTCGTGGAGGCATTCGCGAACCAGGCTCGCTCGCTGCGAGTCGGCAGTGGACTCGAGGCGGTCGACATGGGACCCCTCGCGGCCGCACGGGAACGAGATCGCGTGGAGCGGATCGTCAACCGGGCGGTCGAACAAGGGGCCCGAGTGGTGTGCGGCGCCAAGCGTCCCGCGCATCGAGTGAACGGCTGGTTCTACGAACCAACCGTGCTCGAAGTTTCGGCCGACGCCGAGATCATGCACGGCGAAACATTCGGACCGATCGCGCCGATCTGTCGAGTGCGCGATCTCGACGAAGCCATCGAACGTGCCAACGACTCCGAGGTCGGACTGGGGGCCAACATCTACACGTCCGACCTGCACGAGGCCTTCCGCGCCGTGCACGAGATCGAAACCGGCATCGTGTGGGTGAACACACCACTCAACGACAACGACGCCGTTCCGTTCGGTGGCCGCAAACTCACCGGCTCGGGTCGGGAACTCGGCGCCGAAGGACTCGAACAATTCCGCCGCTCGAAGATGGTGATGATTTCGCCGACCGCCGAGTCGGATCCGGAATGGTTTCCGTATCCGGACGACGATGCGTTCGGGGCCTGATCAGCCAGCGAGGAACTCGATCATCGCCGGTGTGGCCGATCGGTCCTGGAGCATGAACATGTGCCCGCCGGTGAACTCGCGATAACTCGCATCGGGCAGACGGTCGGCGAGTCGACGGCAGTTCTCCGGTGGCGCGATGCCGTCGGTCGCCCCAGCCGCGACCATCACCGCACATGTGATGTCGGGCAGCAGGTCGTACGCGTCGTGACGGCGTCGGGCATTCATCTGCAGATCGAGGCCGCGCTTCGCATCGCCCGAGAGGGTGGGTCGCGGCGCCGCGAGCAACATCCGAGCCGTCTCGTCCTGGGCGACGAACTCTGGGGTGAATCGGGTGTCGAGAATCGTCGGAAAGCGGCGCGCACGTTCGTTCTCGGGCAGTGCGTACAACTCGTGCAACGGGTACGACGAACCGCCCGCGCCGCCACTCGATGTGCAGGCCAGCACCATGCGTTCGATTCGTCGAGGGATGCGCGCGGCCACGTGCTGGGCCACCATGCCACCGAAGCTGATTCCGAAGACACGGAACGTCGCCCACCCGACGTGATCGACGAGGCAGACCACGTCATCGGCCAGATCGGACATCGAGTACTCGGCAGTCGGTATCTCGCTCTCCCCCATGCCGCGGTGGTCGAAGATCAGGACATGAAACCGTTTGGTGAAAAGTCCGAGCATCGGCGTCACGTCGGCCACACGTGAGCCAGAGCCGTTGACGTACAGCAATCGCGGACCACCCTGCTCGCCCACGAGTTCGTAATGAAGCGATCCCCACGGGCGATCCAGAGTCGACACGCACCAACCCTAGGCGGTCAGCCGATCTGGTTGACCGTGAGGATGGTGCTGGGAATCTCTGGGCGTGCCGGGTTCGTCTGCGTTCCCACCGACCGGATGAGCATCTGACTGCTGGTGGTCGAGGTCATCACGATCTGAAAGAAGTCTCCTGGCGCGGCGACGACGAAGAAGTTGAGCATGATCACGTGTCGACTGGTCGACCCGCTCGACGTGATCACGACGTCGGTGTTGGTCCAGGCAACGTTCTGTCCGTTCTTCGAGAGCCACACGCTCACGAGATCGGTACCGGCATCACCCTTCTCCAATTGCGACGAGAACATGATGTTGAAGCGACCGGTGACACTGAAGGTGATCTTCGAACCGTCGACGATCGACACACCGCTGGCGAAGTCGGTGGAATTGAGCGGCACGGGTGTCGCCACGTTCTGGGGCAGCGGAACCGTGGTCGTGTCGTAGAACGACGCGTAGGAGCCGAATCCTCCGGGCGGACCCGGGGGGCCGACCGGCCCCAGAGGACCCTGCGGCCCCGTCGCACCGGTCGCACCCGTTGCACCTGTCGCTCCGGTGGCACCACTCGGACCGGGAGTTCCCGCCGGGCCGGGTGAACCACTCGCTCCAGACGCACCGGTCGCACCCGTCGGACCGGCGACACCCGAAGCACCGGGAAGCCCTGGTGCTCCCGTCGCACCGGTCGGACCCGAGGCGCCACGCGGACCGACGTCACCCTGGGCGCCGGCCGGGCCAGGCTCTCCTTGTGCTCCCGCCGGACCGGCCGCACCGTGCTGGCCGGGTGGTCCCTCGGGCCCACGCTCGCCGGCTGGCCCCATCGGCCCGATGACGGTCGTCGTGCGATCGTCTCGCGTGGCGACGAACCACAACGTGGTCGAGATCAGAGTGATCGACAACAACTCCGCAGTCGCGACGAGGGCGATGCCGACCCATTTCCCCTGCCGCCATGCGAACACGGCGAAGTCTGCCTCTCGCCGCGGGCTCCTTCGTCAGTACATCCGTCTGGTTCTAGAGATGTGACGATCGCCCGATACCGAGCGACAGCGGTTCGCGAGACTTCGCGAAGCGCAGCTTCAACTTCAGCGTGCCGAGCATGATCCCGGGTTGATGCGCCCAGTCGTTCCCGTCGTCGTATTCGATGCTCTCGAGACGATCGAGTAACACTCCCCACGCAACTTGCTGCTCGATACGCGACAAGTTGGCACCGGGGCACACCCGCGGTCCGGCCGAGAACGCGAGATGACGGGTGAGTCCGTCTCGTTCGAGGTCGAGATCGAACGGACACTCGAATTCGTCACCATCAACGTTGGCCGCCGCGAATCGCAAGTGAAGCAACGAACCAGCCGGAACTTCAACACCTTGGAAGACCTCGTCGCGCGACGTCATGCGCGTGGAGAGCCCGTGCGTGGGCGATCGCAGACGCAGACTCTCTTCGGTGAATCCGCGCAACTTCGAGCGGTCTTGACGGAGCTGTTGAAACATCTCCGGGTTCTCGCACAGCAACTGCGCCTGCTCTTCGAGCGCGTACTGCGTGGTCTCGAGCGCCCCGATGATCATCGCGTGGACGATCCCGGCGATCTCGAGATCGGTGAGTTTGCGGTCGAGAGCCTGATAGTGGACGTTGCACAAGAAGCTCACCATGTCGTCCTGCGGATCCCGACGCTTGGTCCGGACGTGGTCGTAGATGTACTCCTGGAACCCCTCCAATCGAGCGAGCATGTCGGCGACCTGCTCGGGCGTGAGTTCGTGTTTCAGGCCGGTTCCGTGGACGAACGGCGTGACGATGGCATCCCCCCAGGCCGCCAATTGGGGGATGTCCTCGAACGGGAAGCCCAGGATGGTGGCGAACACTCGCTGGGGAAGGGGCCGGGCGAATCGACTGATGAATTCGACGGCACCATCGTCGATCCACTCGTCGAGTAGTTCGTTGGCGAGCCTCGTGATCATCTCGCGGTGGCGCGGAGCACCCGTGCCCACCCACGGGTCGGTGAGTTCCTTGCGGTGTTTGATGTACATCTCCTGCGTGGGTCGCAGCGAGACCATCGATGCGGTCATGAGATTGCGCGATTTCTCGTACACCTGCTCGACCGTCAGTCCCTCGTCGGCCCAGTCGCCCACTCGTCGCTGACCCATCACGATGAAGCGCTCGGGATCCTTCACCACTGCGGCGATGTCGGCGTGCTTGGTGAGCACGTAGGCATCGGATCCCGGGCGCAAGCCACCACCGGGAATACGCAACACGGGCGCCTCTCGATGGAGGATCTCGTACATCTCGTACCAGTGCTCCTGGGCGCCGGCACCGAAGAGGTCGACCGAAGCCAAGTCGACTGGGCACTTCATGGGCCCGAGGTCGTGGTTCACGTGCTTCGGGTACGAACCCATGGTCGGGTCTAGAGCACTCGGTACACGTCGTAGTGGACTTCGTTGGCTCCTGGTGCGCCGATCGCAATGGCCTGCACGCCGTTCAACCACGTGTATCGCTCGTCGCCGGCTTCGAACAACGGCGCGGTGATGATGCGCGGTCCTGCTTCACCCGGCGCCATCACTCCGAGGTAGTGCATATGAATCGACGCGCCGTCGTCGGTGGTGATGAGTGCACGCACATCGAGTTGAGCCGTGCCGTCGCCACGAATGGTCAACCAGTCGGCTCCGAGGTGCGCCACCGTTCCGTTGACCTTCGGGCCCTTCGCCGTTCCGCCGTTGATTCCCACGATCACGCGGGTGCCGTGCGGACCATTGGGGATGACCACCGGGGCGTCGAGAGTCGCATGGAGATGGAACAAGAACTCCACGTTCAGTGCTGTGATGTCGCTCATGGGCGAACAGTAGTCGTTCTCATCGACATCGACTCCACGACCCGGGTGGGCACGAGGACCTAGATGCGAAATACGATTCACGGTCTCTTGGGGTCTAGTGTCGTCCGGAGTGACAGTTGGGGGAATCGCATGAGCAGCCGGTGGTCGAGTCGTGTGGCGCGAGCCGCGAGCGCAGCCCTGATCATGTCCGCCTTCGTTGGAGTCGCCCCGACTCCGAGCATCGCGGCCCAGCCGGTAATCACTCCGGTGACCGTGTGTGTCGACGCCAGCGGAATCGTGTCCCGCATCGCTTCGGGAGGCACCTGCGCCGGGACAACCGTCGTGTGGACTTCCACGAACCCCGCTCCCCGACTCTGTTGGGACTCGACGTCACGAAATCCGCTCGCGACATCACGCGTGGTGACGATCAAGCCCACCAGTGGATGCGGCCCGAACAGAGTCGAGATCACCCCGGGGCGACGCGTGTTGTGTGCCGACGGTGTCTCGGGTGTCTTGCGTTGGCCGGTCACTGGTTCGTGTCGTGCCGGGAACATCACGACACGCATACGCGTCGCGGACTCGCGCGCGATCGTTCAACCATCCAGGCCCGTGACACCACCGCCCTCATCGACAGTGACCCCGCCATCGACCCCGGCGACACCCGGACAAGTCACGTTGTCGTACGACCCCAACGGCGGCACACCGGGCGTCGTTCCCGCTCCGGCAACTTTCGCGATTGGAACGACCGTCACCGTGGCGGCTGTGCCGTCGACATTGATTCGCCCTGGATACACCTTCATCTCCTGGT
The DNA here is from genome assembly GCA_964513215.1 of uncultured Bifidobacterium sp. Lineage (GTDB taxonomy): Bacteria > Actinomycetota > Acidimicrobiia > Acidimicrobiales > Ilumatobacteraceae > Casp-actino8. Next base: position 18,480 of record CAZELU010000022.1, read on the forward strand.
GCTTGGGATCAGCCACCAACGGAGTCGAGTGCTCGGGCTCGCTACGCACTGCCGGTGACACGTTCACGATCACGTCGAACACCGTTCTGACGGCGGTCTGGTTGTTCAACTCCGGACCGGCGCAAGTCGACTCGCTGGCCACCCGTCTCGCTCGATGCGCGACGCAGATCAGCCCGTGGTTGTTGACCATCACTGACTACGCAACGATTTCTGCGAATAACACGAAGGTGCAGACCGTTGCCATCTTCGAGCAGCGCGCGCAACAGCAACTCCCGGCCTGTGCCGGCCTGCCACTCGTGGAGAACGGAACCGCAGCCAGCCCGAACGCTGGTTCGATCTTCGGCGTGGGCTACACGTACACCACGTACGAGGGTGCGTGTGTCGCGAATGCATGCAACGGCGGCAACGGCGCAACTCTTCTCGGTGATGCCGGCAATGGTTTCGCCGGTGGTCACGGCGGTAACGCCGGAATGATCGGCAACGGTGGCAATGGTGGGGCAGGCGTGACCGGTGCGGCAGGAGTGGACGGCCCAACTGGTGCTGCCGGTTCCGGCGCAGCCGGCGTCACCGGAGGAACCGGCGGCAACGGTGGACCCGGCGGCAACGGCGGCACCGGCGGGTTCCTCGTCGGCAAAGGTGGCAATGGTGGGGCAGGCGGCGCTGGGGGTGTCGGCGGTACCGGTGGCACAGGAGGCTCAGCTGCCACTCCCTTGTCGACGAGCGGTTCGGGAGGGATCGGTGGTGATGGTGGCAGCGGCGGAGCAGGTGGAAACGCGGGTCTCGCCATCGGAGTCGGAACGAACGGCAGTAACGGAAACGGCGGAGTCGGTGGGAACAGCGGCAACGGTGGAGTTGGCGGAATCGGCGCCACCGGCACGGCGGGGAATCCCACTGGTGGAACCGGTGGAACCGGAGGCGTGACCGGTTTGCCCGGAACAGGTGGCGTCAAGGGAACGGGTGGAACCGGCGGATCGAACGGGTCGACCGGCACAAATGGCGCCGGGGGCAAAGGCGGCAAGGGCGGTACCGGTTGGTCCAGCAACACTGCCGGTGTCGGCGCGGGCAACGGCGGTACTGGCGGAATCGGCGGCGCATCGACGTCGGGGGCCGCTGGTGCCGGTGGCGACGGTGGAACCGGTGGTGCGGGTTACTCGGGTGCGGCGGGAACTCTCCTCGCTGTCGCTCAACAGGGAACGGCCGGAGGCGCCGGTGGAACCGGTGGTCGAGGTGGTCACGCGACCATCGGCCAAGCGGGAGCAGGCGGTACCGGCGGAACTGGCGGTGCTGGCGGTGCTGGCGGAGTGGGTTACAACACAGTCGGAGCCAGCGGCGCTGCGGGAGGAGCCGCAGGTAACGGTGGAACCGGTGGCGACGGAGGAAGCGCCACGAGCGGAAACGCAGGTGTGGGAGGTGTCGGCGGTAACGGCGGCGCAGCCGGCGTGGGTGGCAGCGGAGGAGTTTCCGGCAACGGTGGTAACGGTGGTGCGGGTGCGAGCGGTGGCAATGGCGGCGACGGTGGTGGCGCAACCACAGGTATCAACGGCAACGGTGGCGCTGGTGGCAACGCGTCGAACGGTGGTGCCGGGGGTAACGGAGGAGCCGGCGACGCGCTCACTGGCCCATCGCCGAACGGCGGAAATGGTGGAGCCGGTGGGGCTGCTGGTGCATCGCCGGGAAGCGGTGGCGCGGCCGGAACTGGTGGAGTCGGCGGAGCAGCCGGTGTGAATGGCTCGGTCGCGAACGGTGGAGCCGGTGGTCATGGTGGAGCGGGCTGGTCGTCGTCCGCACCCGCAACCAACGGTGGCGTGGGAGGAAACGGCGGTGCCGGAGGTAGCGCAACGGCCGGACGTGGCGGTAATGGTGGTGCGGGTGGAGCCGGCGGCGCATCCAAGCCCGGAACTGACGCAAGTGCCACGTCTGCTGCCGTAGCCGGAACAACCGGCGGAAAGGGTGGCAACGGCGGGGCGGGCGGAGCGGCGACCACCGGCACAGGCGGAGATGGTGGCGCTGGCGGGAGCGGTGGAGCGGGGGCACCGGGCGGCAACGGGTTCGCGGCTGACACGAATCCATCCAGCTCGGCCGGTGGCAACGGAGGCGCCGGTGGAGACGGAGGCGCCGGAGGTGACTCCATCGTCGGCAATGCCGGACATGGTGGCCAAGGTGGTCATGGTGCGAGCGGCGGACCCGCGGGTCTCGCGGCACCTGGTGGCAACGGTGGAGCCGGTGGCAACGGAGGAAGCGGCGGCAACGGCGGCGCCGGAGGCGCCGCAACCACGGGAACCAACGGCAACGGTGGAAACGGTGGAAACGCCGGATCGGGCGGGCCAGGTGCGGCTGGTGGATCGACCACGCTGAACAACACCATTGCTGGAAGTGGCGGTGCAGGAGGTTCCAGCGGTGCCACCGGAGGCTCGGGCGGAGCCGCCGTCGGTCCCGGCACCATGGGAACCGCGGGCACGAATGGCTCGGGTGGACCAGGCGGCGTCGGTGGCAGTGCCACGGTGAGTGGAGCAGGAAATACCGCACTCGGTGGAGCCGGCGGTGCCGGTGGATCATCGGCCAAGGGAACCGGCGGCATTGGCGGTGCCGGCGGTAGGGCAACTGCGAATGCGGGTGGAACTGCAACCGGTGGAGCAGGCGGCGTCGGTGGTGCATCCACGAACACCGGCAACGGTGGCGAGGGAGGTGTCGGCGGTGCTGCAACCGTGGGCAGTGGAGCAGGCACTGCAACTGGTGGGCGCGGTGGCAACGGCGGCGCGTCCGTCAACGGCAACGGTGGCAACGGCGGCGTTGGAGGTCAGGCAACCTTCGCATCTGGTGCAGTTCCCGGAGCGACTGTCGGTGGGCGCGGTGGTGACGGTGGCGCGTCAACCAATGCGCAGGCCGGAAACGGCGGAGTCGGCGGTGCTGCTACAACGACGGCACCCGGCGCATCGACAGCGACCGGCGGGCGCGGTGGCAACGGAGGTGTCGGCGCGGCAGGTCAGAGTGGCAACGGTGGTGCGGGTGGCGCCGCTCTGGTGAACGGTGACGCCGCAGGGGTGGCGACCGGAGGACGTGGTGGCAACAGAGGTGCGATCGGCAAGACCGCAGGCGTCGGCGGTGTCGGCACCGCGATCGGCGGAGGATCCTTTAACAACGGCACTGCCGGCGGTGATCCCGGCTCCTGACCCGAGATTTGTCGACACACGTCAGCGCCCCCGGCAGGGATCGAACCTGCGACCTGCGGTTTAGGAAACCGTTGCTCTATCCACTGAGCTACGGAGGCGTGCACGCAGAGGCTACCCACCGTGTCTCGTCGGATTCCGGGGCAACTCGTCGACGTCTAGGTGGGGGCGAGTGTTCGTCCGTCGGGGGTGACGACACGGGTGGCGCGTGTTGTCGTGTCGTAGTGCGTGGTGTATCCGTGAACCTTCAGCCGGTTGTGTCGTCGACATAACGGGTCGGCGTTACCCACATCGGTGTCGCCGCCATCGGCCCACGGGACGCGATGGTCGACGTCGCACGTGAGCAGATTGCAGCCGGGCCAGATGCAACGTCGCCGTCGCAGCAACACCGCGGCCCGGGTCGCACCGGTGAACAAGCGGGAGCGGCGCCCCAACCCGATCGGCACCCCGGCGGCATCGACCACGACGCGTCGTACGTGGGCGACCAGCGACGTAGCGACCACATCGACCGGGTCGAGCAACACCCCCGCGGTGGTTTCGCAGCGCACATCCAGCAAGTTCTCCCCCGGCTCGACCAAAGAGCCGAGTTTGGAGCCCGACTCCATCGCCGCGAGTGTGCGTTCGTAGGTGTGGTGGTCGATCACGATGTTGACCAACGGCTCGGGGGCCGGCGCGAACTGGTGTGCCGCCGAGGCGAAAACCGCATACAACGCATCGGCCCGCCGCTGCTTACTGGTCCTCGACAGCGACGTGGGTGACAACCCGAGCGCGTCACGTTCGGCGAGATCGCGCGCGAGTTCGGCTTGCACATATTTCTCGAACACTTCGGTGATCAGCGCACCCTGGCCGGTGCCCACATGAGCATCTACATACGTGGCCACACCAATGGAGTTCACCGTGGCATCTCGATCGTCGTGCACCCGCTCATGAGACCGATGAGTGCCATCAGCGTCAGCCAACTGCTCCCACCGAGACGCCAACTGGCCGAAATCGTCACACGGCAACGATCGCGCGTACTCGACCAACTGGTCGATGAACTCGGGCAGTTGTGCTGAGACACGCTTGTTGGCGTGGAGGTTGGCCAGTCGCGTCACTGGTGCGGACGCCACCTTCCCCTCGGCCAACAAGCCACCCACCTGCGGATACTGACGAACGAAATCGGCGACTCGCACCACCCGCTTGGCCTCTTGAGCGGGCCAGTTCACCGTGATACGCAACCACGACGCCACCGACACACACCCATCTTCCTGAAAACATCCCGACACCGACACCCGATCGACCAACCGAGCCGTCACCGCGTCCAGATGCCGCTTGGCGTGTTCCAACTCGACCAGGAGTTCACGCGCCTCGACCGATGACGACACACCCGCCACACGCGCGTTCAACTCGGCAACATCGAACATGCAGCCGACTGTAAACACGGGGTGTTGCACAGTTACTGGGTGGCGAGTCAGAGATCAGAAAATCTTTGGGCACTCTTCAGCAGATGTCGCGCACGCTCCACCGGGTCGGTGAAGCCCTCGCGTAGCGCACGCGATCGAACCTCGAAAGACAACGGCGCGAACGGCACCGTGGCGAGAAGTTCGGCGATCGGAAGTGCACCGTCGCCGGGCAGCAGTCGGCCGTTCAGCGCCTCATCGAGCAACGCCGCGAACTCGGTGGGGGCGGGTGCCGGCGCATCGGCGATCTGCAAGTACGGAAAGCGACGAACATCAATGGCGCGAACGTCGTCGATGCCGCCTCCCGAGCGTGACAGATGGAGATTGTCGATCAGAATTCCCGCCGCACCGATCGGGTGACGACTCACCACGTCACGTGCCATCGCGAGTGAGCGCAAGGGGAAGATCGGCAGGAACTCACACACCAAGGTCACGCCGCGATTTCCCGCTACGTCACACAACGCAGCGAAACGATCGATCGTCGCCGACAACTCGGGAAGCCGGCTCGTGAACAGAACGTGCCGCGCCCCCAGTGCCTCCGCCGCCTCGAGCACCCGCTCGCCGTGGTCGTCGTGATCGGGTGCGGGAATGATCGGCTCGAGATCGAGCGGCACGACCCCGGTGTCGTCGAGGCGTTTCTTCACTTCACGCGTGGTCGACTCAGTCCACGTGGCCGGGTCGAACCACACGCCGCACGCCGGCCACCCGGCTGCCGCCGCGACCTCGACCATGCGCTCAGGAGCGAGATCGGGATGAACCCCGGCGGCGATGGAGAGAAGACGAGTCACGAGCCGAACCTAGTTGGGCGGATGGTCGGTACACCTAGCCTCATGAGCCATGAGCCGTCGTCGGCCCGAGTTGATGGGAGCCTCGCTGCTGGTGGGCTGGACAGTGAGCGAAGTGCCGCTCTTGTGCGCGCTCGGCCAGATCGTTCTGCACATCAGGAGCCTCCGACGCCTCGGACCTCTGGGTCGCGCGTTCATGTGGGTTCTCACTCCGGTGCTGCTGACTTTCTACGCGCTCATGTACCGCGAGGGGCGGCGAGCCGGAGCCATCACGAGCGACGCATTGCGAGAAGCCGTTCCACAGCACACCGGACCACGACTGGCCGGTGTGCCCTCACGCGACGTCAAGCGCTTCCGCCCGCTGCCACTCCTCCATCGCGACTACACCTCCGAGTCCACGCGCAACATCGCGTATGGCCCCGACCCGAAGTACAACCGACTCGATATCTGGCGCCGACCCGACATCCCCACGTCGCAACTCACACCCGTGCTCGTACAGATTCACGGTGGCGGCTGGATGATCGGAGACAACAAGACCCAAGCCCTTCCACTGCTCGCCGCGGCGGCTGAAGCGGGATGGACGTGCGTGGTGCCGCGTTACCGATTGAGCCCAGGAGCCACGTGGCCCGACCACATCGTCGACGTCAACCGTGCGATCGCCTGGACCAAGGCCAACATCACCACGTTCGGCGGCGACCCTTCCTTCGTTGCGATCACCGGTGGATCGGCCGGCGGTCACCTCACGTCGCTCGCTGCACTCGCGCCCGATCACCCCGTCTTCAAACCCGGCTTCGAGGATGTCGACACCACCGTTCAGGCAGCGGTGCCGTTCTACGGCGCGTACGACTGGACCGATCGCGATCGGACGCAAGGGCCGACCCTGGCTGAATTCGTGGCTCGCTGGGTGGTGAAACGTTCGCGAAACGACGCTCCCGACGTGTACGAGCGCGCGTCGCCCCGCTCGTGGATCCGACCTGACGCTCCACCATTTTTCGTTCTTCACGGTGTGATCGATTCGCTCCTCACCGTGGAGCAAGCCCGTGCCTTCGTGGACGACCTGCGAGCGACATCGGTATCGCCAGTGGCCTACGCGGAGCTTCCCTTCGCCGAGCATGCATTCGACCTGACCCAGAGTGTTCGAACGAGGGGTGTCATCCCGCCAGTTCTCTCGTTCTTGAACACCGCGTACGAGTCGACCCGCCGCTGATTACGGACGATTCGAGTTCCCGCGGCCGGAATTGTTGGAGTTCCCACCAGAGTTCGAATTACCCGAGTTACCTGAGTTGCCACCCGCGTTCGAATTACTCGAATTGTTTGAATTGCCCGAGTTGCCACCCGCGTTCGAGTTACCCGCATTGCCCGAGTTACCCGAGTTGCCACCCGCGTTCGAATTACCCGAGTTCTCCGAGTTACCACCCGCGTTACTTCCCGCATTACCCGAATTGCCGCCTGCACTACTTCCGGCATCATTCGAGTTGCCACCCGCGTTCGAATTACCCGCATTGCCCGAGTTGCCCGAGTTACCCGCATTGCCCGAGTTACCCGAGTTACCCGAGTTGCCCGAGTTGCCACCCGCGTTCGAATTACCCGAGTTGCCAGGTGAGGTGACGTCGTCGTTCGACGCGCCCGTTCCAGCCTGACCCGGGGGGACCTTGTCCTCATCGCGATTGGCCTGACCCGGCGCCGAACCACTCTGACCCGGTGTCGAACCACTGAGTCCCGGAGGTGTTGCGCCACTCTGACCCGGTGTCGTGCCAGCCTGACCGGGCGTCGTACCGCTCTGACCCGGCGGTGTCGTGGGACGAACGGGCGTCCCTTCCGAGCGACCGGGAGCCTCATCAGCCTTATCGGTCAATACATCGATCAGGTTGGGAACCGACGGCGGCCACTCGATCGCATCCTTCGGACGCGAGTCGTCGCGAGTGGAATCCGAATCCCCCTCGTCAGGTGCGACTGAGTCCTCGGCATCCACCTCGGCTTGTTCGATCGGTGCCTGCGTGTCAGGCACGACAGGAGTTTCAGGCGTATCCGGTTCCGAGCGGGGAAGGTCGACTCCGACGACATCGAGAACATTGGACAGCGTGTTCTGAATTGGAGCCGGCAAGTTGCCGGTGGCCGCCAAACCGACGCTCGCCGCCGCACCAGTGATACCGACCCATCCGAACACACCGATGGCGGCGACGAAGGCCACCGCACGGCGGCGCACACGGACCATCCGCGAAGGCGCTTCGAATGAGGATGCGACGGCGAGTGACCGGAGTCGCGCCGCCAGATCATCGGTGTCGATCGTCGACGACGACGTCTGCTCGTCGAGTGATTCCAGACGTCGAACGAGCGAACCGGTCGACGTGAAGCGTGACAGTGAACGCTGGCGCTTCACGACGTCGCTCCCTCGGGGCCCAGAACCTCACGGAGACGCGCCATCCCTCGGCTCAGTGCGACACGAGTGGCGACTTCCGACTTCCCGATCGCCTTGGCCGTCTCCTTGGTGGACAAACCGACCACGTATCGCAACTCCAACATCTGGCGCGTCTCTTCAGGAAGAGAAGCGAGCGCATCGAGCAACCGAGTGTCAGCTGAAGCGAACGTGATTGCGCTCTCTTGACTCGCAGCCTGGGTCGACCAATCGATTGCCACCTCCTGGCGGCGCGAGCGTCGACGAATGTCATCGACGATCCGAGCGTGCGCAACTGAGAACACGTAACTCCTCAACTCACTGTGGCCGCCCTCGAAGTGGGCGATCTTCTTGGCAATCGTTTCGAGGGTCGATCCTGTTACTTCTTCCGGGTCGGAATGTCCGGCTCGCCGTGCATAACCGGTCACAGCCGACGCGAACTCGTTCACGAACCACTTCCAGGCGTTTGCGTCACCACGCTTCAGATCAGAAATCGAGGGTCGACCGAGCGCCATCAGAGAGCACTCCCCAAGACCGCCACCAGAGTTCCCACGATCAGGAATGGACCATAGGCGATGTGATCCTGTCGAGAACGCCGCCCCGACAAGATGAGAATCGAGGACCAAAGCGCTCCGACCACTGAAGCCACCAGCCACAGCGTCGCCACCGCCCATGGGCTGAACCATCCCACGATCGAACCGAGAAGAGGAGCGATCATCACATCGCCAACACCCAACGAGCCACGAGTCAGAGTTCGCAGAACGAGAGTCACGAGCACATTGACGATCGCAGCGACCACCACCGCCCAACGGCCGCCGCCGCCGATGGACAGCAGAATGACGACCGGAAGCGCCGTGACCAATGAGATCTGCCGCGGAAGAAGATGGGTCGACACATCGATGGCGAACAGCGCCCCCAGCGGGGCGACAGTTGCGCCGAACCCCAACCACGACCACACATCGGCGTCCTGACGATCGGCCGAGAAAGCCAGTATCACGGCGGCCGCGCCACTCACGACGAACCAGATCGACCACGTAACGATCGTTCGCGACGAGACGTAGCGAGGAACCAAGGGAACCAGCCACGCCATCGCAACAGCAATCGGAATCAGCATCCAACCGATACCCATGAAGCGTATTGGCGCGCTCGGCGCTCTCCCCGATAACCGTCAAGATCGAATCAAGGGAGGGCATCGATCAGGCGAACCATGGCTGGGCCGACGATCACGATGAGGAGCACGGGCAACACGCAGAAGACCGTCGGAAAGATCATCTTGAGTGACAACTTGGCAGCATGTTCCTCGACGGCCTGACGACGGCGACGACGCGCTGTCTCGCCCTGCTGTCTGAGAGCACCAGCAAGTGGCGTACCGAGCTTCTGGTTCTGCTGCACAGCCGCCACGAACATTCGAACACCCGGGGTCGGCGTTCGCTCGTCCATCTCGCGAAGCGCGTCCACTCGAGGGATCCCCAGCCCAATTCGATCGAGCACGTTCTCGAATTCTCGGGCCAGATTCGTGCGGTGACGCCGCGAGTAGAGGTTCATCACTGCTTCGAGCGTGAGTCCGGCCTCGACCCCCATGACCATCTCACCCAGCGCGTCGCTCAGCTCGAGATCCATCGTTGCACGCCGCTTGGCCTCACGCGAGCGAGCGATGATCAAAGGACTCTGCCAAGCCGCGCCCACCAAGAACGCCGACGCGAGAACGTTCACAGGAGTTGGCTTCGACACCACGAACAGCAGCGCCAACACACCCACGATGAGCGAGGTGAGCAACTGAGTCCGTGCGATCGTGCGAAGTGTCGACTCCGAGCCATTCGCTGCTCCAACCGCATCGAGCAGAGCCTTGCGGCGCCGCCCGCCGACACGGGAGCCGATCGTCAGAGATTTGGGGCGAGGCGCTCGCTCGACGAGAAGTGCGGCCCCGGACGAGATGAGAAGTGCTCCGAGAAGACTCATCACGCGACCACTTTCGGGGTGGCCAGATGACGCAGCCATTGCCAGCCGACCAGACCGAGCACGACACCAACCATCGCGAGCATCCGACCGAACGACGTGTTCGCCAACGGAGTCGCGTAGCCAGGACTGAGCACAGAAATGATCGCCAGCATGGCCGGCGGCATGGCCAACAGAACTTTGGCGCTCAGACGTCCATCAGCGGTCAGACTCTTGATGTCACGGCGCAACCGATCTTCTTCCTCGATCGTCTCGACCACGGTGTCGAGAATCTCGACCAATGAACCACCGTGCCGGGCATGGAGTCCCACAGCCGACGCGACGATGCCGAGGTGACGATTCCCCTCCCGCTCGGCGACCGAAGTGAGCACTTCATCGAGCGGTGAGCCGAGGCGAGCCTCGGCCACGACTTCTGTGAGCACCTCGCGCAGAGGACCAGTGCACGACTCGGCGACTTCGACCAACGCAGCCGACACGTTGCGGCCGATGCGGAGATGCCCGATGATCATCTGCAGTGCCGGGCCCAACTCGTCGGCTAACGCCTCCTGGCGTCGACGACGCTGACGATTCGACCAACTACGCGACACCAGCGCGGGAGCGGCCGCGAACACGAGACCGACGGGTCCGGCAACGACTGTGCCGATCACCGCCATCGACAGAGAGCCGATGATCAACCGCGGCGACCACCCACGGAGTGCGGGTTTCTGCTCGTCGACATCGGCATCGAGGAGTCCGACTTGCTGGCGCGCACGGCGGATCGAGAGGCGGCGTTGACGCGTGCTGACGATCTCGGTGACGGCCAGTGCGGCGGCCAGGGCGAAAGCCATGGCGGCAACGAGGCGTAACGACATCAGTGTCCACCTCCCGGACGAGAGAAGTGCCGTGACGTCACGCCGGTGGAGACGAGATGCTCACCCTCGCGGACGAACAAGTCGGCGGTCGACACGACTTCACCTTCCATGCCGACCACTTCGGTGATCGACGAGATGAAACGGCATCCTTCGGCATCGCGACTCAACTGCACGATCAGATCGATGGCCGATGCGATCTGTTCGCGAATCGCTCGCAGAGGGAGTTCGACGCCGGCGAGAAGAACCATGGTCTCGAGACGGCGGAGAGCGTCGCGAGGCGTGTTCGCATGAAGGGTCGACAACGACCCTTCGTGTCCGGTGTTCATGGCCTGGAGCATGTCGAGTGCCTCCTGCCCACGAACTTCACCCACCACGATGCGATCGGGTCGCATTCGAAGCGAATTACGCACCAAGTCACGGATGGAGACTTCGCCGGCGCCTTCGCTGTTGGCCGGCCGCGCCTCGAGCCGGATGAGGTTCGGGAGATCGAGGTTGAGTTCGACAGCATCTTCCACCGTCACTACTCGCTCATGCCGACCGATGTACGACGAGAGGATGTTCAGGATCGTCGTCTTGCCGGTACCCGTTCCCCCGCTCACGAGGATGTTGCTCTTCCCGAGGACAGCGGCTTCGAGAAACGAGGCGGCGTCGGCCGACAGCGAGCCCCGCTCGACCAGGTCGTTGGTGGTGAGTCGGCCACAGGTGAACTTTCGAATGGTGATCGACGGGCCGTCGACGGCGAGAGGAGGAAGGACCACGTTGAGCCGCGACCCGTCGGGAAGACGAGCATCGACCATCGGAGACGACTGGTCGACCCGCCGTCCTGACGAGCGAACCATTCGCTCGATCACCTTCATCATCTGTTCCTCGGATTCGAAGGACCGATGCGACCGTCGGATGCGTCCATTCGACTCGACGTAGATCGACTGCGGTCCGTTAGCCATGACTTCGGAGATGGTCGGATCGTCGAGCAGATCCTGAAGCGGCCCGAAGCCCAACAGTTCGTTCAGAACAGCCGACCGCAGCCGCGCCTTGTCGGGGTGCGACGAGAACTCCGAACCAGCCAGCACCGAGGCCACCTGTGTCTCCACCGCGACGCGGAGGCGGTCGTCCGACATGGTCGCCCGGTCCGTGACCGACGCCAAGTTCTCGCGCACTCGCTCGATGACGAGATTGACCCCGTCCACTTCCAGCGGTTCGTTGTCCGTCTCGTCGACCACGCGCAACGCGGGTCGCGGGGCGACGCCGACTCGTTCGGCCCGTGCGGCCAGGCTCATGCGCGACCACCGATTCGAAGTCGACGCCGAACCTTCGGCTCATCGAGGCCGAGAATCTGATCGGCGAAGTCGTAGAACGCGTGAGAAATCGGCGACTGCGGCGACGACTCGGTGAGTGGCGAACCCTGGTTCATCGCGGCGGCCAGGCTCGAGTGCTCGGCCACCTCGAGCGCAGACTGCAGGCCGAGCACCGCCTCCACGTCGCGAACAGTGAGGCCGACGCGGGTGGTGGAGCGGTTGACGGCGAGATGCACGCGGCTGACGTCCATCTTCAGCTGCGTCATGGTGTCGAGAAGCTTGCGCCCCGCTTGAACCGAGGGAACGTCGGTGCCGCTCACGAGGACGACGTGGGTCGCACGATCGAGAGATTCGAGTGTGTAGTCGCTGATCCCACCGGCCGTGTCGAGAACGACCGGACGCCCCAGTTCGATCAGGCGGTCGACCACGGCGAACGAGTCTTCAGCCTGAAGACGATCGGCCTCGACGGGGTTGGCCGGCGCACAGAGTGCTTCGACTCCGGTGGGATGGGCGGCGAGGAGGACGCTCAGATCGGCAGCGGGATTCTCGGCCAGAAGCTTGACCGCATCGTCGAGACGGTGCAGAGGATGGAACCGCAACGCGTACTCCACGTCGCCGAAGTGCACGTCGAGATCGACGAGAACTGTCGGCTCGTGGCGAGCCAGAGCCACGGAAAGATTCACCGACACCGTGGTCTTGCCGTTACCTCCCTTGGGAGACACCACTGCCACGACCGGCTTCTGTTGATGATTCATCAGGCACCCACCAACCAGATGCGGCCCGCACTCGCGGCCGAAAGTACGGCAGGAAGAGCCGATGATGGAACCCCCATCGACACGATCGATTCGTCACGCGGACCGACTTCGGTCGCCGATGGCGCTTCGATGATCACTGCTTTCGAGGCGATCTTCACCGACCCGGTGTCGGAGACATCGAACACGTCGACCGTGTCACCGGTGGTGAGAAATGGACCGACCCAGCGTTGCGCGTCGAGGCGGATCGATACCGACACGAATCCGGCTCCCAGCGCGGCGACCTCGTCGGCGGCGAACGACGACGCCAGCAATTGCTCGCCCACGACGTGACTCGATACGAGGACTCCCTCCGGAATCTCTTCGATCGAACTCAGGGCTCCGGTGGCGCGCGCCTCCGGGTCGAGATCGCGAACTTCCACGGCCGAACGAACGAGATCGGTCGAACTTCCGCTCTCGAGCGCCGCAGTCACGACGAGCGTGGGGAGTCGTTCGGTGGCGTCGGCCGACTCGTCACCCCGGGGGACGACCGCGAGAGTTCCGAGGAGCACCAAGAAGAACGCCGTGACGGTCACCCAGTGACGGCGCAGAGTGGTGGCGAGGGTCATGAACAGTCTCCTTGGGAGTCGAAAGAACAAATGGAGTACGCCGTCGAACCGAACGACGGTTGTGACGATGGCCCGGCCGACCCGGCGGACACGTACGTCGTGAAACGAACTACGAGATGACGCTGCGACGCCGAACCCGAGAGAGTGGCTGACACCAGAGTCAGACGAACGAATCCGACGATGTCGTAGAGAGAGTTGGATCCCGACAGACGCGGATTGGCGAACACGGGAACAGAAAACGTGTCACCCACGACCGAGTCGACCTGCAAGGCCGGAGAAGGGATGCCCGGGTCGCCGTCGAGGGTCTGACCCACGCTGACCGAACCGGAATAGCCGTTCTGGATCCAGTTCTGGGCCGCGCTCATCGAGTTGGCCCCGCCGTCGAAATCGATCACCGCCCAGTTACCCGGCACCGAACCTCCACACGCCGGTGTCGAGGCGTTGATGTCGATTCGAAAACTGTCTGTCGACGTCATGCCGCCCGCGAGCCAGGTGGTGAGGGCGGGATTTCCCACGCACATCGCCAACGGTCGCAGACCCGACGCTGCCGTCGCAGCTCCGATCCGAACCGAGGCGGACGACTCGATGGTTGCCGAGTCACGGCCGATCACCTGAGCGAAGTTGAGAGCGACGTCGGCGTGCCCGGTCACCGTCACGACTCCATTGGTGGCCGATCCCGCGACTGAACACTCGACTCCCGACGGTTCGACCCCGTCGACGGACACCAGCGCCAGCGTCGATTGATGGCACGCGTCGAGCCCGTGAACGTGACGATCAGCAGCCTCCATCACCGCGGCCTCCACTCCGTTCTGCAACTCCTGTCTGCGCCACCACACCAGTCCGCCGTCGGCCACCGTCGCCAACATCGCCGACATCGGGACGAAGGCGAAGGCCACGATCAAGGCGACCGATCCGCGGTCGCGTTCAGGTGCAGCACGGAGTTTCACGGACGAGGGCAAGCGAAGGAGGACGAGGCGTCGAGGGTGAAAGTGCGATTTCCGACGAGAGGAATCGACTTGGTCTGGGTAGCGCTCAACTCGACTCGCGTCGCACCCGATGCGCACGTGGTGGCGACTCGACACGTGACGTCGCCCACCGACTGAGAAGACAACTCTGCCAGAGCGGTCGAACACGCCGACGTCGCATCGACCGAGGCGATGCGGGCGGCATCACGGGCAGCCGACTGCAGATGCATACGGTCGAGGTACACCGATCCGGCGAAAACGACCGTGAACACGAGGATCACGAGAAGGGGAAGCACCAGCGCGAATTCGACGGCAGCGACACCGGCATCGTCCGACTCCCGACGAGCGGGAGCCGGACGAGGCTCGATCACGGGAGAATCGCGTCGAACAGGCCACCGATGCGGCTGCCGAGGGCGGCGGCGGCGATGGCAACGACTCCGACGATTCCGGCCAACAGCACGCCGTACTCCGCCGCCACCCCACCACGGTCATCCGTGGTCTGAGGGGTCTGCAGTCGATTGAGGGCCTTGATGATCAGGCGATTCATGGAGGTGTCTCCTTGTCCAGAGGTCCCCGAAATGGGGAACCACACGGCAATCGCCCGAATTCTCAGTTTGTTACATCCGTCCCGAAAATTTCCGAATTCTTGTGCACCAGGCCCGATGACATTCGTACCGAAATCGGGACCATGTGGCCCGGGCCGAAC
>CAZELU010000023.1:0-9839 GCA_964513215.1 uncultured Bifidobacterium sp.
GCGATGGACTCTCGCCCGTACCGTTGGCGTTTCAACCTCACGACGGGTGAAACCCGCGAGGGTCCGTTGAGCGACGAAGTCACAGAGTTCGGGATGATCAACGGGCGCCACGGCGGCCGGCCGTATCGCTACTACTACTCGGTGGTTCCCACTCCGGGTCGCTTCGAGTTCGACGGCATCACGCGCAACGACCTGCACACCGGAGAGAAGGAGTCGTACTTGTTCGGGCCGGGGGTGTTCGGCAGCGAAACGGTGATGGCCCCTCGCGATGGCGCAGCATCCGAAGACGACGGCTACCTGGTCACGTTCACGATCGACGTGAACAACGACGTGTCGGAGTGTTTGGTGTTCGATGCCCAGGGCGTGGCCGAGGGCCCACTGTGTCGCATTCGCCTACCCGAGCGGATCAGCAGCGGAACCCACGCCTGCTGGGCGCCCGCTTGACGAATCAGCGCCGACGAAGTCCGGCGAAGAAGCTCTTCTTGTTCGGGGACGGGGCGGCCGCCGGCGCTTCGTCACAACGACAACGCTGATCTTTCGGCACGTGTCCGAGCACCTCGTCGACGTGGGCTCCGCAGCCGGCCCACGAGGGCTTTCCGCATTGACGGCAGGTCACTTGACGGCACATACCCCCAAGGGTATCCAGGTTCACTGGATCGGTCAACTCTGAAACACTCGACGCATGAGTGACTTCTTGTTGCCGACCCCTCAGGTGATCGCCGCGTACGAAGGTGTGCGGGAGCGAGTGATCGATCTGCTGCGTACGACTCCGGAGCCCGACGGCGATCGCGTGGTACCGCACTGTCCGTCGTGGACGGTGCGCGAACTCGCGGCGCACCTCGTTGGTCTTCCCGAAGACATCCTCGCCGGACGCATGGAAGGGGTCACAACTGATGCGTGGACACAGGCCCAAGTCGAGCGCCATCGCGGCGAGTCGCTCACTCAGTTGGCCGACGCGTTCGAGGCGTCGATCGAACCGTTCGCCGCGATCCTTCCGCACGTCCCAACTCCCGTGAATTCGCAGATGGTGATGGACGCCGTCACCCACGAACACGATCTGCGGTTGGCTCTGGGTCGCGCCGGGGCTCGTGACTCCGATGCGGTGGCCGTGGCGGTCGGCTGGTTGCTCGACATGGCCGAGAATCGTTCGAGCGGACTCGGTCGGCAATTGCAGTCTTCGGGCTTGTCGTCGTTCGATCTTCTTCGCGTGATGAGCGGCCGTCGGGCGCCGACGCAGATCGCAGCACTCGGCCTCGACGCCGACTCCTTGGTCGCGTTGCTGGCCGGCACGCCGCTGAAGCCGCCGGCCCAGTCGATCGACGAGTGACCTGAGCACGGCGGTTGTCGATTTAGTCAATAGTTGACTAATCTGATCCAATGCGTGTTCGGGTCGGGTTCATTTTCGCGAGCCTGGCGGTGCTCGGGGTCGCCTGCGGAGGCAACGACGCTGGGCGTCGACAACTCGACGTGATGGCAGCCAGTTCACTCGCCAGCGCCTTCGAGATCCTCGAATCCGAGTTCGAAGCAGCCAATCCCGACATCGACGTTCGTGTCACGAGCGGTGCATCCAGCAACCTGGCGCTGCAGATCGAGAATGGCGCCCCGGCTGATGTGTTCGCCTCAGCTGACGAGTCGACCATCACCAAAGTCGCCGACTTCCTCGTTCCCGACTACCGAGTCTTCGCCACCAACCAACTGCAGATCATGGTCGCCTCCGGCAACCCGAAGAACATTCGGTCGCTCGCCGACCTCGAACGCGACGATCTCATCGTGATCACCGCCCAAGAAGGAGTTCCGGTTCGCAGTTACACCGACGACGTGCTGGCTCGAGCCGGCGTCGTCGCCAACTTCCGGTCGTTCGAAGCCAACGTGGGTGGCATCGTCACCAAGATCACGAACGGCGCCGCCGACGCCGGCATCGTGTACCGAACTGACGTGATCGCCGCTGGTTCGCGCGCATCGGGAGTCGACATCCCCGCCGACCAGAACGTCGTTGCCCGTTACCCGATCGCCGTGCTCGCGAGCTCGACTCGCCGTGACGACGCCAATGTGTTCATCGCTTTCCTGGACGGCCTCGGGCGCGTGACGCTCCGAGACCTCGGATTCGGCAGCCCGTGAAGACCGCACGTTCGACACGTCGCGCCCACGACCGCGCACCCTGGCCGGTGGTGATCGTTGCAACTCTCGCCATCGCTTTCTTCGCCCTCCCTTTCATCGGGTTGTTGGGGCGCACCCCGTGGTCCGATCTGTTCAACGTTCTCGGCGAGAGTCGCGTTCGAACCGCCCTGTGGTTGTCGATTCGAACGTCGGTCGCCTCGGCCATCGCATCATTGACGTTCGGTGTTCCATTGGCCTGGGTTCTCGCCCGCGGTCGATTCCCCGGACGCAGCGCCGTACGCGCACTGTGCACGATGTCGATGGTTCTTCCGCCGGTGGTCGGTGGTGTGGCGCTCTTCTTCTCGTTCGGCCGCCAAGGGGTCTTCGGTCGATTCCTCGACGACTGGTTCTCGTTTCAGTTCACGTTCAGTGTGTGGGGTGTGATCCTCGCGCAGACGTTCGTGGCCATGCCCTACCTCGTACTCACCGTCGAGGCTGCAATCCGCCAAGCCGACGCTCGTTTCGAGGACGCTGCCCGCTCACTCGGTGGCTCACGGTGGTACGTGTTCCGTCGCATCACGGCTCCAGCCATTCGACCAGCGCTCATCGCCGGTGCCGTCTTGGCCTGGGCCCGAGCGCTCGGTGAGTTCGGTGCGACCATCACGTTCGCCGGAAACTTCCCAGGCACCACCCAAACCATGTCGATCGCCACGTATCTGGCTCTCGACACCGATGCGCGTGAGGCCTTGGTTCTGAGCGTCGTCATGATCGCTACTTCGTTCGCAGTGTTGTTCGGGCTTCGCGACCGTTGGATGGGTGCAGCAACAGGAATGACACGATGACCCTCGACGCCCGGTTCTCGATCGTCCGTCACACATTCACTCTCGACGTCGATGTGCACGTCGCTCCGGGAGAAACACTTGCGGTCCTCGGTCCGAACGGTGCCGGCAAGACCACACTTCTGCGAGCGCTCGCTGGTCTGGCTCCGATCACCAATGGTTCGATCAGCCTCGACGGCACCGTGCTCGACGAACCTGATCACTCCGTGTTCGTTCCGGTCGAGAAGCGACCAGTGGGGTTGGTGTTCCAGGACTATCTGTTGTTCCCCCACATGACCGTCATCGAGAACGTGGCGTTCGGACTACGCGCTCGCGGAACAGTTCGCGAATCGGCACGTGCTCGCGCTGGTGAATTGCTCGAATGGGTCGGTCTGAGTGAGCACGCGGAGAAGAAGCCCGGTCAGATCAGCGGTGGCCAGGCGCAACGGGTGGCGTTGGCCCGAGCCATGGCGGTGTCGCCGAGATTGCTGCTCCTCGACGAGCCGTTGGCTGCTCTCGATGTGACCACTCGCCGCTCGGTGCGCACTGATCTGTCACACCTCTTGGCCAATGTCGACAGCGCTCGCATCCTCGTGACTCACGATCCTCGCGACGCACGGGTTCTGGCCGATCGGATGATGATCATCGAGAACGGCCGCATCGTGCAGAGCGGATCATTCGACAGCGTCGCGGCCAACCCGGCCACGCCGTACGTGCACGAGTTGCTCGGGGACGTGTCGTGAGTCGAGCCTCACGCAGCGCGAGCGAACTTCTTCTCGGCGAGTGGGCTTGTCTCGGAGTCATCGCCGAGAAACCGAGCCACGGTTTCGCGGTGGCCACTCGTTTGGCCCCCACCGGAGACCTGGGTCGCATCTGGTCGTTGTCACGACCCCTCACCTACCGCGCCATCGATCAACTCATCGGGCGCGGATACATCGAGACTCGCGGTGAAGAGCCCGGGATCGCCGGTGGCCAGCGCACCGTGCTGCGCATCACTCGCTCGGGGCGGGCCGCTCTCAACGCTTGGCTCACTCTGCCGGTTCCACACCTTCGTGATCTGCGCAGTGAGTTGTTACTCAAACTCGAGATTGGCCAACAGGTTGGAGTTCAGCAGGCCTCGATGCTGAAAGAGCAGCGGCGAATCGTCGACGGCATCATCCGTGGTCTCGAAAAGACCATCGACAATGACGACATCGTCACGGCGTGGCGAATCGAATCGGCCGAAGCAGCGCGCCGATTTCTCGACCGGCTCGGCTGACGTCAGTTCTCGACGCCAGCCAGAATTGGTTTGAGCGTGAGTTCGGGCTCGTCGCTCATGAGCCGTTGCAGGCGGTACTTGTTCTCGAACAATGCGACGAGTTCGCCGTCACCGCGCTTGAGAATGCGAATTCCACCGATGCGACGCAAGCGTTCGACCGACTCTTCGTCGGTGAGCCGAATGGCCTGGTAGCCCGCCGGCTCGATGCGGCTCGGCGCGTTGAACTCGTGTTCGAGGCGGTGCGCGAACACTTCGAACTGCAACTGACCGACCGCAGCGAGGACGGGGTCGGCGTCACCCATGTCGGGGTCACGCAGCACCTGCACGACACCCTCTTCATCGAGTTGTGACAAACCCTTGCGGAACTGCTTGTACTTGCCGGTGTCGATCGGACGTGCAGTGGCGAAGACCTCGGGTTCGAAGCGCGGAACACCGGGAAACTCCACTCGTGGTCCGGCGAACAGCGTGTCGCCGATCTGAAGTCCGGCGGCGTTGATGAGGCCGATGATGTCTCCGGGATAGGCCCGCTCGATCGTCTCGCGCTCGGCACCGAATGCCGTGGTGGCGTACTTGGTACCTACCGGCTTACCGGTGCGGGTGTTGGTGACATCCATCGAGCGTTCGAACTCGCCCGAGCACACACGCGCGAAAGCCAAACGGTCGCGGTGGTTCGGATCCATGTTGGCTTGAACCTTGAAGACGAACGCCGCGAACGGTGCATCGATCGGTCGACCTTCCCCGTTCACATCGAGACGCGGAGAGGGTGGCGGCGCGTAGTCGACCACGGCGTCGAGCAGCATGCGCACACCGAAGTTGGTGAGGGCCGACCCCACGTACACCGGAGTGGACTCGCCCGCGAGGAACGACGGTTCGTCGACGTCGGCACCGATGGCGTCGAGAAGGCCACAGCCATCGAGTGCAACCTTCCAGGCGTCGCCTTCCTCCGCAGCGGCCTGTTCGCGACTCACGAATTCCTCCGGTGCCAACGACGCTCCGCGAGCCGTGCGCGTGAAGCGGATGTATTCGCCGTTACGGCGATCGATCACACCGCGGAAGTCGCCGGGGATGCCGACCGGCCAGGTGACCGGCGTGGGACGAAGACCGATTTGCTCTTCCACCTCGTCGAGCAACTCGAGCGGGTCGCGACCGGCCCGGTCGTACTTGTTGAAGAAGGTGACCACGGGCAGTCGCCGGGTGCGACACACCTGGAACAACTTGAGTGTCTGCGACTCGATGCCCTTGGCGGTGTCGAGCACCATGATCACCGCGTCGACGGCAGCAAGCACGCGATAGGTGTCTTCGGAGAAGTCGCGGTGGCCCGGCGTGTCGAGCAGATTGAACACGTGATCGCGATAGGGGAACTGCAGCACAGCCGACGAAATGGAGATGCCACGTTGACGTTCGAGCTCCATCCAGTCGGAGGTCGCCCCACGACGATCACCGCGCGCGTGCACCGCACCGGCTTCTTGAATGGCGCCGGCGTAGAGCAAGAACTTCTCGGTCAGCGTGGTCTTGCCGGCGTCGGGGTGGCTGATGATCGCGATGGTGCGGCGCCTGGCCGCCTCGGCACGAACGTTCACGACTTCCGACACAGAGAAGTGAATCTACCGACTGGGTTCGTGCGCTCACCGTCTACTGTCGAGATGTGAGTTCGACCGAATCGCTGGGAACACGCAATTTGTTTCGCGGCGAAGCCGGTCGGCGCGAGTTCATGGCCCAAGTGACGGTGTTCATGGCGCTCATCGCCATCGCGATCGACTTGGTCCTGCCCGCTTTCCCCGAAGTTCGTCAAGCGTTCTCGATGCCATCCGATTCGACTCACGTCACGTGGGTCATCACCGTTTTCTTCTTGGGCATCGCCGTTGGCCCGTGGCTCTTCGGACCGGCGTCCGATCGATTCGGCCGTCGACCGATGTTGTTCGCGAGCCTGGCCCTCTACATCGTCGGAGGATTGCTATCGGCTCTCGCGAGTTCGTGGCCACTTCTCATCGCCGCCCGATTCGTGTGGGGAATCGGCGCCGCCGGTCCGCGCACGCTCACCAATGCGATGGTGCGTGATCGCTTCGAGGGCGACGTGATGGCGCGACTGATGTCGTTCATCATGGCGGTGTTCTTGATCGTCCCGATCATCGCCCCGGCCATCGGTGCCGGACTCATCGAGATCTTCCCGTGGCGATCGGTGTTCGTCGCTCCGGTCGTGATCGCCGTTCTCATGGCCGTGTGGGCGTTGCGCCTTCCCGAGACGCTTCCGGTCGAACGCCGACGTCCGTTCACCTGGCGAGCCGTCGGTGAGGCCAGCCGTGAGGTGTTCCGCAATCGAACGACTCTGTCGTTCATGTTCGCCAACATGTTCACCTACGCCATCCTCACCGCGTACCTCGGGGCGTCCGAAGTGATCATGGAAGACGTCTACGAGCGAGGCGATCTGTTCCCACTCTTCTTCGGCGTACTCGGAGTGTTCTTCGCATTGAATTCGCTCAACAACGCGCGACGTGTGAAGAACGTCGGGCTGTATCACCACCTACGTCGTTCGGTTCATTTCGGGTCGGTCGCGGCCATTGCGTTCGTCTTGGTCTCGTTCACCGGTGGCGGTAAGCCGAACTTCTGGATCTTCGCCATCGCTCTCGCCTTGCTGATCCCAGTGGCCCAAGGCCTCGGTCCTCTCGCGAACACCGCCGCCATGACTCCTCTGCCACACATCGCCGGTACCGCATCGTCGGTCATCACCACCATCACCACGGCCGGTGGTGCGTTGCTCGGTGGCGTGGCCAACTCGACCTTCGACGGCACGGTGCGCTCGTTCGCTGCGTGGTCCACCGGCTTCTTCGCTCTGTCCACCTTGCTGATTCTTCGAGCCACCCGCGAGGTTTCACCCACATGACCCGCCAACCCGCCGTCTTCATCGGTCATGGCAGCCCCATGAACGCACTCGAGTCGAACCGATTCACCAATCGTTGGCGCGAGTTCGCGGCCACGCTGCCCATGCCGCGCGCCATCGTCACCGTGTCGGCTCACTGGTATATCAACGCGACCGCCGTCACCGCGATGCAGACACCGCGCACCATCCACGACTTCTACGGCTTCCCCGACGAATTGTTCGCGTTCGATTACCCGTGTCCGGGCTCCAACGAGGTCGCCCGCGAAGTGGTGGACGCTCTCGCCCCCGTGTGGGTCGGACTCGACACCGACAGTTGGGGGATCGACCACGGCACCTGGTCGGTGCTCGCACACATGTTCCCAGCCGCCGAGGTGCCGGTGCTGCAGTTGTCGATTGACGCCACCAAGTCGTTCACCGATCACGTAGCACTCGGTGCGAGCCTCGCAGCGCTACAAGATGCGAACATCCTCGTTCTCGGCAGCGGCAACGTGGTGCACAACCTCGGACGGCTGGCCTGGAACCGACCTGATTCCGGCGAAGACTGGGCTCACGAGTTCGACGACGCTGCACGATCGATCATGACCACCGATCCGGCGTCGATCACCAACATCGTCACGCACGGCGCGTATTCGCTGGCAGTGCCCACTCCCGACCACTTCATCCCGCTGCTGTACATCGCCGGCGCTGCAGCGGCATCAGGTCGCGGTGCCTCCACATTGGTGGAAGGTTGCTCGATGGGTTCGCTCTCGATGACCAGTTACGTCGTCGACTGACGGTCAGGTGCGTCGGCGGCGCTGACGCTCCATCAGGCTGCACCAGTCCCATTGCGCACCGCCCATCGCGGTCACTTCGGCGAGCATCTGACCCACCATCGCGGTCACGGGCAAAGGAATGTTCATGGCTTCGGCCTCTTCGAGCACGAGACCGATGTCCTTGCGCATGAGCGTGGTGGAGAACCCGTAGTCGTACTCACCAGCGAGCATCTTCTCCGCCCGGTTGGCCATCTGCCACGATGCCGATGACCCCTGCAGCATCACGTGGATCACCTTCGTCACGTCGAGACCGGCGCTCTCGGCGAAGTCGAGACCTTCGGCGAGTGCTTGGCACAGCCCCACCACACAGATCTGATTGGTCATCTTCGTGATCTGGCCGGCGCCCGAATCGCCCATCAACGTGATGCGAGCCGCGTACGCCGCGATCACGGGTTCGACGTCATCGAAGGCTCGCTGGTCTCCACCCGCCATCACGGTGAGCGTTCCCTTGCGCGCTCCGTCCACGCCACCCGACACCGGTGCGTCGAGGAACGATCCGCCGGTCGTGGCAACACGCGATGCAACTGTGCGAGCGGCTTGCGCCGAGGTGGTGGAGTGGTCGACCCACACACGCCCCGCGGTCATGGCCGACACGATGTCATCGGCGACCGCGAGCAATTCGCGATCGGCTGGCAGCGACGTGATGACGATCTCGGCATCACGAATCGCATCGGTCGGGGACGAAGCCGCTCGACCTCCGACTTCGGTTGCGAAGCGATCGGCCGTCCCGGGGACGGCATCGCACACCGCGACGTGATGGCCTTTGCCCACGAGATGCGCGGCCATGTGCCATCCCATCCGACCGATTCCGATCACGGCAACCGAGCGGCTCATGCCGGGACTCCGGGTTGGCCACGGTCGGCGAGTGTGAAGCCACCGGCCAGACGAGCGTGCACGCGACCACCGATGGCCATGGCGAGAATGACCACCATTTCGTCGGGCTTGGGTCCGTCGGGTACGCCGACTTCGATCGCGTCGTAATGACTGCCCACATAACTCCATTCGAGATGCGTGATCGGCACGTCGAGACGGGCACCTACACCGGCCACTTTCTTGGTGGACGGAACGATCGCCGTGCCCTTGCCAAGTGCGGCCCGCATGCCACCACCACCTGGGATGTGCCACATCGCGCCGTGTTCGATCTCACCGGCCGAGCCCACGATGGTCCCTTTGCCGTAGCCGTCGATCACCGACGGGTCGCCGCCGAGATGGCCGATCAAGATGTTGCCGAGCCGCTCGCCGAGCGCGCGGAGTTCGTCGGCAGCGGGTGAGAGATCGGCGACGAAACGGCCCACGTACGGATTGGTGACGACGGCTGCCACCGCACCTTTCACGGCCGGGCGTTCGGGTGCCGGCCCGAGATCGTGGTGGATCTCCTCCACCACGGTGACGATCTTGCGAACGTTGAACAGCATGAGAACCCCCCGCGCCGGATGCGCCGATAACGAGGTCGATTCTGTCACTCGGTCGCTCGTCGTCGGTAACGCGCTCCACCAAGGCTCGCCGTAGCCTGATTTCATGACGACGGTCGAGCGGTCGCACTTCGCGTTCGACAACACCTACGTTCGCGAGTTGGCCGGGTTGTACGAACCGTGGCGGGCCAATGTCGTGGCCGAGCCGCGATTGCTCGCATTCAACGACGAGCTGGCCGACGAACTCGGTCTCGATCCTTCGTTCCTGCGATCTCCCGAGGGTGTCGCAGTGCTCGTCGGAAACGTGGTGCCCGAGGGGGCCGAACCGATCGCCCAGGCCTACAGCGGTCACCAGTTCGGCGGCTTCTCGCCGCGCCTCGGAGACGGACGCGCACTGCTCCTCGGAGAGGTGATCGACGTTCACGGTCGGCGGCGCGACATCCACCTGAAGGGTTCGGGACGTACACCTTTCGCGCGTGGCGGCGACGGCAAGGCCGCGATCGGTCCGATGTTGCGCGAATTCATCATGGGCGAGGCCATGCACGCTCTCGGTGTGCCGACCAC
>CAZELU010000023.1:9939-32770 GCA_964513215.1 uncultured Bifidobacterium sp.
TACGGGCCGTGCGCCTTCATGGACGCCTTCAATCCTGAGACGGTGTTCTCCTCCATCGATCATCAGGGTCGGTACGCGTACGGCAACCAGCCGATGATCGGGCAGTGGAACCTGGCCCGTCTGGCCGAAGCGATCGTGTACCTGTTCGACGACGACACCGACGAGGCGGTGAGGAAGGCCACCGACGTCCTGGTGTCGTTCAACGAACGCTTCCACGGCTACTGGCTCGCGGGCATGCGCACGAAGCTCGGGCTCGACGGTGCGCACGAGGGGGACGTCGAGATCGTCAACGACCTGTTGGCGCTCCTTCATTCCGCGCGTGTCGACTTCACGTCGTTCTTCCGAGCCCTGTCGCGCTCGCTGCGTGGCGATTCGTCGCAACTCGACACACTGTTCCCCGATCGAATGGGCCTGCTCGCGTGGATGCCTCGTTGGCGAGCTCGATTGAGCGGAGACACAACCGCGGTTGCTGCGCGGATGGAGAAGGTCAATCCGGTGTACGTACCGCGCAACCATCTCGTCGAAGAAGCCTTGGCGGCGGCGACACAAGGTGATCTGTCGGTGATGGCGACGTTGCTCGAGGTGTTGGCCGATCCATACACGGAGCGGTTCGAGGGTGATGAGCGGATGACCCGATACGCAGAACCGGCGCCGGTGGATTACACCGAGGGTTACGCCACCTTCTGCGGCACCTGAGCCTCTACCCGGCACTTCTTTGGTGCTGATCCGCCACCGTTTCGGCACCAGCACCACGAGTACATCGATCATTCATTCGTTGATCAGTCGGAGTCGGGACAACTTCGGCGCACGATCACCTCTCGTCGTCGCCAGCGTTGTCGGCATGAACACGAAGAAGAAGGCAGTCCTGGTCGGTCTCGTGGTCGGCTGTCTGCTGACAGCACTCGCGACAGTCAGCAGCAACGCGTTGGCTTCGGGCGGCGACGACTCGTCCCCTGGCTCGACCAATCGCACCGGTTCCACCATGGGATCCGACACTTCGGATTCCCCTGATTCGACCACCGAGACCACCGACCCGTCGGTGATCGCCTCGAGCCCGATCGCAACCGGCCCCACCGGCGGATCGACGCCCGGCTATCCGCCCGGCTTCGACGTGGTCGTCGAGCGAATCAACACGTCGGGCGCTCCCGATGCCGTGAAGGAACGGATCCTCGATCGGATCGAGATCCTGAAGGAGTCCGCGGTCGCCTCGCCGCCGAGTCTCGGCGCACTCGGAGCACTTCTGGGCAGAACCATCGCCGAGAGCCCCCTTCGCGATCAAGTGCGCGACCAACTCCGTCTCCGTGTTCAGGACTTCGACCGGCTGATCCAGTCGAGTGACGACGACGGTGCTCGCGAGCAGATCCGCCAGATCGTCGATCGCTATCGCGAGGAAATGCTTCGTCTCGTTCAGGAACGAGTGCACACGCGTCTCGAGGGAATCATCGCCCGCCTACCCGAGTTGGCGGGACGGATCGACTCCGAGGCGTGGCGAGAAGACCTCACCGGACTGCGGAACGAACTACTGGCAGCGACCGACCTCGCCGAATTGAGAGCGGTAGTCGTGGAAGTTCGCGCGGCCCTCGCCGATCTGCGTCGAGACATTCGAGAGAGTTGAAGGAGACACATGAAGATCAACATTCGACGGTTCGCGATTCTCGCTGTCGCCACTTCGATCGTGGGATTGACCGCGTGCTCCGAGGATGACGAAGCGAAGATTCGGACCGACATTTCGCACGAAGTGGAGACTCTCGAGGCCGAGGTCGACGGCATGCTCCTCGAACTCGACGAAGTCGACACGATCGAATCGGTCTCAGCCGGCATCCTCTCCGACTGATCACTCCGTGCTTCTGGTGGCGTCGGTCAGCCAATCCTCACGAATTGCCAACCACCCGTCTTGAGGCGTTGGATGATGGGTCCGAGCGCCGCCACCTGAGCAGCACGCGATCCACTGCCGTCGTGGAGGAGGATCACGAGTCCCCGTTGGTCCTCTTCAGCCGAGCGGATCTGTCCGAGTATGCGACGAGCAATCTCCTTCGGATTCGTCTCGTCGATCGGAGCCGTTGCATTCCACATCACACGCTGAAGCCCGAGTGATGAAGCAACCGCGTTCACACGATCGTTGTGCGAACCATACGGCGGTCGGAACGTTGTCGGTTTCCGACCCGTGGCGGCTTCAATCGCATTCGAGCACGACGACAACTCCGCTAGCACCCGGTCGCTCTTGATGCGAACGAGATACGGGTGGTTCATCGTGTGGTTCTGAACGCTGTGTCCTCTCGCAGACGTCCGTGACACGACACTCTGGTTCTTCGAGATCAAGCGACAGATCACGAAGAAGGTTCCGGGCACCTGTTCTCGATCGAGTATGTCGAGTACCAAGTTGGTCGTCGTCGGATGCGGCCCATCATCGAACGTCAACGCAACCTGTCCGGGCCCGGGCCACGTCACGACTGGAGCATCGCGGATCGGATCGACCGGAGGCGGTGCCTCTGATGACGGCGGCACAGAGGCTCCAACCGAAGATGCCCACACAGAACACACCGACAGGAGAACCAAACCGATGGCGAATCGGTGCGAAACACGAGACGCTTTTGGCGCCAGAAACAGCGACGGAACCATCGACACTCAGAGGGTGTAGCGGTAGACGTTGGTGTCGCGTTGTTCGAACCCCATCCGCTTGTACAGACGATTCGCCGCCTCGCGCGACGGCCGCGACGTCAGATCGACTGTGATCGCACCGTTCGCTCGCGCATGATCGAGCGCGGCTCGATTGAGCGCCTCCCCGACACCATGCCCACGGGCCGAC
This sequence comes from uncultured Bifidobacterium sp., assembly GCA_964513215.1. Taxonomy (GTDB): domain Bacteria; phylum Actinomycetota; class Acidimicrobiia; order Acidimicrobiales; family Ilumatobacteraceae; genus Casp-actino8. Next base: position 12,746 of record CAZELU010000023.1, read on the forward strand.
TCGTCCACCACCACGTCCTCGATCCACGCGCGCACACCCGTCGGAATTCGGAACATCGCCAGCGTGAGCGACCCCGCGATCCGTCCATCCACCCGAGCCACGAACAAAGTGGACGCCTCCGACGCCACCAGCGCCTCCAACTCGGCTCGCGTGGGGGCGGGATTCGACCGCGACAACTGCGGGATCAGAACGCCGAACGCCTGCACCACCTCATCGGTCACTTCACGGCACACGGAGACATCAGCAGGCATCGATTGGTTCCTCGATCCGAAGTGTAGGTCGCACGTCCCGTACCCTTCGCCCATGGATCAACAGGAACTCTCGGCCAAAGGTCGCGCGCTCGGTGCCGCACTCGAACCCGTCATCGGTCAGGTGTACTTCTCACCCGAGTGCCACGCCAACTACGTCGCACTCGGCTTTCAACCGAGCCCCGGCGAGATGAACGGCGTCGCGCTCCCCGAAGGTGTTGCCTACTTCACGAGCCGCGGATCACTCATGGGCCAGGTTCCGGGTGAACTCGTGGCTGCCGCCTTCGCCGTCTTCAATCCGGCCGTCGTCGTTCCGTCGGTACAAGCCGGGTGGAAGATCACCGATGCCGCGACCATCTGCGGTGCGCGTCGCGACGGCGCCATCGCACAGCTCGAGCGCATCCTTGGTGCCAAGCCCGGTGGTGTCGCCAAAGCGCGCGCGATTCTTCAACGGGCCGTCGACGTGCTTCGTCCCGAAGGTCGCCCTCTCTTCGCCGGCACGCTCAGCCAGTCGATTCCGTCCACCGATCTCGGCGCGTGTTGGCACTTCGGCGACATGTTGCGCGAATTCCGTGGCGACTCACACACCGCCGCGTGGATCGCCGCCGGCCTCGACGCCACCGAGATCGGACTTCTCACCGAGCTCTACTGGGGCCTGCCCCTCAAGTCGTACAGCCGCACCCGCGGTTGGAGCGAAGACGATTACACGCGCGCGATCGATCGACTCGAATCCCGGGGCCTGCTGGCCAACGGCGACTTCACTCCGGCCGGACGCGCCCTGCGCGAACAGGTGGAAGTGAGCACCGATGACCAGATGCGCACGGCCCTCACGGCCATCGGCTCCGACTTCGATCAGTTGATCGACATCCTCGGGCCCTGGAGCCGCGCGGTTCAGCAGATGAAGGGGTACCCCGCCTCAGGCCCGCACGAATTGGCCGAGGCTGCGAAGCGACGCTGACCTGCTGAACCTGTCAGACTGACCACATGATCCTCACGTCGCTCACCACCTCTCGCGCCGACTTCGCGCGCGAAACCGGTTGGGATCCCAAGCCCGAAGGTCTCTGCCGCGGAGAAGTGTGCGTTCCCGCACCCGGTGCTCTCGACGGCGACAGCGTCGACGTGAAGATCGCCGCCGACCGACTTGGTATGCCTCTTGTTCACGACGAGGGTCACGGCGTGTGGTCGCTTGGTCCCGCCACACTGGGCGGACGCGCACTCACCACTGCTGTCGCGGCCGATCCCGATCTCATCGATTTCTCCGGCAACAACTTCAAACTCTCGTCACTGCGCGGCAAGAAGATCGTCTTCGTCGCGTGGTCCAGTTATTGAGGTTGCCGCACCAGCCTGCCCGGGTGGCAGGCGCTCCACACCGAAATCGAAAGCAAGAACGCCGTCGTCGTCACTGTTGCGCTCGACATCGAACCCGATCATGCTCGTCCGTGGTCGGAAGCCGGAAAGCCCACGCATCCGTGTGTCGTCGACACCACTCATGCCACTGGTTCTCTCTTCGGATTCACCAACATTCCGATGGCCGTCTGGATCGACGAGAGCGGCAACCTCGTACGACCGGCCGAGTCGGCCTCCATCGAACGCAGTCCGTTGCGCGACATGGAGGTTCCGCCCGGACTCCCCGAGCGACTCGACGCGATGTACCGCGCGGTGAAGGCCATCCCTGATGACGCCGATGCGTATCGCGCCGCAATCCTCGACTGGGTCGACAACGGAGCCAAGAGCCAGTACGCGCTCACTCCCGACGAGGTGATCGAGCGGAGCCAACCCCACGGCGACGACGAGGCTCGTGCGGCCGCATGCTTCCAACTCGGCGAGTACTTGCGTCGTACGGTCGGCCACGACGCCGCCATCTCGTGGTGGCGCGAGGCTCACCGTCTCCACCCGAAGAATCTCACCTACAAGCGTCAGGCCTGGACGCTCGTCACAACCGCGCAAGGTGCCACCGAAAACGATCTGATGCAGGGCCCGAACGAGGTGTACGAGAGCAACCTCCTCGACGACGTCCTCGACGCCGGTGGATTCGGAGCGTTCCTCGTCCGTCCGCAACTCTGACGAGTAGCCTCGGTCCAATGGCCGAGCTCGAGCACGTCCGGTGGATTCGTCGACCGGAACTGCGTCGCCCGTACATGGTCGCGGCCTTCACCGGATGGAACGATGCTGCTGATGCAGCCAGTTCAGCCGTGAAGCATCTCGTCGAATCGATGAACGCCACACCGTTGGCCGAGATCGATCCCGAAGAGTTCACCGACTTCGCCACCATCCGTCCACACGTGCGCCTGAACGACGGTGGCAACCGTCAGATCGTGTGGCCGACAGTCAGCATGTGGACCGCCGACGCTGGCGATCGCGACATCATTCTCGTCCTGGGCCCCGAGCCCGCACTCCAGTGGAAGTTGTTCTGCAAGCAGATCGTCGGTGTGGCACAGACATACAAAGTGAGCACGATCGTGTCGCTCGGTGCGCTCTTGGCCGACGTTCCGCATCGTCGCCCCACGCAGGTCCTGGGTACCGCGGCCGATCAAGCCGCGATCGATCGCCACGATCTGCGTCGCAGTCAGTACGAAGGACCAACCGGCATCGTCGGCGTGTTGAGCGACTCCTGTCATCGCGCGAGCATGTCGAGCATCTCGCTGTGGGGGGCCGTACCGGCCTACGCCGCACAGATCGCCTCACCCAAGGCCGCCCTCGCTCTCGTCGAACGACTCAGCGAAATTCTCGACGTCGACCTGCCCACGGTGTCACTCGTCGAGTCGGTCGAGGCGTACGACGCACAAGTCGATCAACTCATTGCCAACGACCCGTCGCTCACGCGTTATCTCGAGCGCATCGAAGCGATGGGCGACGACGATGACGACGAGTACGAATTCGACGACGATGACGACGACATCGAACTCTTGATCGACGAGGACGACGGTGATTCGTCGCTTCCACCCGACGATCGTCCGCGCGACGACACTCCCCTACCTGACGGCCCAGTCGACAGCGACGCGCTGATGGCCGAAGTCGAGCAGTTCTTGCGCAGTCAGCGCGACGACTGAGTCACGCGCAGCGTCACTGTTCGCCGCTGCGCCACACCGGCGAACGTGGCGGATCGAACGTCGCCGGTCCACTGCTTCCAGCAATAGCGGCGAAAGCCATCGGGCCCCACCACTGAGCACCTGCGGTCGGTTCGGGCAACCCATCGCGACCGAACCAGCCGATGCCACTCGTCTCGAGAGGGTGACCTTGGAGGTCGCCGCCCACCGCACGACAATGGAACAGGAGCATGTACATGCCAAATCGGCTGAAGCCCATGCGCTGGCCGTCGACGACGCCGAGCAATTGCACCGGCTCGCATTCGATACCGGTTTCTTCGTGTACTTCCTTGATGGCGACTTCAGAGGGTGAGTAACCCACGTCGGCCCAACCAGTGGGATACAACCACACTCCCGAGTCAGGGCGCCGCACCAACAAGATCTCACCATCGTCGTTCCCGACGATCGCTCCGATGGCCACTTTCGGGGTGACGTAACCAGGAACCCCTTCGCCAATCGACTCCATCCATTCCTGAACGAAGTGATCCTGTTCGCGCCGAACTTCGAGAGCCTCGTCGGCGGCGGCCTTGATGTCGGCGGCAACATGGAGAACTTCTTCGTAACGCTCGCGTTCGTACAGGTTCTGCGTGAAGCCCATGCCGGTGCGCGCGATCCCGGCCAATGTTTCGCTCCAACGCACCAGATCACGCGTGAAGTCGGTGGGCATCGCGTCGGACATACCGACACGGTACTACTGGTTCAGCGCGTGGGCGAGGGCGTCACGGTGTACAGAATCGCCCGCTCGACCTCGGATCGGTGGAAGGCGTCCACAAGCTTCGTTCCCGACGCCGTGCGCACGTAGAACGAGTCGACCACTTCGTCGCCAATGGTCTGCACCGTTGCGTGGCGAATGTCCAAGCCCACCTCGGCCATGGCCTTCGTGATGCGATGAAGCACCCCGAGTTCGTCGGGTGCTCGCACTTCGATCACGGTCGCGTTCGACGACGCTTCGTCGAAGAACGTGACTCGCGGTGACGCCAGAGCCCCGGCTGAGCGACGACGACGCTTGTACGTGAGCGCACGTTCAGCGAGCCGCGCTTCGATCGCTAGCTCACCGCGCAGAGCACGCTCGAGATTCTTCACGATCGGGTCCCACTCGATCGGGCCATGCGACGGGATCTGAACCGTGAAGCGTGATGCCGCCATGCCCTGTTCGTCGGAGTGGGCCTGCGCACCGAGAACAGCCAGGCCGTGCAGGGCCATGACACCGGCGACTCGACTGAAAGTTCCGGGTCGGTCAGGCGAGACCAAGGTGACCGCATCGGCCGATGTGGCCACTCGGATCTCGCCGGTGGCCATCAGCGCCAAGACGTCGGCGTCAGGGAACAGACGCCATTGCACGTCGTCCACCGCACCGCCACCAAGAACAGCGTGAGTCCGGCTCACGAGCTCGGAGACCAACTCGGCTTTCCACGATCCCCACGCCGATGTGCCAGTGGCCAGGCTGTCGGCCTCGGTGAGCGCGTGCAATAGGTCGAGTACCAACGGCGACTTCACGGCGTCCGCAACGAACTTTGCCGTGGCCGGATCACCGAGGTCGCGTCGAGTGGCGGCGTCGGCGAGCGTGAGGTGATGCTGAACCATCGTCTGAACGATCACGACGTCATCGGGCGACAGACCGATCCGCGGACCGATGCGCGCAACGAGTTCGACCCCGACATCGGTGTGATCTCCGGGATAACCCTTGCCGATGTCGTGGAACAGAGCACCGAGCACCAATAAGTCGGGGCGCGACACACGATGTGCGAGGTCGCTTGCGTTAGCCGTGGCCTCCCACAAGTGCCGGTCGACGGTGAAGCGGTGATACGCGTTGCGCTGCGGACGGCTGCGATTGGGCGCCCACTCCGGAAGGATCTTCACCCACAACCCGCGTTGGTCGAGCGATTCGAGTACCGGAATCGCGTCGTGGCCAGTGAGCAACAAGCCGACGAGATCGTCGACGGCACCGGCTGGCCACGGTGTGGTCATGGCCGGACTCGACTGGGCCAGACGATCGAGAGTCGGGCGGTCGATGCGCGTGCGTTGGCGAGCCGCCGATGCCGCGACACGAAGCAACAACGACGGGTCGGATGCCGGGTCGACATCATCGGCCAGGTGAACCTCGCCCTGACGCAGGATCACACCCGGCGCAAGGAGACGGTCAGGTTCGGGTTTCGCGCCTGAGGCCGACACGCGTGCCCAGACCTCGTCACCCACCCACGACACCGAACGACCGGCGTTCGACAGAGCAGCGGCCAGAGCATCGGCGTTCGGATATCCGCAGGCCGCGGCCACCGCATCTTGATCTTCGAGATGGAGAACCTCCACCGCACGACCGGCGTGACGGTGCAACGCCACACGAATCGACATCAAGACATCGCGACCAGCGTCGAGAGACGCCCGATCAGAACGAGAGATCTCCACACCCGCCGCTTCGGCCCACACCAGCGCATGAATGTCGCGAAGGCCGCCGTAACCCTCTTTCACGTTGGGTTCGAGCAGAAATGCAACCTCGCCGTTCTCGGCCTGCCGAGAACGAACTCGCTTCATCAATTCGGGCAGGCGATCCTTTGACGCCTTCCAAACACGTGTCGCCGCATCCAGCAGTTCTCGTGTGAGTTCCTCGTCGCCCGCGATGTGGCGCGAGGACAACAACGCGGTCGCCGTGTCGAGTTCCGACTTCGCGACCTCCAACACTTGCTTCACGGTTCCCACCGAATGCCCGAGCTTCACGCCCGCATCCCAGATCGGATACCAGATCTTGGAAGCGATCTCGTCGATGTTCTTCACTCCGTCGTGCAGCAATACGACATCGAGATCACTGAACGGTGCGAGTTCACCGCGTCCGTATCCACCGAGGGCGACGAGAGCGCAACGCTTCGACAACGTCTGATCGTCCACGGCCGACGACCACAGGTCGACCAGCCAGGCATCGGTCACTCGGCAGAGTTCGCGCGTGAAGCGAGTTCCTCGCAACGACGGATCTTCGAGAACGGCGCGTCGGGCCATGCGCTCATTCTTTCCGTCCACCGTGCTGGTCACGCCACGGGATCGACGAGATCCGGCGTGAATTCACACCGGCGAAACACTTCAGGCAGTCACTTGATCGAGAAACGCCTCGAGCTCGCGCAGATTGGCGCCGAAGTCGGGGTCGTGAAGGCGATAACGGGCCGGGCCGGAGTCGACGATGTCGAGGCTCACCCGATCGAGTCCGACCGCATCAGCCCTCGCACGCAGGAGCCACGCCTGTTCCACCAATACGACGTCGTCATCGGCGCCATGAATGGCGTAGACCGCCGGATCACGCGCGTCCAGCCATTCGAGAACTGAACCCCGACGCATCTGCGGAACCGAGCACGCGAGCACGAACGGATCGGGGGAATCACATCCGTACAACATGTTGACGATCCATCCCGAGGCCCACCACGGATCGTCACTGAAAGCCGCCACGTCGAGAATCGCACCAATCGTCACCACCGCATCGGGCCGTGACGACTGCGCCCGAAGTTCGGGCGGCAGCGTCGGATCGACCAGGAGAGGTCGCATGTCGCCGAGGGCAACTGCGGCGGCAAGATGACCGCCAGCGGAATGACCCGACATCACGAGACGACCCGGGTCGATGCCCAACGACGAGGCTTGAGACCGAACGAATCGCACCGCACGATCGACGTCACGGATCGGTTCGGGAAAGAGCACGCCCGGAGTGAGTCGGTAGTCGACCGACACGAACACCCAGCCACGGCGAACCTGAGCCTGCGCCAAGTAGGCCGCGTCGCGACGGGACCCACCGTGCCAACCGCCGCCGTGCACGTGAACGATCACGGGACGCCGATCATTGGGCGACCAACCAGCCGGCGTGTACACATCGAGAACTTGTTCGTCGTCGGGACCGTACGCGAGGGTCTGCACTGGTGAGCCGACCTCGGTCATCCACGTTTCCAGCCGCTCGTCGGCCGACGGATTCCGCGTCTCGCAGGCCGACGCGAGCAGCACCGCGCTCAACGCGATGACAACTCGGGAGATGAGGCGCTGACAGGGCACTTCACAATCGAACTAGCACCACGGGATTAACGGGATGTCGGGCTCGGCGTCATCCGTCACGATCACCCGGTAACGGTCACATCGGTCACATTCGATCGCGTCGGCGGGAGATCACGGTGGCCGCCTTCCAGGCTCCCCACTCGAGACCCACTTCGGCGAGAGATTCGTCGATATCGACCCAGGTGGCCGGGCACAGCCCGAAAGCATCATCGGGGAAAGAACGCTGCTGGAACTCGTCACGCTCGACTGGTCGTGCTCCGAGGTCGCGCAATTCGGCGGTGACCGGATCGGTCGCCGAACGAATGATCTGCAACGGATTGTGTCTCTGCTCGAGGACATCGGTCTCGAACAATTGACGCAATCGATCGAGAGCCGCGCGAGCCGCGTCACCGATCACTTCATCGCGTCGACCCCGATCGACACGTACCGGCACGTTCTGGTCGTCGACGACTCGATCGAACGAACGTCGCAACCACAGCTCGAGCGAACCGTTCAGCGCGTCGAACAGCCTCTGCGAATACTCGTCCACCCGATCAGGAAAGCAGGAAGTTTCCGAATTGCCACGGGTCGCTGACATCAGCACCGTGAGGAGCGGTTCGCCACCGCGAGAAAACGTCTCGCCCGTTCGCCACGGGATTCCACGACGATGCACCAGACCAAATGGTCCCGAGATAGGGCCGAGCGACGTCGAGCACCTGTCGCCAGGGCAACTGATCGGGAACACAGAGTCCACGCTCGGGATCGGTGACCATCCACTCGATCGCACCCATGATCGACGCTGCCACCTGAAGCGTGGTCGCGTTCTGCCCCGACACGTGACGGCGCGCCTCGTCGATCGAGAGTTGAGTTCCGGTCCACCACGCTCCGTACGGGTGTCCCATGAGGAGCACGCCCAACTCGTCTTCTCCGTGCGTGATGTCGTCGTTCATCACTCGGCGCTCGTCCTGCACGACCCACTGACGACCGAGCAACTCGTGCACGCTCGCGATCGCCGCGTCGGTCGGGCAATAGGCGTAATGGACGGTGGGTCGGTGAAGAAGATTGCCATCATCGTCGAAAGACGACAAGTGTTCCGACATCGTGAACGCTTCACCATGGCGGATCACCATTCCGATGATGGGGCCCCCGTTGGGAACCCACGAGCGCACACGAGTCTCGATACCGGAGCGAGCCAAACAGATCTGATTTCGCGGTCCGTCACCCACGTGCTCGTACGCGTCGATCGGAAGCTTGCGCTCGTGAGTCCCCCAGCCGATCTCGGCCGGAGCGATCCCTTCTTCGTAGAGACCTTCGATGGACCACGTGTTGACGAATTCGTTCGGCTTCTTCGGTGTGATGCTCACCTGAGTGTCGCGCTCGGAGATGTGAATGACCTTGGTCGACGTGAGACGGCACAGCGCGGGAAAATCCTCGGTGTCGATGGCGCTCTGAATCGCCGAACGGTCACCCAGACCGTCACCGATCATCCGCTGGCCGATCTCCCACAGCGCCTGCTTCGCAAAATGGCTCACCAGACCTGGATTCGCCCCGTGCTCCACGACGCTGCTCGGACCGGGTCTGGTCCAGCTCTTCTGCATCGCCCGCAACTTCATGTGTCGGACGTACAGGGTTCGATCGCGGGGATCGATGGAGTCGACATTGTCGTACGGATTCCACTCTTCGACCGATGTGTCGAGGTAGTGAACGCCGTGTCGATGGCACCAGTCGACGATCGTGCACGCATCGATGTTCCACGCCAGGTTCAGCAAGATGTCGCCTGGGCCGACTCGACGAGCCAGTTCGGCATCGAGATTCTCGCGGGTGATCCGGAGGTTCTCGTACGAGATTCCCGAGTCGATCAACGAACCGAGACGAGACCGATTGGGTTCGAACTCGAGCACCGAGATCTGCGAAGGCTTGAAGCCACGATCTCGGAGCAAAAGGGGCACGGTGCATTGGCCTACCGCCCCGAAACCGAGGACGAGTACTCGCCGCAGTGGCACAGGATCCATCGACCAACTCCTTGAATCAGCGGTCGCCCGCTCTGGACAGGGCCCTCGACCCTAGTCGGCCAAGACGGCCCGGCCACCTTCTTCACGAACCACCCGCACCACGATGGGGGACGTGGCCGGCGCACAACGATGCTCGCCCGTTCGAACGTCGAATTGCGCCCCGTGAACCGGGCACGTGATGGTCGTGCCCCTCAAGCGTCCTTCGGAGAGTCGTGCATCGCGGTGAGAGCAGTTGTCGTCGAATGCGTGCAATTGACCATTGACCCGACACACCACCACACCGTGCTCACCAACGTCGGCGAACACTCGCATCGCACCGTCACGGAGATCGGTCAGATCGCCCAGGTCGAGGTCGTTCATGTGGGGTCGGCGGTGAAGCCACCGGCGCGCAGATGATCACGAACACGTTGCTGCAGGTGCCGAGCTCGTACCTCTTGGTAGTTGCCGAGGGTCTGGCCCCTCTTTCGGCTCGACCGGAAACCACGAGTCTGCGCCTTCATGTTCGACGTGTCCTGGTCGTACACACGGCCCAACGGGCCGAGGCCCGACGCCAGGGTGTAACTGTCGTCCACGTCGAGTTCGATCACCTCGGGCGGAGGCGGCACCTCACCGCGGGCCGGACGAGGCCGCAGGATCAACAAGTCGAACCAGCTGACGTCGATGTCATCGGCATCGGGTCGGAACCGGTACACCATCGGCAACGAGAGTCCAGGGAAGAAGAACGCGTTGGGGAACACGAAGTACTCGATCGAGTCGAGAGTGATCGACTCGCTCAGATGGGTGAAGTCGTGGCCGTACCGCGCACTCATGTCGCGCTGCACGATTTTTGCCCATGCATCACGGGCCCGCATCCCCTCGGGCAATCTCGGTCGCGACTCGGCGGGCACACCGCGCAACATGTTCGCGAAGATCTCTTCTTCCGTTCGCGGCGAGAGTCGTTGCGGCGAATCGAGCGCGATCGTGTGGATGAAACGGCTCACGTTCGGAGGAAACACGTCGTACTGCGTGGTCACCTCGTCGCCCAATTGACCCGAGGCGTGAGTCTCACGCACGTGATAGGCCTCGAGAAAGGCTTCGATTGCGGCCTTCCAGTTGCACGGCAACTTCTTGCGTACATGAGTCTCGATGTAGCGATCTTCGAAGCCGAACTCGGTGAAGTGATCAGCCAATACTCCGACGTACGTCGAAAGTGGTTCGGCATCGGGGTCGAAGTTGATCCAGACGAAGCCGGAAAACACTTCCACGGGAAGGCGAGGCAGACGATGCGTGTCGTCGCCGACGTGCGGAAAGTCCCAACGATCGGGCAGGTCGATGAGTTCTCCGTCGAGTGACCATGTCCAACCGTGGAACGGACACTTCATTTGGTTGGCAAAGCCGCACGATCCCGGCGGACGCAGCTGCGTTCCACGATGCATGCACGCGTTGTAGAAGGCGTTGATCGCTCCGTCTTCACCCCGAACGATGAGCGCCGAGTGCGGACCCACGTCGTAGACGTAATAGTCGCCGGTCTCGGGAATGTGGTCGACGTGACACGCCCACTGCCACGTCTTCGACCACATGTGATCGAACTCGGCCCGGAAGTACTCCTCCGATGTGTACACCGAGTAGGGGATGTCGGCATCCCCGAGATACGCCGGTGCCTCCACGAGCAACGGCCACGGAGGCCGGGTCGGGTCGGCCAACAACTGCTCGTGAAGAGTCGGGCCCGGAGCACGCGCCGATCCCTTCTGGTGGTTCACTCCCCCGTCAGCCACAGGCGAACCCTAGGTCAATCCCAACTACCTGGACGACCGCGATCAGGCGTCGACGATCTCGACACGGACCCGCTTGTTGCCCTTGCCTTTGTTCTCCACCTTGACGACCTTCACCCGACCGACGTGTTTCGTGGAATGAACATGTGTTCCACCGTCGGCCTGCTTGTCGAGACCGACGATGTCGACCACCCTGATCTCGGGCACCGACTCCGGGATGAGGCTCACCTTGGTGCGAATCAGATCGGCATCCTGCAGAGCCGTGTCGCGGGGCAAGAACTCCACGCGGATGGGGCGATCGGATGCGATCTCGGCGTTGACGAGTTCTTCGATGCGCTGTGCGAATCCCTCTGGTATCGGGTCGAACTCGAAGTCCATACGCGCGCTGAGTGGTTCCATGTTCCCGCCGGTCACCGGAACCTTCCATTCGTTCCAGATCACCCCACACAAAATGTGCATCGCGGTGTGCGTTCGCATCAGTTGGAAGCGACGTTCGGCGTCCACTCGCCCCGACACCGTCGTACCCACGGCTGGAACGTCACCGTCCAATTCGTGCCACACCCACGAGAAGGCACCGACAGTTGACGAGCCCTTGCGGACGTTCACCACGCGAGCACCGGCGAGAGTTCCGGTGTCGTGCGGCTGGCCGCCACCGGTCGGGTAGAACGCCGTGCGATCGAGGGCGACCGACGAACCATCGACGCCCACCACCAGCGCGTCGAACTCGCGCACATCGACGTCACGCAAGTACACGAGATCGGTGTCACTCTCGAATTCAGCCATGCCACAGTGTCGCCGATCCCGTGGGATGGATTCGACTCGACTCGACGATGGCCGTCGTAGGCTGGGCCCGATGCGTCGATCGATGCGGTGTTCTCTCGCGGCGTTCGCGTGCAGCCTCGCCGTGGCCGCCTGTGGTGGCACGACCACGACTGCCCCAGTCGACTCCGAACCGCCTCGCACCACCACCATCGCACCGCGTCTGAGCGACGGAGTCCTTCGCATCGGACTCCTCGTACCGCGATCGGGTCCGGGCGCAACCATCGGCGAGCCTCTCGTGGCGATCGTCGAAGCCGCTGTACGTGCCATCAACGACAACGGCGGAGTCAACGGGGTCCCAGTCGAGTTGTTCGTCGAAGACGAGGGTGGGGATTCGGCTACGGCACTCGCGGCTATCGACACTCTGATCACTGGTGATTCGGTCGACGCTGTGATCGGGCCGTTCTCGTCGTCGGTCGCACTGTCGACACTTCCCACTCTGCTCGCCGCCAACGTGGGGGTGTGTTCTCCCGCGGCCACAACCGCGTCTCTCACCAGTTTCCCCGACCGTGGCATGTTCGTTCGTACCAGCCCACCCGATTCGCTCGCGGCACTCGCTATGGCCCAAGAGGTGGCGCGCACAGGTATTCGCTCCACCGTGCTCGCCTACCCGGACGACCCGTTCGGCCGCGATTTCGCCACCGACGTGCGCCGAGCCCTCGGCCTCGAAGGAATCGCCATCGTGTCGGAGATTCAGTACGACCCAGGCGATGACAACTACTCCGAAGACGTCGCGACTCTGACCGACGCATCAGTAGTCACCCTGATCGGCGACGAAGAGAGTGGTGCGCGGTTCCTGTCGACGGCTCTCACGACGTTCGCCGACATCACCGTCATCGTGAACGACGCGCTGGCCCGCGCCGACTTGTCGTCGGATCCGATCATGGAGAGCGATGGGCGGGCTGCCATCACCGGAGTCGCGGTTGATGCAGCGGCTGGCTTCGACGATCTGTACGCCACACTGCAGAAGGCCGGACTCGAACTACCACCCACTCCGCTCGGCCCCAACGACAACCCGTTCACCGAGCCAGACGTCGCACCGATCCCGTTGGCCACGGCCACCGTCGATTGCGTGAACCTCATCGCGCTCTCGTCGTTGGCCACCTCATCCGACGACGCGCTCGTCTTCATGAACGAAGCGATTCCGACCAGTCGGGGTGGTTCGGCCTGCATCACATTCGACGAATGTGCCGCGCTGATCACCTCCGGGCTCAACATCGACTACAACGGTCCCACTCAACTCTTGGCTCTGAGCCCGAACGGTGATCCGTCGATCGCCACCTTCGTGACGTTCGGATTCGACGACACAGGTAAGGCCGAATACCGAACGGAAATCGGAGTCGTCAGCGCACCCTGACGAGTCACGTGAATCAGCCCGGGCTGTAGCGAACGGCTTGCGAGCCGCGCGCGAACCCGTACAGCACCAAACCGGCGCGCTTGGCCGTCTGCACGGCCAAAGCCGTGGGCGCACTGACCGAGATCAAGGTGCCGAATCCGGCCGCCCACGCCTTCTGCACCATCTCGAAACTCGCTCGGCCCGACACGAAAAGACCGAGCTCACCGGCCGGCAACTTCTTTTCGAGCAGAAGATGACCCACCACCTTGTCGACGGCGTTGTGGCGTCCCACGTCTTCTCGTACGACGACGACGTTGCCAGCGGCGTCGAATGCGGCAGCCGCATGCACCGCCCCCGTCTCGTTGAACAGCGCCTGGTCGCCCAGAACCTTGTCGGGAATCGAGAGAACGACGCTCTGATCGATGCGCACGACCGAACCTGATTCGAGCGGAACCAGACGAGCGCTCAACTCGTCGATCGACTGCGAACCGCACACACCACAGCTCGACGATGTGTTTCCGAGTCGCGGTGTGGGCACCGGGGCACGGCCTCCGGTCTCGACTGTGACCACGTTGAAGTTGCTGTCGACGGCCGACCCGTTGGCGCAATAGCGAACTCCGGTGACCGGAAAGCCAGCGAGCAGTCCGTCGCCGTGGCAGAAACCGACGGCGAGTTCGTAATCGTGACCAGGTGTCCGCATGGTGGTGGCCACGACGTTCCCGTCGAGCTGAATCGTCATGGGCTCTTCGACCACGAGTTGATCGGGTAGACGTCGATCGCGGTCGCCGTCGATCTTCACCACGAGGACCGTGTCGGTCCGCTTTCGAGCCATGGGCTCAAGGCTACGGTCGGCCCCGAGCGGAAGAGTCAGAAAACTCCGGCCGGGTCGCCCAACGCAATCGATCGGATGATCGAGAACACGATGACGATGGAGCCGACCGTCGACAACGCGATCATCACTTTCCGCTGGCGGGACAGCCCGGCAACGCCGAGGAAGAACAACGCGAGGGCCAGAATCACCGTCAAGAGGTCGAAGGCATCGGCATCGTTGTCAGCCTCGTCAGCGGCGTCGAAGAACGCTTGCGACGACTCGTCGAGAGCGGCGGCCTCCTCATACAACGCGTTCGACCATTCCGGGTTCTCTTCGACGAACGGGGAATCGAATCCGGAGTCGTCAGGCTGCTCACTCCACCACTCCACCGCGGCCGCCAACTCAGGTGACATCAGGGTGTCGAGAACGTACAGGGCCGTCTCCTCGTCGTCGGCCTGCGCAGCTTTGGCGAACTCGAGGAACAACGTCTGGTCACGGATGTCATTCGTGATGGCCGAGTTGTAGGCCTGGGAGGCCGCATCGGCGGCACGAATTCCTTCCGAGAAACTCTTCTGAACGACATCGCCCAACTGGCTCGCCTGAAACGAACACCACGCCGTGACGATGGCTGCAATACCGAGGAGAATCGCGATCACGATCTCCATACGGTTCGACGAATCCTCGTCGACTGCGGGTGTCTGCGCTTCCGTGTTCATCTCGAACCCCCCTTTGATCCTCATCGATCATGACCGACGATGGCGCGTGACTCGGTGAGTCGCCAGAGCGGCCGTGATCGACACCTTAAGCGATCCGACTCGGCCACTCATTCGACTGTGATAAAAGAAAGCATGAGAAAAGCACGGTTCGTCCTGTCAGCAGCCCTCGTTCTCGCCCTTGTCGGATGCGGATCCGAGGCGACCGTCGAGCAGAGCATCGACACGGTTGTCAAGACTTCCGAAACCACCTCGGAAAGCAGTGAGGGCTTCGATTGGGAAAGCGAGTGCGTGACCCCGAACGCCGACCTTCCCACTGAGGGACTGATCTGCGCCGACTCGGGAATGCGCCCGGTCACCGACGGCTTCTCCTTCGAGAACTGGGGTGGGCCGGTGGCCGAGGACGCGGTGACTCTCAATACGGCCGCCGAACTCTTCGGTGTCGATGCCGTGTGCGCCGAGATCCAAGACGACCTGTGCACCCCCCTGCCCGCGGCCGAACAATGGATCGAGTTGATGAACGAGTCCATCGAAGGAGGGCGATGCGAGGGCATGGCCGTGGTCAGCCAGCGAATCGCCGTGGGACTCAACACTCCTGACGAGTTCCAAGAGGGGGCGACGATCGTGGCCGATCTCCAGCGTGACGCCGGCATCGTCGGTGAGACCATCTCACGCTGGTGGGTCACACAGACCCTCACCTCGGTCACCAACTTCAACTACGAAGCGCAGCAACTCTCACCCACGCAGATTGCCGAGAGGCTCGTCGACGCGCTTCGTAATCAGGACGGAGTGACCTTGGGCTTCTACTCCAACGGATCAGGTCATGCTGTGACCCCGATCGCCGTGTCGCGCACCAGTGACGGAGTTCTCGAAGTCCTCACCTACGACAACAACTACCCCGGTCAGATCACCACTGTCGTGATCGATCCGTCGACGGAGACGTGGTCCTACGACATGGCGGCCACGAACGCCGACGTCGAAGCCGACATCTGGTCCGGAAGCACCGGGACCATGGACTACACCTTGATGAGCGTTCGCGAGGAGGCGAATCCCGCCCCGTGGTCGGCTGACGATCAGTCGGGCGAAACGAAGGGATCGGCACGAATCATGATCTCCACACGAGGACGTTCCGTGCCCGGCGCCATCATCAAGGTGGGCTCGGACACGATCGACACACGAGATCTATCGACCGTCTCGAACGGAATTCGTGTCTTCCCGAACCGCGGCCGTCAGGGAACCGGAGTGACATTCGAGATTCCGGCTGGTCTCGAAGGCGTGCAGATCACACCAGTGATCGGTGACATTCTCGATGCCGAAGCCGAGAAAATCTCGCTCCTCTTCGCCGTCGATGAATATGGTTCGGGCTCGCTTCTCGTGCGGGACACAGTTGATTCGTCCGATTCCTCGTACGACGATTTCGTCTACGAAGTGTCGACTGGTGACAACTTCGTCTCCAGCGTCGACGTGGCACCAGACGGTGCCGTCGAGGCGGCCTATGCCTTCGGTGAAGAACTGGTCGAGGCACTACTCGAAGACGGTCAGGATCTCGACATCGTCAATCCCGCAGGTGAAGAGGCCATCGACGTCGTGGTGACCGACGAGGAGGGCACCGAACTCTTCAGCTCCTCGTTCGACGGTGTCGATGAGGACGGCACCGAGGTCACCGAACTCGACTTCAACGAGAGCACTGGTGAGATGGAGGTCTCCGATCTCCCCCTCGATGACGCGAGTTTGTCGGGAGACGGTGCCACCGAAGACGGTGCAGCGGATGCCGGCTCCGGCGACACGGGTGACGGTTCTGGTGACGGAAGCGACAGCGGCGACAGTGGTTCCGGCGAAGGTGACGCTGGCGGCGGCGAAGGCGACGGCTCCGAAAGTCCGTAAGCCACCAAGCGACTCGGAGGGTTCGCCTCCGAGTCGTGTACTCACGGCTACGGTTCGACTCGTGGCGGACAGTGAGAAGAACCCGGACGACTCGTGGGAACTCGTGCGTCCGTCGGGGCAACCAACCGTCCCGATGAATCCTGTTCACTACGCCAAACCACCGTCATCGGCCGTCACCGGTTCGGATCCCGCCGAACTCTTCGGCGCATCCGACGAATCGCGGGGGCTCAACCGACCCACCCGTCAGAACGGAGCTCCGCTGTTGGTCGGACTCACTTCGTTCGTCGGCATGGTGATCGTCGGATTGGTTCTCGTGCTGGTGTTCGATGGCGGACAGCAAACAGCAACACCCATCACTTCTCCGGTGCTGTCGTTCGGTCCACAGAGCACCACCGCGACTGTGCAGCCCGCCACCACCCCACCGAGTTCGCTCGTCGCAACAACGGCTCCAACCCGGACTACCACGACGACCGTACCCATCGCTGGCGCTCCCCTCGCCGACTCACTTCTCACCGCCGGGCCCGATGGCGTCTACGCCGTCGACCCGGGCGGCAAGACTCGCCTGATCGATGGCTCGTACGAGCGAGCCTTCGCGTTGTCGAACGACTCGTTCCTCGTGCAACCGGAAGGTGACACCGCCGTCGACCCCGACGAGACGAGTATCTATCTCGTCGAAGGCGATGCCGTACCGAAGAGGGTCATCGCACCCGAACCCGGCGTGGACGAGTGGCTCACCCTGCACGACGTGATTCGCCGCGGAGGTGACTGGTTCGCGCTGATCTCCGCACGTAGTGGCACCGGTCCTGACGACACCACGATCAGTATCCGATTGGTTGGAGTGTCGACCGGTAGCGACATCTCATTCGGCGAGATCAGCGGATGGGAGACCCAACTCGGCCGACTCTCGCTCGGGAACGGCAACGTGGTCGGCGAGATTCGAACGGTCAGCAGCCACTCCCCGTTGTTCCTCGCTCTCGACGGAGCCGAGTCGCTCGAGCCCACACCGTTCGGACTGGCCGAGACGTACGACGACTGCGACGTGTGCCCACGCGCCTTCGCGATCGATGACGGTGGTCAACGAATGGCCTGGATCGAAGGCGATGTCGTGGTCGTCATCGACATCGCCACCACCGACCGGCTGGCCACCTACACCCTCCCCGATGGAACCGGTGCGGTGATCGACTCTCTCGAACTCGGTCGATCATCGATCGTGATGAATCGACGCCAGTTCGCCAATCAGCCGATGCTCGCGGCGTGGATCATCGGAAGCGACGGCAGCATCGCAACCGCACCGGTCTCGGGCTTCTCGTTGTTCAACGTGCGCTGAGTGCAGCACCGATCGCACGCGCGATGTTCGACGGCGCGTCGGGGTGCATGGCCAGGAACAGACTCGGCTCGGTGAGTTCGAGTTCGACGATCACCGGGCCATCGTCGGTAGGCAGCAGATCGATGCGCGCGTACAACAACGTTCCGAACCGCTGATCGAGCCAGGCCATCGCGCGCTCACCCAGTGCCAACTCGGCCACTGACGGCTCGCGGGGGTCGATACGTTCGCGTGCGAAAAGATCACCAGCCACATCCTTGGGAGCCGAGAGCAACGGACCCTTGGCGAACGCGTGGCTGAACGTCCCGCCCATGAACACCAATCCGGTCTCGTCGTCGGAGTCGACCCGCGACAGATAGGGCTGGACCATCACACTGCGCCGCGAATCGAGCAGGCCGCGCACGTGCCGAATCGCCGACACCGACTCGTCGTGTCGTTCGGTGTCGTTGCTGCCCGCGCTCACGCACGGCTTCACGACCACGTGTCCCGACTCGAGAAGCGTCTCGACTCGCGACATCCACGAATCATCTGTGGACGGCTCGACGAACACGGTGGGCACGATGGGCAATCCAGCCGCTTCGGCCTCGAGCAAGTAGTGCTTGTCGGTGTTCCAGCGCAACACGGCAGCCGAGTTGGCCAGCACACTCAGACGATCGACGCGATCGATCCAGGCGTGGAAGTCGTCGAGGCGCCGGTGGTAGTCCCATGTCGAACGCACCACGCTCAGTGCACACGACGCCCACGTGGCGTCGTCGAGTTCGTCGTCCCACGCGAGTTCGCGCCACGCGATGTCGGCTTCGTCGAGTGCTGCCTTCAACAACGGCATGTCGTCGTCGATCCCCCACGCCGCGCGAGAGGTCACCAATGCAACAGGACCCCGGGTCGCCCCGGGGTCCTGCCGTGAACTGCTGTGGGTGGAAAGACTCAGAAGTCTTCCATGCCGCCACCGGGCATGGCCGGGGCGTCCTTCTCGGGCTTGTCGGCCACCACGGCTTCGGTGGTGAGGAACAGCGCAGCAATGGATGCGGCGTTCTGCAGTGCCGAACGCGTCACCTTCGCGGCGTCGATCACGCCGAGCTTCACGAGATCGGTGTACTCACCGGTGGCCGCATTGAGGCCCTCGGCACCCTTCAGGTTGCGCACCTTCTCGACCACGACGCCACCTTCGAGACCGGCGTTCTCGGCGATCTGCTTGAGCGGAGCCTCGAGCGACTTGGCGACCAAGCGAGCACCGGTTGCCTCGTCACCGCTGAGCTTCTCGACAGCGGCGAGAACCGCGGCCTGCGAACGGAGCAACGCGACTCCGCCACCGGGAACGACACCTTCTTCGATGGCGGCCTTGGTGGTGCTCACCGCGTCTTCGATGCGGTGCTTCTTCTCCTTGAGTTCGACTTCGGTGGCGGCGCCGACCTTCAGCACGGCCACGCCACCCGACAACTTGGCCAGACGCTCCTGGAGCTTCTCGCGGTCGTAGTCGGAATCGGTGTTGTCGATCTCGGTCTTGATCTGGTTGATGCGACCCTTGATGTCGTCGTCATCGCCCGCACCTTCGACGAGAGTGGTCTCGTCCTTGGTGATGATGATCTTCTTGGCGCGGCCGAGCAGATCGAGGGTGGCGTTCTCGAGCTTGAGACCCACCTCTTCGCTGATGACCTGACCACCGGTGAGGATCGCCATGTCCTGCAGCATCGCCTTGCGGCGCTCGCCGAAACCGGGAGCCTTGACGGCCACCGACTTGAACGTGCCACGGATCTTGTTGACGACCAAAGTGGCGAGAGCTTCACCCTCGATGTCTTCGGCGATGATCACGAGCGGACGGCCGCTCTGCATGACCTTCTCGAGGACCGGGAGCATGTCGCGGACCGACGAGATCTTCGACGACACGAGCAGGATGTACGGGTCGTCGAGGACGGCCTCCATGCGCTCGGGGTCGGTCACGAAGTAGGGCGAGATGTAGCCCTTGTCGAAGCGCATACCTTCGACGAGGTCCATCTCCATGCCGAAGGTCTGGCTCTCTTCCACGGTGATCACACCGTCCTTGC
>CAZELU010000024.1:0-30695 GCA_964513215.1 uncultured Bifidobacterium sp.
TGCCGACTCGGTTGCTGGCTGGTCGATTCAGAACGACACCGTGATGGGCGGCGTGTCGAACAGTCGCACCGAGTGGGTCGACGGCCAATTGATCTTCGCGGGCGATCTGTCCCTCGACAACAACGGCGGCTTCTGCTCGATGCGCAGTCCGGTCTCGGCCGACTTCGGCGCACTGGCCGCCGGGGCCACCGCTCTCACGCTCACCGCCACGGGTGACGATCAGGTCTACCTCGTGCAGGTGCGCACCGATCGCGATCTGTTCGTTCAGCGAATCACCGTTGCCAGTGGCACCGAAGACACCTACGTGCTTCCGTTCGCCGACTTCACCGCCACCGATTTCATGCTCGACGCCATCACGCCGCTCGAACCCCTCGATCCGGGCTCGATCCTGCAGATCGCCGTGTACATCCTCGACAAGCAAGAGGGCCCTTTTCGTCTGGCCATCCGCTCGTTCGGCGTCGTGTGACCACATGCGTCTGGTGATCGCACGCTGCAGCGTGCAGTACGAAGGCCGGCTCGACGCACAACTTCCGGAAGCCGTTCGGTTGGTGATGGTGAAGGCCGATGGCTGCGTGGCCATTCACAGCGACGGCGGCGCGTACAAACCGCTCAACTGGATGAACGCGCCCAACACGATCCGCGAAGAAGAGGCGACATGGATCGTCACCAACCCGAAGGGTGAAACCCTCACCATCTCGTTCCACGAAGTCATTTCCGACTCAGCTCACGAGTTCGGAGAGGATCCGGGCCTGCAGAAGGACGGCGTCGAAGCCCACCTCCAAGAATTGCTAGCCGCGGTTCCCGACGCGATCGCTCCCGGTTTCACTCTCGTGCGTCGCGAGTGGCCGACGTCGATCGGGCCGGTCGATCTGATGTGCCGCGACGAGCACGGCCACTACGTAGCCGTCGAGATCAAGCGACGCGGCGAAATCGATGGCGTCGAGCAACTCGCGCGCTACCTCGAGGTGCTCGCACCCGACACCACGCTCACCAATCTGCGCGGAGTGTTCGTGGCCCAGGTGATCAAACCACAGGCCAAGACGATCGCCGAGGCTCGCGGCATCACCTGTGTGGAGGTCGACTACGACGACTTGCGCGGTCGTCGCCCCGAGGAACTCCGCCTGTTCTGATTCGTCGTTCGGATACGACGTGTCAGCTGAACTTGACCAGACCCTGGTCGATCACGGCACGATCGCCCACCGACGTGGTGAACACCGCTTCACCCGATCCGGTCTTCCAGATGCGCACCGTCAGAGCGTCGCCCGGTAGGACCGGCGACGAGAAACGACCTTCGATGTGCTTGAACTTGGTGACGTCGTTGTCGCACAGTGCGCCGAGGAGAGCGCGGCCGGTGAAGCCGTAGGTGCACAGTCCGTGCAGAATCGGCCGGTCGAAGCCGCCGAGTGCGGCGAATGACGGATCGGTGTGCAACGGATTGCGATCGCCCGACAAGCGGTACACGAAGGCCTGGTCGGGTGATGTCTGAAGCGTGACTTCGTGATCGGGCTTGGTGTCGGGCGGAACGTTCTGCGGACCCGACGGGCCGCGATCGCCGCCCCATCCACCTTCACCGCGAATGAACACCGATGAACGCGTGGTCCAGAGCGGTTCACCCGACTCGAGTTTGACTTCGGCTTCGGTCACGACCACCGCGGCCTTGCCCTTGTCGTACATCGCGACGACCTTGTCCTGAGTGGTCGCCGTGGCTTCCACCGGAATCGGACGATGCAGCGTGATCGCCTGCGAACCGTGCACGAGCATCGCCCAGTTGAACGAACCGATCTCTCCCATCGCACTCTTGCCCGGTGACGCGGTACCCGAACCAGCAACCACCGCGAAGGTGGGAAACACGACCTGTTGCACGTTCTGGGTGTTCTCGGTGGTGAACGGAAGATCGGCCGAACCGGCTCCGATGCCCACGGCGTACAGCAGCGCATCTTTCGAGGTCCAGGAAATGGTGCGCTTGTCACCTACGGCACCGACGGCATTCGGATTCAACGGCATGGTGAGTTCCCTTTCAGACTTTTCGGATGTGTTTGTCGATCACTTGGGCTGCGGCCAGCCACCGGGCTCGCCGTTCATTCCCGAGTTCTTGCGGGCCTTGGCCATGAGGTCGGCGACGATCGGGCCCAACTTCGTCGGGTCGTCCACCGGGGCGACGCGCGGTCCGCGCACCCAACCCTCGGCAATCGCGAGCACGTCACCGCTGGCCTCGAACACGCGACCCGACACGGCCTTCGACTCTTCCGATGCCAGCCAGGTGATGATCGGTGCGATCCAGCGCGGCGAGCGACGCTCACGGTCTTCGTCGGTTTCCGGTGCCGGTCCGAGTCCTTCTGTCATGCGCGTGAGGGCCACCGGGGCGACGGCGTTCACGGTCACCCCGTAGCGCGCCATCTCGAGGGCAGCGATGTTGGTGAACGCGGCGATGCCGGCCTTGGCCGCGCCGTAGTTGGTCTGTCCCGGATTTCCGTAGATGCCCGACACCGACGTGGTGTTGATGATGCGGCCGTCCACCGGCTTGCCTTCCTTCGAGCGCTCGCGCCAGTACGAGCAGGCGAAGCGACTCGGAGCGAACGTTCCCTTCAGGTGCACGTTGATGACCGCGTCCCACTCTTCTTCGGCCATCGAGAACAACATGCGATCGCGCAGAATGCCGGCGTTGTTGACGACCACGTGCAGATCGCCGAATGCGTCGATCGCGGTCTTGATGAGGCGCTGCGCACCGTTCCAGTCGCTCACGCTGTCGCCATTGGCCACGGCTTCGCCACCCATGGCCTTGATCTCGGCCACCACTTGCTCGGCCGGGCTGAGATCTCCACCCGATCCGTCGACGTTGCCGCCGAGATCGTTGACGACGACCTTGGCGCCCTGAGCCGCCAGGCTCAACGCGTGTTCGCGGCCGATGCCTCGGCCGGCTCCGGTGACGATGGCGATTCGACCTTCACACAAGCGAGCCATGGGAATCCTTTCGTTCGAGAGACGTTCTCTCTGTGACGTGTGCGATGACGTTCACGATCATAGGAATGGGCGTCGGATCGGGCACCAGCCGAACCCCGCTCGTAGCCTGACGGCGTGTCCGCGCCGGTTGACCAGGTCGATCTCCTCGTCGTCGGGGCCGGTCCGGCCGGAACCGCCGCCGCTATCGCGGCGCGCCGCGCCGGCCTCACGGTGACCATCGTCGACAAGGCCGAGTTCCCCCGCGACAAGTGCTGCGGCGACGGGCTCACGTCGTTGGCTCTGCGCCAACTCGATGCCCTCGGCTTCGACCCGGGTGCGGTTCGATCGTGGCAGAACGTCGACGCCGCCTGGTTGCGTTCACCGTCGGGGCGCGAGGTCGAACTTCCATTGCCCACCGATGGCACCTTCGCGGCCGTGGCTCCGCGCCTCGAACTCGATGCCGCTCTCGTCGATCTGGCGCGGCGGCACGGGGCCGTGGTGCACGAGAACACGTCGTTCGCGTCGATCGAGTCCGCTCCCGATCATGTCGACGTCACCGTCGAACACGCAGGCGTGTCCCGCATCGTGCGGGCCACCTGGGTGGTGGCCGCCGATGGCATGTGGAGTCCGGTGCGCAAAGCACTCGGCGTCGCCGTCAACGGCTACCTCGGCGAATGGCATGCCTTTCGTCAATACGCATCCAACGTCACGGGTGTGGCCAAGGATCGCCTCATCGTCTGGTTCGACGACGATCTGTTGCCTGGTTACGCGTGGAGTTTTCCGCTGCCGGGCAATCGGGTGAACATCGGCTTCGGAGTCCTACGCGACGGTGAACGCCGTATTCAGGACATGAAGGACACGTGGGCCGATCTCCTGCAACGTCCACACGTGCGCGAAGCACT
This sequence comes from uncultured Bifidobacterium sp., assembly GCA_964513215.1. GTDB lineage: Bacteria > Actinomycetota > Acidimicrobiia > Acidimicrobiales > Ilumatobacteraceae > Casp-actino8. The sequence goes on from CAZELU010000024.1 coordinate 3,843, forward strand.
CGGCCCCGACGCAGTGCTCGAAGGGCGACATACCGCCTGGCCGATTCCGGCTCGTATCGACGAAGCGGTCACCGGCGTGGGTCGTGTGTTGTTCGTCGGCGACGCGGCCATGGCCACTGACGCTCTCACCGGTGAAGGAATTGGCCAAGCACTACTCACTGGTGTGGAAGCCGCCGCCGCCATCGTGGCCGGTGGATCGTCACTCGACGTGCGTCGCGCGTATCGCCGGGCCGTCGATCATCACTTGCTGGCCGACCACCGCATGTCGATTCGCCTCGGCAAGGTGCTGGCGCGCCGACGTGGTGCTCGCGGGGCCATCGCCCTGCTCGATCACGCCGGATCGTGGAGCCGGCGAATGTTCGCCCGCTGGATGTTCGAGGACGAACCGCGTGCGATTCTCCTCACGCCGTCACGCTGGCACCGACGACTCCTGCGCCAACGCGGAGCGTTCTGAGCCCCCGAGGGGTCACGGCTACCGTGGCCTCATGAAGACTCGTCTGACCGAACTCCTCGACATCGAACATCCGGTGATGCTGGCCGGCATGGGCGGAGTCTCGTACTCGGCTCTCGTGGCCGCCGTGAGCGAAGCCGGTGGAATCGGAACCTTCGGCGCCGCCGCCATGCGTCCCGGTCAACTCGACGAAGAAATCGGTGCCGTCAAGAAGGCTACGTCCAAGCCGTTCGGCGTCGACTTGCTCACGGCGGTACCCGGTCAACTCGAACGTGACGTCGAATCGGTCATCAAGGGTGGTGCCCGCATCTTCGTCGCCGGTCTCGGCGTACCGCGCGAGATCATCGACGTTCTCCACAAGAACAACATCCTCGTCGGCTCGATGTGCGGCAAGGTTCGCCACGCCGAAGCCGCCGTGGCCAGTGGCTGCGACTTCGTGATCGCCCAGGGAACCGAAGGGGGTGGCCACACCGGCACGGTCGCCACCATGGCGTTGGTTCCACAAGTGGTCGACGCCGTGGGTGCTCAGGTCCCGGTGGTCGCGGCCGGTGGGTTGTTCGACGGCCGCGGACTCGCGGCGTCCATCGCCCTCGGTGCCGACGGCGTGTGGATGGGCACACGTTTCATTGCTACTCCCGAGGCCCACGCACAGAAGTCGTACAAGAGCACACTGCTCGCTCTTCCCGAAGACGGAACGGTCATCTCTCGCGCGTACACCGGCAAGACCTGTCGAGTGGTGCGCACCGAATGGACTCAGAAGTTCGAAGAGCACCCCGAACTCCTGAAGAAGTTCCCCGAGCAAGCACTGGCGTCGGCCCAGGCCGGCGTCAACCACATGGGCTGGCCCATGGATCAAGACGTCGACCCCAACACCGAGTTCATGCCGTGCGGTCAGGGAGTCGGCGCCATTCGCTCGCTCGAACCGGCCGGCGACATCGTGCGCTCGGTGGTGAAGGAAGCCGAACGCATCATCGACGCGATGCAGAAGGTGCGCCGGTGACCGCAACCGAACCGGTCGACTCGATGCAGTCACGCATCGACCGGGTGTGGGACGACGACATCGTTCCCGAACTCACCGACTACATCCGTATCCCCAACGTCTCGAAGGCCTACGAACCCGATTGGCGCGAACTCGGCCACATGGATCGCGCGGTCGAACACATTCGCCGCTGGTGCTCGGCGCGGGCCATCGCCGGTCTCAACGTCGAGGTCGTGAGCCTGCCCGGACTCACTCCGATGATCGTGATGGAGGTGCCGGCGTTCGGTGCCGGTTCCACCCGTGGCGCCGACGACGTCGTGCTGCTGTACGGCCACCTCGACAAGCAGCCCGAGATGGAAGGGTGGCGCGAAGGTTTCGGCCCGTGGACGCCGGTCATCGAGAACGAGCGCCTGTACGGACGCGGAGGCGCCGACGATGGTTACTCCGCCTACGCCACCTTGGCCGCGATCGAAGCCGCACAAGCAGCCGGCTGGTCGCACGCGCGCCTGGTGATTCTCATCGAAGCCAGCGAGGAGAGCGGCAGTCCCGATCTGCCGGCGTATCTCGATCACCTCGCACCGTTGGTGGGTTCGCCGTCGCTCGTGGTGTGCCTCGACTCGGGATGTCTCGACGACCAGCGCTTGTGGGTCACCACCTCGCTACGCGGTCTGGCGTCGGGCACGTTGCGCGTCGACGTTCTCGCCGAGGGTGTTCACAGCGGTGAAGCCAGCGGCATCGTGCCCAGTTCGTTCCGGATCATTCGCCAGTTGCTCGATCGAGTGGAGGACGCCACGACCGGTCGGATCTTGCTCGACGAACTGCAGGTCGACATTCCGGCCGACCGTCGCCGTGAAGCGGTCGACACCAGCGCCGAATTTCCCGAGCCGCTGGCCAGCCACTACCCCTTCGTCGGCAACACGCGACCGATGGTCGACGATCCGGTCGAGCAGATGCTGGCCCACACCTGGCGACCCACGCTCAGTTACGTCGGAATCGACGGTGTGCCCTCGGTGGCCCGCGGTGGCAACGTGCTGCGCCCCTACACCGCCCTCTCGCTCTCGTTCCGTCTGCCGCCCACGTGCGATCACGAACGCGCCATCGCGGCCATCGCCACCGCTCTCGAAGCGAATCCGCCGTCGGACGCCACGGTGTCGTTCACCGATCTCAACGCGGCGCCGGGCTGGAACGCACCATCGTTCGCGCCGTGGCTCGCCGATGCTCTCGAGGATGCGTCCACCGCCGCGTTCGGCAACTCGTGGCGAGCCTTCGGCGAGGGCGGAACCATTCCGTTCATGGGCATGCTCGGCGACAAGTTCCCCGAGGCTCAGTTCGTGATCACCGGGGTTCTCGGACCGGGCTCCAACGCCCACGGGCCCAACGAGTTCCTCGACATCCGTACCGGCAAGAAGATCACCACGGCCATCGCCTGCATTCTGCGCTCGCACGCGTCACGCTGACGGTTCACCATGTGGAAGATGCTGCGCACCAACGCCGACATGCGGCGTCTCTTCATCGCGCAGGTCATCTCGTATCTCGGCGACTGGTTCAGTTTCGTGGCCTTGGTCGGTCTCGTCGACGATCTGACCGACTCGAGTTTTCTCGTGTCGATGATCGTGGTGTCGTTCTCGTTGCCGTCGTTCGTCGCGTCGCCGATCGCTGGAGTGATCGTCGATCGATTCGACCGCCGTCGCATCCTCATCGTCGTGTCGCTCGTGCAATCGGTCGCGGCCCTCGGCCTCGTACTGGTCGGGGCCGACACCATCTGGCTCGCGTTCGTGTGCCAGAGCATCATCTCGGGTCTCGCGGCCATCGTGAAACCGGCATCGGAGGCCGGAACACCGAACCTCGCGCGCGACGCCGAAGAACTCGGCAAGGCCCAAGCGCTGTTCGGCTCCACCTGGGGCGTGATGTTGGCGGTGGGTGCCGCGGTGGGCGGATTCTTCGCGGCCGCCCTCGGGCGCGACACCGCCTTCGTCATCAACGCCGCGTCGTTCGTCGTGTCGGCCTGGTTCATCGTTCTGATCACCAAGCCGCTACAAGAAGAGCGTCAGCAAACCCGTTCGCGCATGCGACCCATCGCCGACATGCGCGAGGCGCTGGGTCATGCTCGCCGCGATTCGGTTCTCCTCGCTCTCCTCTTGTCGAAGACCACCTTCGCCATCGGATCCGGTGTGGTGAGCCAATTGGCCGTGTTGGCGAGCGACGTGTACCGCGGTGGCGACGGCGCCCGCGGTGTCCTCATCGCCGCGCGAGGCGCGGGAGTCGGACTCGGCCCCATCATCGCCACCCGCTTCACCGGTGGTGACGTGGGCAAGGTGCTCACGGTGTGCGGTTACGCGAGCCTGGCCTTCAGCGTCTTCTATCTCACCGGTGCCTGGATGCCCGAGCTCTGGCTGTGCGTCATCTTCATCACGGCCGCGCATCTGGGCGGTGGTGCGCAGTGGACGCTCAGCACCTACGGCCTGCAGATGCGTTCACCCGACCAGATACGTGGTCGCATCCTGGCCGGCGACTTCGCGCTCATGACCTTGGTGCTGTCGATCACGAGCCTGGCCGCCGGCGCGTTGTCGGAAGCCACCAGCGTGCGTACGGCGATCACCGCGTTCGCGGCAGCGGCCGCCGTAGCGAGCCTGGCTTACATCAGTGCGACGCGGAGTCTGCGCAAGCAACTGCTGCGTCAGTGAGCACCTGCGCGCGCAGATCGTTCGCCAGGTTCTGAGCCATCTGGTTCATCACGTAGGCGAAACCGAGTTGCTTCTCGGGCAGAGCGAACGCCACCGACCCACCGGCGCCCGGATGTCCGAACGAACCTGGCCCGGCGTACGGAGTGAACTGGCCGTGCGTCATGAATCCCATGCCGAACGTGGTGGGCATGATCAGACACGTGTCAGGTTCGCCTGCTGGGGTCACCGTGGTTCGAGCAACGTCGACCGTCGACGATTCGAGCAAGCGCACACCGTCCACGTCACCGATGGTGGCTGCGTAGATGCGTGCGAGCGAACGCGCGTTGGTGATGCCGTTGGCGGCCGGGATCTCGGCGGCGTGCACATCGCGACGATTGAACGTGCCGTCCCCACCGAACGCTCCGTTGAGCGACAACGCCTGACCGCCCGGTGAGTTGGGGCCCATGAATTGCTCGATCATGGCTTTGATGGCCGGATCGATGTCTTCACCCGGCGGGGGGTTGATTCCACCGATCATGGGCGACACGCGCGACTCCTGTGATTCGGGAAGACCGATCCAGAACTCGGCGCCGAGCGGGCGAACGATCTCGTCCTGCACGAACGCGCCGATGCTGCGCTTCTTGGGGTCGACGCGTCGCACGAGTTCGCCAGCCAACCAGCCGTAGGTGAGCGCGTGGTAGCCGTGCTTGGTTCCGATGTCCCAACGTGGCTTGGTGTCGGCCAGTCGAGCGGTGACGGTGTTCCAGTCGAGCGCGTCGGCGAGCGAGATGTCGCCGTCGACGGTGTAGAGACCGCACTGATGCGACAGCAGTTGCGCGACCGTTGCATCGCCCTTGCCGTGCTTGGCGAACTCGGGCCAGTACGTGGACACCTTCTCCGAGTACGACAGCAGTCCGCGCTGAACGCAGATGGCGACCGCGATGGCGGTGATGCCCTTGGTGGTGGAAAACACCAACTGCAACGTGTCGTCGGTGTACGCGGTGGTGCGCTCCTTGTCGAAGTGACCACCCCACAGATCGACCACTTTGCGGCCCCGGTGATACACCGACACCGCGCAGCCGGTCTCTTGCCCGCTGTCGAGATTGGCCGCGAACGCGTCGCGGACGCGCTCCCAGCCGGCTTCGACCGATCCCCCCACCGAGGACGACATCAGCCGATCAGTTCCTTCAACGTCTCGATGGTCTTGACCGCGTCGGGGCCCACCGGATTGACCGACAACACCGTGACACCGGCTTCCTTGTACGCGGCGAGGCGCTCCTTGATGTAACCCTTCGGGCCCACCAGGTTGCTCTTTTCGATCATCTCGCCCGGCACGGCCTGGGCGGCTTCGTCCTTCTTGCCGGCCAGATAGAGGTCCTGGACCTCGATGGCTTCTTTCTCGTAGCCGTACTTCTTGCAGATGGTGTTGTAGAAGTTCTTGTCGCGCGCACCCATGCCGCCGATGTACAGAGCGGCGTTCGGACGAGCGAAGTCGAGGATCTTCTTCTGCGCATCGCCGGTGAGCGACTCGTCGATGGCCACCATGCCACCGGCCGAGATCTGCAACTTGCCCAGGCTCGGATCGCGCTTGGCCAGACCCTTCTTCAGGTCGTCGCCCCACACGTTGTGGAACTTCTCCGGATCGAAGAAGATCGGCAACCAGCCATCGGCAACTTCGGCCGTGGCCTGCACGCTCAAGCCCATGAGGCTGGCCCACCAGATCGGAATGTCGGTGCGGATCTCCTGGCCCGGCTTGATGATCTTCAACGGCTTGCCGAGACCCGTGCCTTCTCCCGCCGGCAACGGAACCTTCACGGTCTGACCGTTCATCTGGAACGGCTGCTCGCGCTTCCAGATCATGCGGCACGCGTCGATGTACTCCTTGATGCGCTGCATCGGCTTCTCGTACGGCACACCGTGGAAGCCTTCGATCACCTGCGGACCCGAGGCCCCCAAACCGAGGATGAACCGACCGTTGCTCACGTAATCGCAACCAGCGGCGGTCATGGCCATGAGCGCGGCGGTGCGGCTGTACACGTTCACGATTCCGGTGCCGATCTCCACACGCGATGTCTTGGCCGCGAGGTAGCCCACCTGACTGATGGCATCGGCGCTGTAGGCCTCGGCGATCCAGACCACGTCGAGACCGGCCTTCTCGAGTTCGACCACGCGATCGACGGCGGCATGGAAGCCTCCGGCGTAGTTGAGCATCATCGACAGTTTCACGAGAACCCCTTTCGACGGGCCGGCAACGGGCCGAACCCTCCCGCGAACCCTACGCCCGGCGCTACGGGCGGCGGGAGTCGAACGCCGAACCGTCGTTGGCGGCCCGGTCGTCGACGGCCGAACGGGGGTTGAGGTTTCCGCTGCGGAATCCCTCCAGGTCGAGGGTGACGTAGCGATAGCCCGCACCCTTGACCGCCTCGATCACGGCGTGACGCGCCGACACGGCGCGGGCCAATTCGGTTTCGTCCACCTCGAGCCGGGCGATTTCGCCGTAGTGGCGAACACGAACCTGCCGGAAACCGAGCTGATGCAAGGCGGCTTCGGCCCGGTCGACCCGCGAGAGGATCTCGACCGTCACCGGCGTTCCGTATGGAACTCGGCTGGCCAGACAGGCCGCCGCCGGTTTGTCCCATGTGCGCAGATCGAGTCGGCGCGACGCTTCGCGAACATCGGCTTTGGTGAACCCGGCCAACACCAACGGGAACACCGCCCCACGTTCGATGGCGGCCCGTTGACCCGGCCGATGATCGGCGAGATCGTCGACATTGACTCCCAACACCACAGTGGCGCGCTCTCGTTCGGCGATGGGTGCGACCACGTCCATGAGTTCGGCTTTGCAGTGATAACAACGATCGAGATCGTTGGCGCGGTACGCGGCCCGTTCCATCTCGGCGGTGTCGACCGGCGTCCACCGCAGGTTCCATTCGTCGGCCAGAAGTCGGCACTCGCGTTCTTCTTCGCCGGCCAGGCTGGGTGACACCGCGGTGACGGCATGGGATCGCTCACGACCGAGCACCCGGTGGGCGATGGCCGCGACGAACGCCGAGTCGGCGCCACCGCTGAAGGCCACCACGACCGAACCGAGATCGACCAGCACATCCTCGAGTGCGGTGATCTTCGTGCTCAGTTCGTCGCTCACCGGGAGAGTCACACCCCCATCGTGCCACGCGAGAGTGGGTCGGCCCCTGGGTACGGGCAGACTCACGGGGAATGTCCGCTGACCACGAACTCCGAAGCCGCGACCGCTTCCCGGTCGTCGATGGCCGAATCGTGGCCGTTCCGGCCTCGGACAACGTGGTGCTGCGCACGATCGAGCGCACGCCGCAGACGGTTGACCCGTCCCTGCCACCCGTTCTCCTGATTCACGGCCTGGCCTCGAATGCGCGCATGTGGGACGGCGTCGGATCGGCCTTGGCTCGTCAGGGCATCGCATCGGTGGCGGTCGACCTCCGCGGTCACGGACTCTCCGACAAACCCGACACCGGCTACGACTTCGACACCGTGAGCGACGACCTCGCAAAGGTTCTCGATCATTTCGAATGGCCGCGCGCGGTCTTCGTCGGCCAGTCGTGGGGCGGCAACGTCGTGGTGCACTCGGCTCATCGCCACGGCGATCGCGTGGTGGGTGCGGTCCCGGTCGATGGCGGCATGATCGAACTCAGTCACGTGTTCGCCGAGTGGGATCAATGTGCGCGCGCCTTGCGCCCACCGAACCTGTTGGGCACGCGTAGTGGTCGCATGGATGCGGCCATTCGTTCGATGCACTCCGACTGGCCCGAGTCCGGAATCATCGGTTCACTGTCGAATTTCGAAGTGCTCGACGACGGCACGATTCGTCCGTGGCTCACACTCGATCGCCACCTCGCAATCCTCCGCCATCTGTGGGAGCACCGTCCGTCCGATCTGTTTCCGCAGATCGACCGACCCGTCCTGTGGATCCCTGCCGACTCGGGTGACGTGGCCTGGACCGCCAACAAGGATCGCTCGATCGACGCCGCCACCAAGGCCTTGGCGAAGTCACGTGTTCACTGGTTCCGTCCCGCTCATCACGACGTACACGCGCAACATCCCGAGCGCGTGGCCGAAGTGATCGTCTCCAACATGAAGAACGGCTTTCTGGCATGACCGCACTCCCCCGCATTCTCACGATCATGGGCTCGGGCGAAACCGCGCCCACCATGATGAAGCACCATCGCGAACTCATCGCTCGCCTTCCCAACGGTGCACGCGCCGTCGTTCTCGACACGCCGTACGGATTCCAGGAGAACGCACCCGAACTCGCATCGCGAGCGGTCGAGTACTTCCGCCAAAGTGTCGGCCATCCCATCGAGATCGCCGGGCTCACTCGTGTGAAGGGCGCCGATCTACTCGACGTCGAACAGGGTCTGAGCCGCATTCGTCAGGCCGACTACTTGTTCGCCGGACCGGGTTCGCCGACGTACGCGTTGCGCCAATGGGCCGACACGGCGGTACCCGATGTGGTTCGGTCGAAACTGCAGAACGGCGGCGCGGTCACGTTCGCATCGGCCGCCGCGCTCACTCTCGGCCGCTATACCGTGCCGGTCTACGAGATCTACAAGGTGGGCGAAGAGCCGCGTTGGCTCCCCGGACTCGACGTGCTGTCGGTGATCGATCTCGAGGTGGCAGTCATCCCGCACTACGACAACTCCGAGGGCGGACATCACGACACCAGGTTCTGTTACTTGGGCGAACGCCGTCTCGCGATGCTCGAGGACGAGTTGCCGGCTTCGGCCCACGTGATCGGCGTCGACGAGCACACTGGCCTCATCATCGACCTCGAGGCCGGAACGGCCACGGTCATCGGCAACGGCACGGTCACCGTGCGTATTCGCGGTGCATCCACCGTGTACGAGTCGGGACGAGTTCTGCCGATCGATGCGCTGCGCGACCCGGCCCGCGGGTCGGTGGCCGTCACGGCTTCACCGTCGACCGCTACCGCTCCGAGCACCGATGCATCGTCGTCCAGTTCGAGCGGTGGGTCGTTGTCACTGGCCGACGACGTCACCCGGGCCGAATCCGAATTCGACGCCGCCCTGGCCGCTGGCGACTCGGCTCGAGCCGTGCGCGCCACACTCGACCTCGAAACGTCGATTCGCAACTGGTCAGCCGACACTCTGCAAAGTGACGCCATGGATCGCGCTCACGCGGCTCTGCGGTCGATGATCGTGCGCCTCGGCGATGCCGCGGTGAAAGGTTTGGCCGATCCGCGCGAAGCCCTGGCTCCGGTGATGAACGTGCTCATCGAACTGCGCGGTGCCGTTCGGGCCGACAAGCGCTATGACTTGTCCGACTTGATTCGCGATCGCCTTGCCGCCGTCGGCATCGAAGTGCGCGACACCCCCGACGGTCCGGTCTGGGTTCTCTGACCCGCCGACGATCGGAGCAGAAATCCTCAGCCGGTGGTGAGCGCCGGACCCGAATGATGATCGAGGCCAGCCACACGCGCGCGGCGTCGCACACCGACGCTCACGTACGCGACGATGAACGCCGCCGTACCGCACAAGATGATCACGGCACCGCTGGGAACGTCGGCGTACCAACTGGCGTACATGCCCACACCGCCGAACAGTGCACCGAGTACCGGTGAAAGCCACAGCATGCGGCCGAACGAGTTGGTGAGAAGTCGTGACGTCACCGCGGGCAGTACGAGCAGAGCCGAGATGAGAAGCACGCCGATCACGCGCACCGTCACGAGAATGGTGGCTGACAACAAGAACATGAGCGTCGCCTCCATGGCCGGCACTCGCACACCGCTCACGGCTGCCACTTCGGGGTCGAACGTGGTGAACAGCAATTTGCGATACAGCAACACCACAGCGACGGCGCTGACGATGCCGACACCGGCGACTGCGGCGATGTCAGCGGGGAACACACCGAGCACGTTGCCGAACAAGACCGCGTCGATACTGCGGCTGGCTTGCCCGTAGCGAGCTTGCAGAGCGAGGCCCATGGCGAACGATGCTGTGGTGATCACACCGATGGCGGCATCGGCACCGATGATGCGCCGCCGGGCCACCCGTCCGATCATCAGACCCGACGCCAAACCCCAGAGTCCGGCGCCGATGAAGTAGTTGAGTTCGAGAACGGCCGCCAACGCGGCCCCGCCGAAGATCGCGTGGCTCAGACCGTGGCCGATGTAGCTCATGTTGCGCAGTACGACGAAGACACCGATGAGACCGCACAGTGCACCAGCCAACGTGGCGATCACGAGTCCGTTGCGGAAGAACTCGTACTGGAACGGTTCGGCGAAGTCGACCGCGAGCACGTCAGGCACCCCGACGGCTGAGGCGCTCGCGGAGGTCGTCGGCACCATGCTCGACGACCACCGGCATGCCACCGTGCTGGAGCACTTCCATCGGCGCCCCATAGGTGCGCTCGAGGAAATAAGGCCGCAAGACGTCGTTGGGCGAACCATCGGCGATGACCGTGCGGTTGAAGCAGATGACGCGCGGCAAGTGGGCCGCCAAACCGTTGAGATCGTGGGTGGTCAGAACGATCGCCACACCGTCACCCTCGGGTGTCGCCTCGTTGAGGTCGGCCAGAACGTGGAGCACTTCGTGACGCGTGCGCACATCGACACCGGCGGTGGGTTCGTCGAGCACCAGGAGATCGGGCTTCTGCATGAGGGCTCGCGCGAGGAACACCCGCTGCTGCTGTCCACCCGACAACTCGCGGATGTGTCGACCGGCGAGTCCGCCCAGACCCAAACGCTCGAGCACGTCGTCGATCTCGCGAATTTCGGCCGCCGAGGTACGTGGCCACCACGAACGCGACGGGCGACTCATCGACACCACTTCGCGCACGGTGACCGGGAAGTTCCAGTCGACCGTCTCGAGTTGCGGCACGTACGCGAGGCGAAGTCCCGCGCGGCGGTGAACGTGGCCATGAACCGGCGCCAGTGCACCGAGCAGAGCACGCAGAACGGTCGTTTTGCCTGATCCCGACGGACCGACGATGCCCACGAACTCGCCGGGAATGATGGCGAAGTCGACCGCATCGATGACCGTGCTCGATCCGTACGCGCATGACACGTGTTCGAACGCCACCAATGGCTCACCCGCGAGACGGGCCCGCGGAACGTCGACTTTGACCATGAGGGAACTCGTTACTGCGGGTACACCGCGGTGTCGGGGCCGACGTCGCTCACGTCGACGGACTTCAGAGCGCTGGCGTCGCCACCGAGGGCTTCCACCATCGTGACGTAGTTGAAGCGCATGAGGCCGAGCCACGAGTGCTCGGGGTCGCCCGGCCCACCCAGAAGGTCGTCGTCGCGCAACACGTCGACGTAGCGGACTCCGGTTTCGTTGCCGATCTGCTCGAGGACGGTCGACGGGAACACTTCACTGCCGAAGACAGCCGAAACACCGGTCTGCTTCACCTGATCGATGAGATCGGCAACTTCCTTGGCGGTCGGTTCGTCGAACGACGACGGCTGAATGGCGCCGATCACCGTCCAGCCGTATTCCTTGGCGAAATAGGCATAGGCGTCGTGATACGTGAGCAACTGGCGCTTCTCTGACGCAATGGTCTCGGAAGCCGTGCGCACCGCGTCGCTCAACGCCTCGACTTTCACCGCGAACGCTTCGTAGTTCGCTTGATAGGTGGCGGCGTTGGCACCGTCAGCGGCGGTGAGAGTGTCGCGGATGATGGCTGCGTACTCGAGAGCCATCGGCGGGTTGGTCCAGAGGTGTGGGTTGGGCTTGCCACCCTCCTTCGGGAACGAGAAGTCGTACACGTATTCCGACTCGGGAAGAATGACCGTTCCGAGTTCGCAGATCACACTGCCTTCGCGCTGATTCGCCTCGGCCAATTCCTTGGTGGGCTCTTCGAGCACCAAACCGTTGATGAACACGACATCGGCCGATTCGAGGGTGGCGGCCACACTCGGCGGAGGCTCGTACGTGTGGCTGTTGGTTCCTTCCGGAACGATGCCGGTGATCTCGGTCGGAGTTCCGGCGGCGATGTTCGCCGCGATGCTCGTGATGGGAGCGACCGTGGTGGCCACGCGCACCGCGCGACCCGTGACCGGCGCCGGCAACGGGCAGGCCGCGCTCACGTCGGGTGAGAACGTGTCCGATTCGTCGTCACCTCCGCAAGCGGCAAATAGCAGTAAACCGGCGACGGACAACGACAGAGCACGACGGGAGGACTGGGGGGTCACGTCACCACCCTACCGGCGACTTAAACGCCCTGCTAGATCGGTGTTTGTTGAGCGGAGCGGTCGGCTTTGACCGACCCGGGCGCCCTCCGGTCCGACTCGGTCAGTTGACCCGTCGCTCGCGACCGGCCCAATAGGGCTCGCGCAGGTCCTTCTTCAGGATCTTGCCGCTGGGGTTGCGCGGGAGCATGTCGATCCAGGTGACGCTGGTGGGGCACTTGAACTTGGCCAGGCGCTCACGCGCGAAGTCGATGATCTCCTGCTCGGCCACCTCGACGCCGGGCTTGCGCACGACGATCGCCTTCGGGGTCTCACCCCACTTGTCGTCGGGCACGCCGATCACGGCCACGTCGGCGATGGCCGGATGCGACATGAGCACGTTCTCGACTTCGGCCGGGTACACGTTCTCGCCACCCGACACGATCATGTCCTTCACGCGGTCGTGGATGTAGAGGTAGCCGTCGGCGTCGAGATAACCCGCGTCGCCCGAACGGAACCAGCCGTCCTTGGTGATCGACTTGGCCGTCTCCTCGGGCATGTTCCAGTAGCCGAGCATCACTTGTGGTGAACGAATCCAGATCTCGCCCACCGCACCTTGCGGACAGTCGGTCATGGTGTCGGTGTCGACGATCCGCACTTCAACACCCGGACCGGGAAGGCCACAACTGCGCAGGCGATGCTTGTTGGGGCCGTTCGGATCGTGATCGGCCGGAGGCAGATTCACCACCGCGCCGGTCGTTTCGGTGAGACCGTACGCCTGCCAGAACTTGCACTTGAAGACGCGCACGCAGTTGCGCAGAACCTCTTCTGAAATCGGTGCCGCGCCGTAGACGATCACCTGCAGACTCGAGAAGTCGGCTTCTTCGGCCCCCGGAACCATGAGCATGAACTGCAGGGCGGCCGGAACGAGGAAACCGTGAGTGATGCGCTTCTCTCCGATGAGGCGCACCACCGCGGCCGGATCGAGTTCGCGCACGATCACACTCGCGCAGCCTTCGTACATTCCCGCGGTGGCCCACCCGCCGCCACCCACGTGGAAGAGCGGCATGGCCACCATGTTCACCGAGTCTTCGGAGAGTTCCCAGATGTCCTTGGCCACGGGCAACAAGGCGAAGAAGTTGTTGTTGGAGAGCATGACGCCCTTCGGACGTCCGGTGGTTCCGCTCGAATAGAGCTGGAAGGCGACGTCCTCGGCCGTTGCCTCGACGCCCGGGTCGCCCGCGGGCTGTTTCGACAACCAGGTCTCGAAGTCGTCGTACTTCGCGTGTCCACCGATCACGAAGATCTTGGTGACGGTGCGCAACGACGACGCGATGGCGTCGAGGATCGGCACGAAGTCGGGACCGACCACGAGCACCTTGGCCTGCGCGTCGTTGACGATGTACTCGACCTCCGGTGCGGCCAGACGCCAATTGACGTCGACGCTCACGGCGTTGAGAAGAGCGGCCCCGAAGAACACGTCGAAGTGAGCGATGCCGTTCTTGTCGAGAAACGCCACACGATCTTGCGCAGCCACTCCGAGCGCGGCGAGTCCGTTGGCCACGCGCTGAGCACGCTCGTACAACTGCCCCCAAGTGAGTGTGCGCTCGCCTTCGATGAGAGAAACGCGGTCGGCACGTTCGGTGCCGTGGACACGAACGATTCCGGCGGTGGTCGTGATCGCAGTCATGGCCGAATCGTAGGGGTCACCTAGGCTCGTCGTCATGGCGGGACGGGCATTCGATGCAGTGATGTTCGACCTCGACGACACGCTCATCGACTGGTGGGGATCGCTCACCCGTTGCCTCGAGTCGTTCGCCGACGACGATGACGTCGCGGCCGCCCACGCGTACATCCGCCAGAACTTCTGGGAGTCGCATCCCGATCACGACTTCGTGTGGCACCGCAACACGTGGCAGCTCTGGGAAGCCCGTCAGCGGTTGTGGCACGACGTGTTCGCCCATCGGCACGAGAACGACCGACGCATCATGCTCGACCGATTCGAAGAGAATCTGTGGGTCGGCTTCTTCCCCGACGTGGTGCCGATGCTCGATCACCTCGTGCACGAGATTCGCCTCGCCGTGCTCACCAACAACGAATACGTCGAGCGCGAGATCAAGCGACTGCGCCTGCACGACTGGTTCGAGTTCGCGCTGTTCCCGGGGGCACCCCTCAAGCCCGACCCGGCCGCATTTCTGGCCGGCTGCGAACGACTCGGACTCGAGCCGTCACGTGTCGCCTACGTCGGCGATTCGGTTCGGGCCGATGTGCTCGGTGCGGCCGCCGCCGGCCTCACCCCGATCTGGATCGATCGCTGGAACGATCCGTGGCCCGATCGGCCGACTCACGTGCAACGCATCACCTCGTTCGACGAATTGCCCGAGGTGCTCGGAGTGAACGCGCCGACGTGACGCTCAGCCGCGGACGCGTTGCGTCTCGGCCCACGACATTCCCTGCAACACGTCGACATCGTGCGGCAGACCCAGAACGCGCTCGGCCACGATGTTGCGCTGCACTTCGCCGGTGCCTCCTCCGATCGTGAGCGCCCGGGCGAACATGTAACCGTCGAACCAACCAGGGTGATCGAGCGACCGCAAGCCCACGCCGCCGCCCCCACCCAAGCCGTTGTGCTGACCGCGCTGCGAACCGTCGAGGGTCTGCTGCAACATGCCGTGCGCACCGAGGATGTCTCGCGCCACTTCCATCACGTGTTGTCCGTGTTCGTCGGCGAGAACCTTGCGGATACTCGCTTCCGGTCCGGGTTGTTCACCGCGCAATCGAGCCGAGAGTGTCCGCAAGCGAATGAGATCGAGCACGGTGTGCTCGATGTAGATCTCCGCGAGGCGCTGACGCATATTGGGGTCGGACACCGGGCCGCGTTCGCGCACCGCGTCGAGCATCTCGAGTGCCGTGGGACCGCTCCCCCACAGCACACCGCCGGTGGACAGCGACACGCGCTCGTTGCCGAGCGTGACCTTGGCCAACCGCCAGCCGTCTCCCTCGGCACCCACCAAGTTGGCGGCGGGTAGACGTACATCGGTGAAGAACACCTCGTTGAAGGTCTGCGCACCCGTCATCTCGCGAATGGGACGAATCTCGATACCGGGCGTGTCCATCGGGCAGATGAAGTACGAGACGCCTTTGTGCTTGGGCGACTCGGGATCGGTGCGCGCGATGAGGATGCCGTACTTGGCGTGCTGGGCTCCACTCGTCCAGATCTTCTGACCGTTCACCACGTACTCGTCGCCATCGCGCACCGCGCGCGTACCGAGATTGGCGAGATCGCTACCGCTGCCCGGCTCGCTGAACAACTGGCACCAGAATTCTTCGCCCGACAACAGCGGCAACAGGTACCGCTTCTTCTGTTCGTCGGTTCCGGCGTACACGATCGTGGGCCCGGCCCAGCCGATGCCGATCGGATTGGCCGGCCGACGAACTCCGGCTTTCGACAACTCGTCGTCGATCACGATCTGGTGAATCGGATCGGCCCCCAGGCCGTACGGAGCCGGCCAGTGCGGTGCGACGTAACCGGCTTCGGCGAGCTGGCGACCCGTGGGTTGCGGATGAGCCGCGAGCCAATCGCGTACCGCTTGTCGTCGTGGATCGTCGGCGCCGGGAACTTCGAATTCCATCGACAGAACACGCTAGGCGTACGCTCGTTCGAATGACGAGCGCCGAGTGGAACTTCGCCGACATCTGGGAATTCGTGGCCCAGAAATTGCCCGATGCGCCGGCTCAGGAGTTCGAGGACACGCTCCACACGTGGCGTGACTTCGACCGACGCGCGTCCGGTGTCGCGGCAACCTTGCTGGCCGCTGGCGTGAAGCGTCAGGACAAGATCGCGCAGTACTTGTACAACTGCCCGCAGTACCTCGAGAGCATCTTCGCGGCCTTCAAGATCGGTTTGGCGCCGGTCAACACCAACTATCGCTACACGGCCGACGAACTCGTCTACATCTGGGACAACGCCGACGTGGTGGCCGTGGTCTTCCACGGCTGCTTCAGCGAACTGGTCGACTCGGTTCGATCGCGCGTACCTCGGGTCACCACGTGGTTGTGGGTCGACGACGGCACCGGGCCGTGTCCGTCGTGGGCGGTCGACTACGAGACGGCCGCTGCCGACACTCGTTCGTCGACTGCACCATGGTCGCGTGCGGGTGACGATCTACTTCTTCTGTACACCGGCGGAACGACCGGATTCCCCAAGGGTGTGATGTGGCGCCAGGAGGATCTGTTCCTCGCACTCGACAGTTCGAACAAGAACCGTCTGCCCGAACGGCCCGACTGGGAGGCCCTGGCCCAACGCTTGGGCAAGCCCGGTCCGCGCAATCTGCCGGCCGCACCGCTCATGCACGGCACCGGTCTCTTCAACGCGATGAGCAACTTGATGATCGGCGGCAGCGTGATCACCATGCCGTCGCGACGCTTCGAAGCCGAGCTTCTTCTCGACACGATCGAAGAGAAGCGCATCAATTCGATGTCGATCGTCGGCGACGCGTTCGCCAAACCCATCCTGCGCGCCCTCGAGGCCGACATCGGCAAGTGGGACATCTCGAGTCTGCGCGTGATCATCTCGAGTGGCGTGATGTTCTCGGCCGAGACCAAAGCCGGTCTTCTCCGTTACAACTCGCGACTCATCATGGTCGATTCGCTCGGTTCCTCCGAGGCCATCGGCATGGCCACCAGCACCACCACCGCCGATGGTGCGGCCGACACCGCCAAGTTCGCGCTCGGGCCCAACACCAAGGTGCTCACCGAGGACGGACGTGAAGTCGTACCGGGATCGGGTGAACTCGGACGCGTCGCGCTCCGCGGCCACACACCCATCGGTTACTACAAGGACGAAGCGAAGTCGGCCGCCACGTTCCAGGTCATCGGCGGAACTCGCTGGTCGATCCCGGGCGACTGGGCATCGGTCGAAGCCGATGGCACGGTTCGTCTGCTCGGTCGTGGCAGCCAGTGCATCAACACCGGCGGCGAGAAGGTGTACCCCGAAGAAGTCGAAGAAGTTCTCAAGTTGCACCCGTCCGTTGCCGACGCCGCCGTGGTCGGTGTCCCCGACGAGCGATTCGGCCAGGCCATCACCGCACTCGTCGAAGCACTGCCGGGACGAACGGTCGACGAAGCCGAGTTGATCGCCCACGTGAAGTCGCACCTGGCCAGTTACAAGGCCCCCAAACGCGTTCTGCCCATCGAGTCGGTGGGTCGCGCCGGTAACGGCAAACTCGATTACAAGTCGCTGACTGCTCATGCCCGCCAGGTGCTGGGCTAGTTTCAGCGCTCGTTCTCGATCCCCCATCCCCACGTCAGTCAGGAAGTACTCACATGTCTCAGCTCGGTTACGACGGCAAAGTAGCGATCATCACCGGAGCCGGTGGCGGCCTCGGCCGTCAGCACGCTCTTCTCATGGCCAGCCGCGGCGCGTTGATCGTCGTCAACGACCTCGGCGGTTCGGTCGACGGCACTGGCGCGAGCACGACAGCCGCGCAAAAGGTGGTCGACGAGATCAAGGCACTCGGTGGCGAGGCCGTGGCCGATACGAATTCGGTGGCCACTCCCGAAGGTGGCGAGGCCATCGTTCAAACGGCCATCGACACGTTCGGTCGCGTCGACATCGTGGTGAACAATGCCGGCATCCTGCGCGACAAGGCGTTCCACAACATGGAGCCCGATCTGCTCAACCCGGTTCTCGACGTGCACTTGAAGGGCGCGTTCTACGTGACCAAGCCGGCGTTCGTGAAGATGCGCGAGCAGGGCTACGGCCGCATCATCTCCACCTCGTCCGCCGCCGGTGTGTTCGGAAACTTCGGCCAGACCAACTACGGCGCGGCCAAGATGGGCTTGGTGGGCTTCACCCGCGTGCTCGCCGTCGAAGGTGCACGCAACAACATCAAGGCCAACGCCATCGCACCGCTCGCTCTCACGCGCATGACCGAGAACATCATGGGCGGGTTGGCCGACAAACTCGATCCGGGTCTGGTGTCGCCGCTGGTGGCGTTCCTCGCCCACGAGGACTGCCCGGTGTCGGGCCAGACGTTCTCGGTGGGTGGCGGTCGTGTGGCCCACGTGTTCATCGGCGAGACCCAGGGTTACTTCAACTCGAACCTCACTCTCGAGGACGTACAGGCCAACTGGGGAACCATCACCGATCAGAAGGGCTACGCGGTTCCCAACAATCTCGGCGAGGAAACGGCCATGTTCCTCCCCTTCTTCAAGTAGACAACGCTCCATGATCAGCGTCGAAGAGTTCGGGCAGCAGGCGGCCGAATGGCTCGCCGCCAACAAACACCTGGCGCCCCGCGACTACGGCGCGATCTGTCCGCCCGATCTCGTCGACCAAGGACTGGCCTGGCAGAAGCATCTCTACGCCTCGGGCAAGGCCGGCATTCACTGGCCGGTCGAAGTGGGTGGACAAGGTCTCACTCCGGCGCACCAGGCGCAGTGGCTTCTCGAATGTGCGCTCGCGGGTGTGCCCGGAGTGTTCAACATGGTCGGTTTGGTACTGGCTGGTGGGGCCATCCAGAAGTTCGGTTCCGACGAACAAAAGACGCATCACCTGAACGCGACCTTGCGCGGTGAGCACGTGTGGTGCCAGTTGTTCAGCGAACCGGGAGCCGGCAGCGATCTCGGTTCACTCAGCACCAAGGCCGAGCGCGACGGTGACCGCTACATCGTGAACGGACAGAAGGTGTGGTGCTCGGGTGGCCGCTACAGCAATTGGGGCATCCTCATGGCGCGCACCAATCCTGAGGCGCCCAAGCACGACGGCATCTCGTTCTTCCTCCTCGACATGAGCCTGCCCGGTATCGACATTCGTCCGCTCAAGCAGATGACCGGCGAAGCCGAATTCGACGAGGTGTTCTTCACCGACGTTCAGGTGCCAGCCGATGCCCTCATCGGCCCCTTGCACGGCGGCTGGGGAGTCGGCATGGCGGTGCTCACGTCCGAGCGTGGTCACATCGGCACGAGCATCATCTCGCTCGAGCGCCGACTCGACTCGATCGCACGCCTCGCCGAGGGACGCGACCTGTCGCCCCTCGAGCGTCAAGAACTGGCTGGCTTGCTCTCGAAGGGGATGGCCTACAAGGCGATGGCACAGCGCCAGGGTCCGGTGGCGTCCACCGCAGCCTCGCTCATGAAACTCGGTATCACGGAGATGATGTTCGACGTGGCGATGTTGCGTGCCGACTTCTCCGGTGCGGCCGCCACACTCGATGGTCCCGATGCATTCGGACTCTTGGCCGCACCCGGCGGTCGTATCGCTGGTGGCACCAGTCAGGTTCAGCGCAACATCATCGGTGAGCGTTTGCTGGGCTTGCCGCGCGAACCCAAGGGCTGACGTCACACCAGGTGAGGGTCGCCATCGCGGCGTTCCCCGCAGAACTCGACGAAGTCGGCCGTACACTGTCGCCTTCGCAATCTTCCGAGTGAGACACCAACCGTGAAAGTCGCATCCACCAACGGCGTCAAGGTCGAACTGCACGATCTGGGCGGCATCGGGCCCAACATGCTCTTGTCGCATGCCAACGGCTTTCATGGCCTGTGCTGGACCCCGGTGGCGTCACATCTCACCCGTCGGTTCCACTGCTATTCGTTCGATCATCGCGGCCACGGTGACACCGCGTTGCCCAAGGACTGGAAGGTCGCGTGGGCTGGTTACGGCGCCGATGCGCAAGCCGCCGCCAAGGCGGTGCACGAGAAGGGCGGCATCATCGGTGTGGGTCACTCGATGGGCGGCGCCACTCTCCTCCTGGCCGCGCTCAAGGATCCGTCACTCTTCCGTGGTCTGTTGTTGTACGAACCGATCGTTCCGCCAGCCGACATGAAGATGCCGGCCAATCGGCCCAACAACCTGGCCGACGGTGCGGCACGCCGCAAGGCGTCGTTCAAGAGTTTCGACGACGCCATCAAGAACTTCGGCTCGAAGATGCCGATGTCGTCGTTCGCACCCGAAGCCCTCGAGGCGTACGTGCACGGTGGCTTCCGCAAGGGCGACGACGGCCAGGTCCACCTCAAGTGCTCACCCGCACTCGAGGCCGAGAACTTCCGCAATCCCCACATTCCCAATCTCTGGAAGAAGTTGACCGACATCACCATTCCGGTGTGGGTGTTGAGCGGCCACCCCGAGCCGTTCCAGCCCTCGGGTTGGGCCGAAGCCGTGGCCGATCGTCTGCCCAAGGGCAACCACATCGAGTACAGCGACCTCGATCATTTCGGTCCGTTCGTCGATCCGGCGCGTATCGCGCGCATCATCGACACCTTCGCCGACACTCTCGAGCCCTGATCGATGAACGCCCGCGGAGCCGCCGACTTCGGACCCCGCGTTGCCGCGTTCGACACGATCGTCGACGAACGACTCGAACCACTTCGCCACGATCCGCGTGCCGCGCGAGTGTTCACGGCGGCCAGCCACCTCGGCGACTGGAGCATGATCTGGCATCTGGTGGGCGTGGCTCGCGGGCTCACGAGTTCGAAGCGGGCCGATCAGGCCATCGTGTTGTCGGCGTTGCTCGGCGCCGAGTCACTCATTGTCAATCAAGGCGTCAAGCGACTCTTCAAGCGAGAGCGCCCCACCGACTCCGGTGACGACCGCTTCGAGGTACGCACTCCGTCCACGAGCAGTTTTCCGAGCGGGCACGCCAGTGCAGCCGCATTCGCCGCCACCGTGCTCACCACGCTCGACGGCAAGAAGTCAGCCCCGTTGTGGTTCGGTCTGGCCGGCGTCGTCGGCACCAGTCGCGCCTTCGTCCGCATTCATCACGCGTCCGACGTGATCGGTGGTGCCGTGGTCGGTATCGGACTCGGGCTCCTCGTGCGCCCACTCGTGAAGCGCTTACGCTGAGAACTGAAAGGATCACGATGACTCGCCGATTCGCCCTCACGTGGGACTACCGCTGCCCCTACGGCCGTATCGCCCACGATCACGTGGTCACGGGTCTGCGCGGTGGCGCCGACTGGGACGTCACGTTCCTTCCGTTCTCACTCGGTCAGTCGCACGTCGAACCGGGAATGCCCAACGTGTGGGACGCCCCCGAGACCGACTCCGGAATCCTGGCCCTGCAGGTGGGCATCGCCGTGCGCGACAACCAGCCGCACGCGTTCGTCGATCTGCACCATGCGCTCTACGAGTTCAAGCATGCACTCGGCGGCAACATCCGCAGTCGCGAGGCACTGTCCAACGTGATCAAGGGGTGCGGCCTCGACCCCGACTCCGTGTTCGCCGAGGTCGATTCGGGTCGTCCGCTCGCCACCATCGCCCGCGAGCACACGCAGTACGCCGATTCGCATCAGGTGTGGGGTGTGCCGGTGTTCGTGGTCGACGACAAGGCGGTGTTCGTGAGGTTGCTCGATCGCGCTGAAGGCGACGAGGCGTTGGCCATCAACACCATCGAGCGGATTCTCGACAACATCGACTGGCCGATCCTCAACGAGTTCAAGCACACGTCGGTTCCGCGCTGACGCGGATTCAGCCGTCGTCGCGCTCGACGCGATCGGAACCCAAGCGGCGGAATCGAACATCGGTTGCCGCGACGTTGCCGTCTTCCGCGACTGTGCCCACGGCGAACTCGAGCCGGCCGTCGTTCCAGGTCCACGAACGCTCTTGGCCCACGAGTGACTCGGTGAGCAGAACGTTGCGACGGCCTTCGTTGTTGTCGGCTGGCTCCACGAGGTGAATCACGACTCCCGGAGAAAGCAGGTGGTCGTTGTCGTCGCGTGCCGCGACCAACTCGACGGTGACGAATCGACGATCGCCGACCGGAATCACCATCAACCGCGAACCGTCGTCACTGTCTGAGTCGGTGGACACGAGCCGGGTTGCATCGTGCCACTCATCGATCGGATGACGATTCGGGTCGACGAATTCGATCTCGCTCCGATCGAGCCAACCCACCGAGTGCAGATTCACTGCGAGTACGCCGGGTGCTCCGCGCCGACTGGGATCGATGTTGCGCGGTGCCGCCGAGTCGCTCATCACGTCGAACGGGCTGTCGTACACCTGGTGGTCGTTGGACGAGCCTTCAGCGAAACCGTCGGCCGTCGCACTGTGTGGCCAGTCGAGAGCATGGCCGAGTTCGTGCTGCACGAGGTCGAGCGGCCAAGCATCGCCCCACTGCGGCATGAAGTCGGAAGCCCCGACGTACACCGCGCGACGTGACGTCTTGGCCGCACAGGGCTGTTCGCAATCGGAGCCGGGCCGACCCCACCCACCGATCTGATCGGTGTCGTGCTGCGCATCGGCCACCACCAGCACCCCGTGTGCGTCGTCCTCACTCGCATCGAGAGCCCGATCGACACACGAATTCGGGTCGCCCGACGAATCGAGGTCGACCGGCGGGGCGACTCGCCACTCGATCGAGTACTCGCCTTGCGACCAGCGAGCGAAGTAGTCGGACACCGGCCCGAGTCGATCGACGATCTCGGCCGCGTCGATCTCGAGCCTCTCCTCGAACGGGGCGTAGAGGCCCGCTTCCACATCGGCCGGCACCCGACACAGTGCGACCTCCCAGACGTCGGTAGCCGGTGGGGTCCGCATACGAAGGAGCGCATCGAAGTCGTCGGTGGACACGTCACCACCCGACGACGGTGCACAGCCGACGAGGAACACCGACACGACCACGAACTTCCGCCGCATACGAATGAGACCGTAGCCTTGCCCCGTGACCCAGGAGATCCGATTCGACCGCAAGATGTCGGATGCCGAGGGAATGATGTGGCGGCTCGAGAAGGATCCGTACCTCTCGTCCACCTTCGCCAACTTGTCGATCCTCGATCGTGCGCCCGACTTCGATCGCTTGCGCCGTCGCATGGAGCGAGCCACCGTGGCCATCCCACGTCTGCGTCAACGCGTGCAGTCGTCGCCGGCCAACATCACTCCACCGATGTGGGTCGACGATCCCGACTTCGACATCGACTACCACGTGCGTCGTATCGCGCTACCGGCCCCGGGCACCATGCGACAGATGCTCGACCTGGCCACACTGATTCTGGTCGACCCGTTCGATCGCACACGGCCGCTGTGGCAGTTCGTGGTGATCGAAGGCCTCGAGGACGGTCGGGCCGTCATGCTCGAGAAACTGCATCACACCGTTGCCGACGGTGAGGGCAGTGTTCAGCTGTCGTTGCAGTTCTTCGACTTCGAACGCGACGCCCCCGAACCCGAACCGCTCGTGTACGACGCCGACGAGGCCGCCGCTTCGGCCTTGCTCAACGGCGACCTGCTTCGCGATCTTCTGGCCGGGTCGTTGAAGATTCCGCTGTCGCTCGTGAAGCAGGTGCGCGAACTCATTTCCGATCCGGCGTCGATTCCGGCCCACGGTGCGAGCACCGTCGACATGGTGCGCAACGTGGTCGGCCAGCTGTCCGATGTCGATCCGGCCAAGTCGCCGTTGTGGACGTCGCGATCGTTGCGTCGCCGGGTGGAGGTTCTGCAGGCGCCGTTCTTCGAGGTGCGCGACGCGGCTCGTCGACTCGACGGAACTCTCAACACCGCGTTGCTCACTGTCGCGAGCGATGCGGCCGGCCGTTATCACCGCCGACTGGGCGCACCCATCGACGAACTGCGCGCGTCGATGGCCATCAGCACGCGCAAGGTCAACCCCGCCGATGGCTCGCAGGCCAACGCCTTCTCGTTGGCGCGCATGATCGTTCCCACGGGCGAGATGAAGCCAGCCGAGCGGTTCGCCCACGTTCTGCGCATCACGCGCGAGGCCGCCGACTCGGGCGCGGCCGCGTTGGTGGGGGCCACGGCCAGCCTGGCTGCCTCACTGCCCACAGCAGTCGTCACCCGGATCGCACGACTTCAGTCGCAGACGGTCGACTTCGCCACCTCGAACGTGAAGGGCACACCGATACCGGTGTACGTGGCCGGTTCGGAGATCGTCGCCAACTATCCCCTCGGACCGTTGGGTGGCGTGGCGTTCAACCTCACCTTGCTCTCGCACGTCGGCAGTCTCGACATGGGATTGCACATGGACGCCGGAGCGATCGCCGAAACCGAACTCTTGCGCGAATGTTTGCGCGAGTCGTTCGACGAGTTCGTGAAAGTTACTGGCGCGCCGAAGTCAAAAGGTTCCGGACGTCGAGCAGCAGGTCGCTGACTTCGCCGGCCGACACCAACTCACGCTTGATCATCTGCGACAGTGCGCGGTCGATGACCTCGATTGCCTCGGCGACCACGGTTGCGTCGACAACATTGGTGGTCATCGGCTCGGCAATCTGCGTGGTGGGCATTCGCATCTCCTGTTGGTTCTCCCGGCGATCCGGCCCTCGCGGACCTGACCCCCGGTCGTTTCTCCGACCGTAACGCACGGTGTCGTTCTTGCTGTGCATGGTAGGCCCACCGATCGCGGATTCTCAGGCGGGACGAGAGCCGTGCGCCACACCCGAAGTACGATTCGACCGTGGAGTTCGCTGGTGCCGGAATCGTGGTCACAGGAGCCGCCGGCGGGATCGGCGAAGCGCTGGCCCGCCGTTTTCACGCGCTCGGATCCACCGTCGTCGTGGCCGATGTGCTGGAAAAAGGTGTGCGCAGCGTGGCCGACGACTTGAACGCCATTCGTCCCGATTCTGCGCTCGCGGTCGTGGCCGATCTGCGTTCCGAAGAAGGAAATCGCCAACTGGTTGAGACGGCCCACCGCTATCTGTCTCAACACGGTCGTGACGGTGATTCGAAATCGGGAATCGATCTCTTCTTCGCCAATGCGGGTGTGGGCACCGGCAACTTCGTGGAGAGCACATCCGAGGACGACTGGGATCTCGCTTTCGACGTGAACATTCACGCGCATCGCTGGGCCGCCAAGTACTTGTTGCCACGCTGGCTCGAGCGTGGCAGTGGGTACTTCTGCTCCACCGCGTCGGCGGCCGGTTTACTCGCGCAGATCGGATCGGCTCCGTACTCGGTCACCAAACACGCGGCGGTCGCATTCGCCGAATGGATGTCGCTCACGTACGGCGATCGCGGTGTGCGTGTGAGTTGTCTGTGTCCGCAGGGCGTGAACACGCGCATGCTGAGCGGTGGCGACCTCGGTGATTCACGCGCCGGTGATGTGGTTCGTTCGGCCGGCGTGGTGCTCGAACCCGAGCAAGTTGCGCACATCGTGGCCGAGGCCATCGTCGCCGAGCGGTTCTTGATCCTCCCCCATCCCGAGGTTCACGACTTCGAGACCAAGAAGACCGCCGATCGCGACCGCTGGTTGGCCGGTATGCGCAAGTTGCAGCGTCGCGTCTTCGGCGACCTCTGACGCGACTCGCCGTGGCCCCCAAACCGTCCGCCGAACAGATCGAGGTGTTGCGCCAGATCGGTTTGCGCGCGGGTGAAGAGGTGCGTTTTCGACGAGCCGACCGCGGTCGGTGGCAGGAGGGGCGCATCTCGTGGGTCGAGCGCGACGGCAGCATCACCGTGCACGACTCGCACGGCGCGGCCCGCTCGTTGCGGCCCGAACGGCTCGAGGTGAAACGGCCCGGACGGCGTGGTCGCCTCGTGTGGCAGCCGGTCACCGAGGTCGCGGTCACCTGGGAGCAACTCACGCTCTTCTGAGCGGCTACGGTCGCCCACATGGGAGTACGCCTCGAACCGTCCGACGAATACATGCACGAACTCGGCCCTGAGTCGAATTTCAACGAGAGCATGTACATCAATTGCTTCGACCCGCAGCACAAAGTGGGTGGCTGGTTCCGCATGGGCAACCGGGCCAACGAGGGTTACGCCGAGATGACGGTGTGCCTGTATCTGCCCGACGGTTCGGTGGGTTTCATGTTCAAGCGGCCCACCATCGAGAACAACGACAAGCTCGATGCGGCCGGCCTCACTTGGACGATGGTGAAACCGTTCGAAGAACTTCGTATCGATTACGTGGGCAAGGTCGTGGTGTTGGCCGAACCCGAGCAGATGGTCGATCCGAAGAAGGCGTTCACCGACAACCCGTACAGCGAGTGCGAAGTGCACATCACGTTCTCGGGGCAGGGTCGGCCGAGCATGTTCGGCGGCGAGCCCGACACCCCACACGAGGCACCGGGTGAGGAGTTCGCCAAGGGCCACTACGAACAGCTGGTGGAGGCACGCGGTTCGATTCGCGTGGGTGATCGCGAGTGGGAGATCAACGGCTTCGGATTGCGCGACCATTCGTGGGGCCCGCGCTACTGGCAAGCGCCGTGGTACTACCGCTGGCTCACGGCCAACTTCGATCGCGATCTCGGATTCATGCTGTCGCGCGTGGCGAAGAAGGACGGGCCCGGAACGCGAGGCGGATTCGTGTGGGAGAACGGCCAGATCCATCTGTGCGATCAGGCCGAAATCTCCACCGAGTTCCGCGGCGAGGACACGTATCACCAGAAGATCGAGGCGGTGCTGAAGTCGTCGCGCAGTGGTCGCGAGTGGAAGTTCACCGGCGACGTGATGAGCCTCATTCCGCTGCGTAATCGGCGCCAGACGCCCGATGGCGAGTGGTTGACGACGCGCATCAGCGAGGGCATGACGCGCTGGGAGATGCAATCGGACGAGCACAAGGGCAAGGTCGGGTACGGATTGAGCGAGTACCTCGACCAGATCATCGACGGCCAACCCGTCGGCACCGCCGAATGATTGGGTGCGAAACCC
>CAZELU010000025.1:0-2098 GCA_964513215.1 uncultured Bifidobacterium sp.
GGGCGAGCCACATCGGGGGAGGTGCGCGTGAAGACCATCTGGTTCCACCTCATGCCGTATCCGGAATTGCCGGACGACTTCACGTCTGAGCACCGGTCGGTCTGGGTCGACATCGACCCGGGTCTCTTCGACCCCCGTGTCGGCCATCGCATGTACAACGAGTACATCGACGAGCTCGAGTTCGCGGCGTCGGTCGGCTTCGACGGCGTAGGCATCAACGAACACCACTCCAACGCGTACGGCCTCATGCCGAGCCCCAACCTCATCGCGGCCACGCTCGCGCGCACGTGCCCCGATGCTGCGCTCGTGGTGCTCGGCGACTCGGTTGCGCTCTACAACCCGCCCATCCGTGTGGCTGAAGAGTTCGCGATGCTCGACTGCATCAGCGGTGGCCGTCTCGTCGCGGGCTTCCCGGTCGGTACGCCCATGGACACGCTCTATGCGTACGGCAACAACCCGGCCACGTTGCGCGAGCGCTATCACGAAGGCCTCGAACTCATCTTGAAGGCCTGGACCGCCGACGACGTCTTCTCGTTCAACGGCAAGTACTCGAAACTGCGCTACGTCAACTGCTGGCCGCGCCCAGTGCAGCAGCCGCATCCACCGGTGTGGATTCCGGGTGGCGGATCGATTGACACGTGGGAGTGGTGCGCGCGCTCCGGTTACTCGTATCTGTACCTGAGCTACTTCGGATACAAGGCCGCAATGAAGACCATGCAGGGCTTCTGGAAGTGCGTCGAAGAAGCTGGTCGTCCGGCCAATCCGTTCCAGGCCGGCTTCGCGCAGTTCTTCGGAGTGGCCGACAGCGAAGCCGAGGCGATCGAGTTGTACCGCGAGCCCGCCGAATATTTCTTCAACCGCTGCTTGCACGTGTACCCGGGTTTCGCCGATCCGCCCGGTTACAAGACGCTCGCCACCGTGCGCAACGGTGCCGAGGGCATGGTCGAACGCGCCGCGCGTGAAGCGAGTGAGCGCGCCGAGCAGGCCGCCAAGAAGGCTGAGCGCAAGGCCGCGCAGCAGTCGTTCAGTGCTGCTTCTCACATGTCGTTCGAGCAGATGGTGGAGAAGGGCTACGTGATCGTGGGCAATCCCGATCAAGTGGCCGAGAAGACCATCGAGATGGCCAAGCAGTTGCGCATCGGACACGTGATGTCGCTGTGCCACTTCGGAAACATGAGCCGCGATCTCGCGATGCACAACACCGAACTCATGGCCACCAAGGTGCTGCCACAGATTCGTCACTTGTGGGACGACGAATGGGAAGACCACTGGTGGCCCACGCCGTTGCCGGCGGCCGATCGCATGGTGCCCTCGCCGCGCCCCACTGTGTCTCGATGATCGATCTGCGTCAGTGGAAGGCCGGATCGCTGGAGATCTGGCGCGAGGGCGACGGTCCGACCATTGGTTATTTGCATGGCATGGTGTGCGCGCCGGGTCGTCAGCCGTTCGTGTCCGAACTGGCGGGTCGCGGTTTTCACGTGGTCGCTCCGTCGTTGCCGGGATACTCGCGCACGTCGCCGTCGGCTGACATTCGCAACATCCACGACTGGGTGTTCGCGTTGTCGGAGATCATCGACGTGGCCGGTTTGGCTGGTGCACCGATGGTCGCATCGTCCACTGGCGCGATGCTCGCGCTCGAGTTGGCTGCGGTGCGGCCCGAGGCGTTCTCGTCGCTCGTGTTGGTGGCGCCGCTCGGTTTGTGGCGTGAGGATCGTCCGGTGGCCGATCCGTTCTCCACCACATTGAGCGGGCAGCGCGCCTTGCTCACGAAGGACCCGGCCGCGACGGCGTTGTTCTTCGAGGATTCCGCGTCGGGTGATTTGCTGGTGGATGCGACGATTCAGCGCTACACCGCGCGCACCGCGACGGCGAGTTTGGTGTGGCCGATTCCGGAGTTCGGTTTGGCTGAGCGGATTCATCGTGTGTCGTGTCCGGTCACGCTGGTGTGGGGGAGTGACGACCAGATCATCGATCCGAGTTACGCCGATGTGTTCGTGTCGCAGGTACGCGACGTGCGCGGTCGACATGTGGTGAACGGTGCGGGTCACTTGGCTGAGTGGGACGACCCTCGCGCTGTGGCGTCACTGGCCGCTGCCGC
>CAZELU010000025.1:2198-3416 GCA_964513215.1 uncultured Bifidobacterium sp.
CGCCATCCAGCGCCGGACCCTGCGCGTCCTGATCCTCGGCCAATTGGCCGCGGCCGCCGCACTCTCGTCGGCCGTCACCGTGGGCGCGTTCGTCATCCAACGCATCCTCGGCCAAGACACCCCGTGGGGTGGCATCGCCACCGCCACCGTCACCATCGGCACCGCGTTCATGTCGCAGTACCTCTCGCGCCTCATGTCGAAGCGCGGGCGCCGCGACGGACTCCGACTCGGCTACTTCCTCGCCATCATCGGCGGATTCATCGCCGCCATCGGGGCCGAAACGAAGACTCTCGCGATCTTCATCGTCGGCCTCTTCGTGTACGGAAGCGGACAGGCGGCCAATCTGCTCTCGCGCTACGCCGCCACCGACTTGGCCGCTCCACACGAGCGCGGAGCCGCAATGAGCCGCATTCTCTTCGCCTCCACGTTCGGCGCCGTGCTCGGCCCCGTCTTGGTTCTGCCCGCACAGGCCGCCGGCGAGACGTGGTTCGACTGGAACAAATACACCGGCCCGTGGTTCTTCTCAGCCGTGTTCTTCCTCGTCTCTCTCGGCAACGCGTGGCTGAGGCTCAAGCCCGACCCGCTGGTGCTCGCGCGCGAAATCTCGGGCCAACCGATCGGCGAAGTCGCCCCCATCAATCTGCGCGAAGCGCTCGGCGCAGTGTTCGCCACGCGTCAGGGAACGCTGGCCGTTGCGTCGATGATCATCTCGCAGATGACGATGGTCGCTGTGATGACCATGACGCCCGTGCACCTGAAGTCGCACGGCCACGAGACCGTCAGTTCGTACGTGATCTCGCTGCACATCGCGGGGATGTACGCGTTCAGCCCGTGGGTGGGCCGATTCAGCGACAAACAGGGCCGCATCCGCACCATCCAGATCGGCGGTGTTCTTCTCGCCGCCGCCACCGCGCTGTCGGCTCTCGCCGGCGACGGCTATCTACTGCTCTTCCCGGCGCTGTGGCTGCTCGGCATCGGCTGGAGTTTCGGTCTTATCGGCGGATCGAGTCTGCTCATCGACTCGGTGAGCGAACGCGTGCGCGTGTCGGTGCAAGGCGCGGCCGACATGTCGATGAGCTTCTTGGGTGGACTGGCCGGATTCTCGAGCGGATTCATCCGCAAAGCCGTGGGCTATCACATCTTGTCGACGTTCGCCCTCGTGCTCGCGTGCTTACTGGCCGCCGCCGCGGCACTGCGTCCGTTGTTCGAGAAGCCGGC
>CAZELU010000025.1:3516-8240 GCA_964513215.1 uncultured Bifidobacterium sp.
ACGAACAGCGGCGTCCACGACGGATCGGTGATGGGCGCCACCAAGATGTCGCCCGGCTCGAGCGCGGTGGGATCGTTGCTGTCGAGAATCACGCGCGCACGACCCGTGGCCGATCCCGGACACCCGGGCATGCCTTGCAGGGTTCCGCCGCTCGTCAACTTCTCCACGGCGGCTCCGTCGCGTGACGGCCAGGTAGCCGGATCGCTCGCTTCGCCCACGAACACGAACTGCGGATCCTTCTGCTCCAACTTCTCGTAATCAGCACGGCGCTCGCGGATCGTGGCCGTGAGCGAATGAGGATCGCTCAGCAGCTGGTCGATCTCGCTCGCGCGCACGAAACCGAAATCCTCGATTTCGTCGAACGCGCCGCGCTCGACCATGCGCTTGCCCAACTCGCGCATCGGCATGCGCATCTCGTGGATGATGCGAATGTTGTTGGTCTTCGTTCGCTCTCGTGCCGGGAGCCACGCGCGCGATGCGCCGATCCCCGCCGCCAATTGTCCGTGCGTCTCGGCATCGGCAGCCACGATGTCGAGCAACGTCTTGCTGGCAATTTCTCGCTCACGTGCGCGCTTGGCGTTCTGATCGCGCGGATTCAGATCATCGGACGCGAGCCGCATGCGATCGATGGCCGACAGCGCGAGTTCGGGTCGCGTCTCCCACGTTGGTGATCGCGCCTCCCACTCGTTCGGGCCACGCGAACCGAAGTCGGTGATGAAGTCGTCGAACGCCGACAAGAAAGCCTTCACTTTGCGCTTCTTCGACTTCTTCTGCAGGCGATCGAGCAGGCCGCTCACGCCCTTGTTGAAGTGCTTCGTCAGCGTCTTCGAATTGGCGACCTGGCGACCCATGTCCCACATGGCCTGACTCGGTGCCGCCGAGTCGACCTCTCCGATACCGGAGATGATCGGCATGATGAGATCGGGTCGTCCCACCGCCGTGGCCACACCGCTGATGATGCCGAGGGGAACCGTGGCCATGTACGTGGTGAAGAGATGCTGGCCGAAGTAGCGGCGATGGAGAGGGAGCAGGCTCTCGTACCGCTCCCACAGTTCGCGATCGCTGAGTTTCGAGAGTTCGGGACGCTCGGCAGCGATGCGAATCGACTCGTTGCGATCGGCGGTGAGCTCGTCGAGTTGATCGAGTGAGGTCTTCGACAACACCCACCCGAACGTCTCGCCCACCTTCACCGTGAGGTCGGGTCGAACGTCGCCAGCCATCTCCTCGTACGGCGGAATACCGGGTTGCGCACCGAAGAACTGCTCGTCCATCGCCTGCCAACTGAGTCCGGGTGCGCGCTCACCGAAGAGGCGAATGATCGACGCGTTCAGATAGCAGTAGCCGCCCACCACACCGAGTTGACAGAACGTGCCGTCGGGAAACTCGGAGTGTTCGAACGCGCCCATGCGCACCCACGCGTCACGCCAGCCGAGTTCGGCAAGATAGAGCGCGGTATCGCTCGTGAGCGGCGTGACCGGATCGGGAAAGACTTCACCGACGTTCGCCCGCGTGTAGATCGGGAACCGCGTCGACAGATCGGTATCGGTGACGTAGTAGCGCTGGCCCATGTGGCACCCCCCTGTGCTGAGGGTGAAAGTACTACCGATCGGTACGCGCTATCCAGGGGTCGTCACCTGGGCGGACGACCGCATTCACTCGCCGATGAGAACTTTCATGCGATCGATCTCGGCGGCCTGGCCATCGATGATCTTCTGCGCCAGATCGGCCGTGGCCGCATCGTCACCATCGTCGAGAACGTCGCGAGCCATGTCGATCGCGCCCTCGTGATGCGCGATCATCGCGGTCAGCCATGCCGCATCGAATTCGGCACCCCGCAGAGTTTCGAGTCGCTCCATGTCGTCGGCCGACACCATGCCGCTCATCATCGAACTGTGGTCCATGCCTTCATCGAGAAAGGTGGGCTCGCCCCAGGCCTCGAGCATGGCGGTCATCATCTCCACTTCGGGATCTTGCGCCGCCTTGATCTGCGTGGCGAGCGCCTTCACGTCGTCGCCCGCTTCCACGGTCGGATCGAGGGCGATGTCGGCCAGTTCGATGGCTTGCTCGTGGTGGGGGATCATCATCTGCGCGAACATCACGTCGGCATCGACTGTCTCGCCCGAGCCGCCGCACGCCGCGAGAGCGAGGATCGCGGTTGCGAGGGTCAGAGTGCGGAACTTCATGGTGCGGCCTCCTGGCGTGCTGGTCATCCGAAATTCGCTGAGACGAGTGCGGCAGTGACGGCGACGACCACACCGCCCACCGCACATTCGGTGAGCCCCGCGCGCACGAGTTGGCGACGACGGGTGGCGAGACGGGCCGGTTCGTCGGCGATGCGGCGCAGATTGAGCTGACGGCTCTTGTTGGCCAGCGCCAACATGGCGACCACGAAAACGAGTTTCAGCAAGAGAACGCGACCGTGGCTCTGTGAGAAGAGCGAGGTGATGCCGCCGTGCAACCGAAGGGTCTGAATCACACCGGTACCCACGATCACGGGAACTGCGATGGTGGCAGCCCGCCCGAATCGAGTGAACGACTCGAGTGCATCTCGGTCGTCGACCAAGGGAATCACCACGAACAGCAGGACGGCCAGGCCACCGAGCCACGCGGCCACGGCCGTGGTGTGCGCCACGTCGACCGGCACGCCGAGTACGGGCCAAGCGCGTGAACGCGAGTGACTGGTGTACGCGAGGCCGATGGCGAAGATGGCGAGAAGGCCGATCGTGAGCTTCGACACGCGCTCCTCATCGGCTTCGTCGATGCGCACAAACGAGATCGCCGCGATGCACAGGCCGGCGAGAAGGCGCAGAGTCGTCATCCCGAGGGGTGTGGAATCGAACGCATCGCCGAGTTGGCCGATCGCGCCGATCACCGACTTCCCGTGGATGTCACCGAGAAGAAAGAGCAGTTGTAGAAGTGAGCCAAGGGCCAGAGTGCCGCCCGCGGCGCGCATCACGAGTGACCCGCGTTGGCTACGCAATGAACCCTGGGCGATGAAGAGCTCGGAGAGAACCAGACCACCGATGAGAAGAAGTGCGACGTACACCGCGAGACGCACGAACCAGCGCACGGGCTCGGGGGCCGGATTCGTGTCGGAGAACGATGGAAGCGGCGTCGGCGTGTCGACCACACCGGGCGTTGCAGATGGGAGTGTCGACACGGCGCCACCCGTGACGTCGACGGTGAACGCGACTCGTCCCGACACCACGTGTCCGTCGTCGCTCACCAACTTCCAGCGCAGGCCGACCGGTCCGGAGAGTGCAGCGGGAAGTGCGAAGCGGATGATGTTGGCCTGCGGGCCAGCCAGAGCCGGCCCCAGATCGGCGCGAACGCCATCAGCCGTGATGATCTCGGCCGAAGCCGAATCGAGCGGCACGTCCTTGGTGAAGGTGATCGTCCATTCGGCGGGTGCCGTGGTGAGCACCTCGCCGTCGGCGGGTGTGCTCGAGTCGTACGCGTTGTGGGCGAGGGCGACGCCGGCCCCCACACCGAGCACGGTGGCGAGAAAGGCCACGATGAGCGCGCGAACGCTCACGAGCAACACGGAGAAGCGTTTCGTTCGAGTGATGGGGTCAAACGGTAACGACTATCCAGTACGAATGTCGGTCACCCGAGGCGATGTGACCAGTGTCAGCAGAACTCGTCGAGGAGCTCGCCCACACCGTGCTCCTCGGCGGCGATCACCGGACGAATGTGCAGGTTTTCGAGAAGAAGAGTTCCGCGCTCGTTGCCGCCCTGTAGATCACTCGTGATCACTTGGGCCGTGCACAACTGCAACAGGCTCCGTTTGTAGTCGAGGTAGCAGCGGTCGAACGAATAGTTCTTCACGCCGAGCGACACCACCTTGTCGTAGTACGAGCGGAGCAGATCCATCTCGTGCGCGCGGCGCAACTCGGGCGACAGCGATCCGGTCACGAGATTGGCCACGTCCCACGGACCCATGTGGCGAGTGCACAACTGGAAGTCGATCATCGTCACCGTGTCGGGGCCGGCCGAGCCACCGAAGAGATAGTTCTCGGCGCGGCAGTCGGTGTGGGTGAACGTGAGGTGGTCGAGCGCGGCGAGATGATCGAGCAGGTTCGGGTACTCGTTGCACGCGCGTTCGATCACGTCCATGAACGCTGGTGACACGCGGTCGGCGAACTTGGTGCGGAACTCGGGCAGACGCGCGATGGCCATGTCGCGGCCCGACTTGTAGAGCGGGTTGTTCATGGGCGGGAGCCAGGTCATGGTCTCGAGATCGGGAGAATCCCAGAAGCGTGCGTGGAGAGTGGCCACCACGTCGAGGATGCGACGCGTCTCGTCGATCGTGATGCCGCTGATCTGATCGGGGCAGCGTGCACCCACGATCTCTTCGATCAAGAGGATGAACGGAAGACCGTTGGCGCCGGAGTCGGCGTAGTACGGCTGGGGCACGCGAATCGTGAGCGTGTTCGCCACTTGTTGGTAGAAGTTGATCTCGCGCAAGTAGAAGCCCATGACTTCGCCGAGGAATCGGTTCTCGGGCGCGGGCGACTGGCACTTGGCGATCATCGTGGCCGGGCCGCTCTCACCGGGGGCGTAGGTGAGGTGCAGGCGTGCGAGTTCGCCGAGGATGCCCACGCCTTCGCCCAGACGTTCGGCGGTGAACGACGCGATGCGGCCGACTGCGGGGTTCGGCGCGAGGGCTTCGTTGAGCCAGTCGGTGGTGATGTTGGCGATCTGCTCGGGGATCAGCGGCTGCG
>CAZELU010000025.1:8340-26323 GCA_964513215.1 uncultured Bifidobacterium sp.
TTCGGCCTGCGCGTGGGTTACAACGATCCGCACATCCACACCCTCGGTCTGCACAACGCCGTCATCCCGGTGGGCGATCAGTTCCTCGAGGTGGTCGCGCCCATCACCACTGGCACCACAGCCGAGCGCTATCTGAACAAACGCCGTGGCGACGGCGGTTACATGCTCATCTTCCAGACCGACGACTTCGCCGCGCATCGCCGTCGTGTCGACGAGATGGGTATCCGCATCGTGGCCGATTACAGCGCGCCGGGTTACACCGACATGCAGCTACATCCGGCCGACACCGGCGGAACCTTCGTGGAGATCGATCAACAAGATCCGCCCGACGCGTGGCATCCGGCCGGCCCCGCGTGGCGTGACGCGGTCGACACGTCGTTGTCGCTATCGCTCGGTCAGGCCGATGTGGGCTGTGTCGATCCGGAAGCGGTGTCGGCACGGTGGGGTCAGGTCATGGATCTGCCGGTCACCATCGGCCGCAACTGCGGAATGCACAAAGTGCGGCCGGTCGACTTCTGCGTGCGATTCACACCCGCGGGCCCACGTGGTGAAGGACTCGACGCGGTGGAGATCAATGTGCGAGATGTCGCTGAGGTTCTACGACGGGCGACCGAGCGTGAACTGCCGTGCGATGACGGCGCGGTCACGATCGGCGGCGTTCGTTTCATCCCCAAGATCGGTTGATTGGGGAACCAGACCGGCAAATTTGCCGGGGTTTCGCACCCAATAGTTAGGGGTTGGTGAGGATGGGGAGGATGCGGGGGCCGCGCACCTGGCCGTTCGCCCACGTCACCTTCTTGCTCGGATCGAGCGAGTAGTTCGGGAACGCGCGCAACCACTCCTGGAACGCCACGATCATCTCCAGCCGCGCCAGGTTCGAACCCGCACACCGGTGAATGCCCAAACCGAACGCCACGTGGCGGTTGTTCTTGCGATCGAGAATGAATTCATCGGCGCGCTCGAACTCCTTGGGGTCGTGGTTGGCGGCCGGGAACGTCACGAGCGTCTGATCGCCCGCGTGCATCGGGCAGCCCGACACCTCGACATCGTTCAACACCTTGCGCGCCATCGTGACTGGTGCGTAGTAGCGCAACACTTCCTCGGTCGCCTCCGACCACAGATCGTGATCGTCGGGCACCGCGATGAGTCGCTGCACCTGATCGTTGTGCTGCGCGAAGTGCCACAAGCCCGAACCGATCGCACTCCAGGTGGTGTCGATACCCGCCACGATCTGCAAGCGGATGTATCCGACTTTGATGTCCCACTCGACGTCCTGGCCATCGATCTGGGCGTTCGCCACGACCGTGAGCAAATCGTCCTTCGGATTTTTCAGACGATCCTTCAGCAACACGTCGATGTACTCGGTCATCTCCGTCGCTACCTGCAGACGAATCGCGTTGTCCTTAGGAGCCAATTGGAAGTTCTTGTAGATCCAGTCGCGGAACAAGTCGGCGTCCTCTTCGGGCAGCCCCGTGACGATGCAGATGCCGTGCACCGGGATGTGCTGGCTGTACTGCTCGGCGGCATCGGCAGTGGGCGACGAACCGATGTTGGCGATGAGCTCGCGACAGAACGCACGCATCTCGGGTTCGATGGCCGTAATGGCCTTGGGATTGAACGCCGGAAGAATGAGACGTCGGTGGCCGTGGTGATCGGGCGGATCGCTCGTGATCGGCGGAGCCGGACGGCGTGGTGCGTCGGGCCGCGAAACGTTGACCCAGATCGACGAGAAGTTGTCGGTGTCGTTCGCGATCTGGCGAACGGCTTCCATCGTGACCGGCATGAACGCGCGTCCGTAACGCTCGGTGCTCGCAACCGGACACTGCTCGCGCACGTCGTTCCAGATGCTGATGGCGTTCTCGCCCCAGCCGTCGTCGAGCCAGTCCCAGTCGGTCACCCAACTCTTGACCGGCTCCCAGTCGATCCGTTCGCCCCCGTACGTCATGGCCAACCCCCTGGGCCGAAGGCTAGGCGACCGGGCGGAACGGCCGTCACCCAAAGTTCACCCGGACCCCACCCCAGCGTCGGGCGCGGACTCCTAGGCTTCGGGTCGGAGGTGTCGAGATGGCACGAGTGCAACTGGCTCTGAACGTGGGCGACCTGGACGCGGCGATCGACCACTACACCAAGATGTTCGGCGTCGGCCCGGCCAAGGTTCGAGACGGCTACGCCAACTTCGCCATCGAGAACCCGCCTCTCAAGTTGGTGCTCATCGCCGGCCACGGCCAGCCCGGCACCATGAACCACGTGGGCGTCGAGCTCGAATCGACCGACGCCGTCGCCGCCAAGATCGACGACGCCCGCGCTCAGGGTTTCGACATCAGCGTGCATGAGAGCGAGACGTGTTGTTTCGCCGTTCAGGACAAGGTCTGGATCAACTCCGGTGAAGTGCCGTGGGAGTGGTACACGGTTCTCGACGACGCTCCGAAAGACACGTCGCTGGCCACCTCCACGGTGAACCTCGGCAAGAAGCCGTTGCTGATGGTCGAGGCGAACGGAAGCGCCTGCGGCCCCGACACCTGCTGCTGATCACAGCCTGATCCTCACGCTCTCGTGATCCTGAAGCGCCATCTCGCCGAGTTCCTCGGCACAGCTCTTCTCGTGATGGCCGTGGTCGGCTCGGGCATCATGGCCACCAATCTCACCGACGACGTGGGTGTGCAGTTGCTCGCCAACGCCATCGCCACGGGCGGTGCGTTGCTCGGACTCATCACGATCTTCGCTCCGATCTCCGGAGCGTCGTTCAACCCGGTAGTCACACTCGTCGGCTACGTACTCGACCGCGACTCCTCGCCGACGCGTGTGATCGCCGACGTCGTCGCGCAGTTCGCCGGTGCCGTGGTCGGCTGCTGGATCGCGAACGCGATGTTCGGTCATCCGCTGTTCGAGACGTCGTCGAAGATTCGCACCGGTGGTCCGCAGTGGTTCTCCGAAGCGGTGGCGGTGGTCGGTCTACTCCTCATCATCCGTGGTGGCGTCGCGGCACGGGCCAACGTGGCGGCGTTGGTGGCTGCTTGGATCACCGGCGCGTACTGGTTCACATCGTCAACCAGCATCGCCAACCCGGCGGTGGGTTTCGGCCGCATGTTCTCCGATTCGTTCGCGGGTATCGCTCCCGAATCGTGGCCGATGTTCGCGGTCATGCAGCTGATCGGCGGTGTGGTCGCACTGGGCTTCTGTCGAGTTCTCTTCACAGTGAAGAAGTGATCTCGTGCCCGGCGTCTTGTTCCTCTGCATTCACAATGCCGGTCGCTCGCAGATGGCAGCGGGTTTCGCGCGCACTATCGGTGACGGCCGCGTCGACGTGTACTCGGGTGGATCCGAACCGGCCGAACACCTGAACCCGATGGCGGTGGAGGCGATGCGCGAGATCGGCATCGACATCGCGGGCTTCACACCGCAGAAGTTCACTGACGACTTGTTGAATCGGGTCGACGTGGTGGTCACCATGGGGTGCGGCGACACCTGCCCGTACGTACCGGGCAAGCGCTACGTCGACTGGCCCCTCGACGACCCGAAGGGGCAGTCCCTCGAGGTGGTGCGGCGGATACGCGACGACATCCGCGGTCGCGTGGAAGCCCTGGTTGCCGAACTGACGCGCTAGCGCCCCGGCCGGGCGCACACACCCCGGTAGTACTTTCGTTCACGTGTCCATGAAGAACGAGCGCGCCAAACGAGAAACCCGGCGCCGATTCGAGCAATGGGCCCGCAACCCCCAGTGCCACGCCAATGTCATCTCGGCCGTTCACAACGTGAAGATGGGCGTGGTCGCCCGGCGCGAGAACCCCAAGGCCCCACGCGAGGGGCAGTCGGTGTTCGCCCTGGCCCGCGGAAACTCGTTCGAAGCGGGTTTGGTCCGCGACGACGGCGAACTGCTCATCGAAGCTCTTCAGCGCGCCGACGTCATCACGTCGTTGTCGGCCGACTTCGCCGACCATCGCATCGCGGCCAATGGCGGCGCGGTCTCCGACCTCGACACCGCCGTACAGATGGGCCACGACTTCCTCGCGGCGCTCGCCGATGGCCGTGTGTTTAACGGTGCGGTGTCGAGCCTCACGGTGCGCATTCCGCGCGGCATCATGCTTCCCGAGGCTCTGCTCATCATCGACGTGCTGGCGGTGCAGACCCACAGCGGCACACCGGTCATCGCCGTCGGCGAGATCAAGACGTACGCCGATCAAGGCGGGCACACGTCGCGTTCCGATCTGGCCGCCGCTCGCGCGCAAATGGGCTTGTACGTTCATGCGCTCGAGGTCACGCTCGAGGGTCTGGGTCTCGCCAACCGCATTCACGTGTCACGGGAGGGTTTCCTCGTGCTCACGTATCCGGGGTCCAACCAGCCGAGTGTCCGCAGCGGTGAAGACCTTCGCTATCAACTCGAACGCGCGCGCCGCGGATTCGAGCTCATGGAAGAGTCGGCGTTGCTCATGAACGGCGAGTACGGCGCGGGCGACGACGACGATCCCGATTCGCTCATCGATCTCGTGCGCCACTCCGAGACCTTCTTCCAGGATTCGTGTGTGTCATTCTGCGAACGAGCCGAGTTCTGCTACTCGCACGCACTCCAGGAAGGTCGCGGAGTCGTGTTGGGCGACGACGTCGAACGGTTCCTCGGTGGAATCTCGCTCACTCGAGTGGGCGAACTGCTCGACGGGGCCGATCCGCTATCGCGGGCCGAACGCGATGTGCTCTCACGCCTCAACGACGGACTGCCGGTGCTGCCGTGAGCAACGACCTCGAGACCATTCGTCGCATCAAGGCGTGGCACGACGGCAAGCCCGCACCGCGCGGTGCCGTCATCAACACGCTCGTGGCCGATGACGACGACGTCCTCGTGGTGTCGTTCTTGCGGATGGGTGGCGAGTCGCGCCCGTGGGGCGTGGCCATCGGAACTCTGGCCAGTGGTCCGACAGTCTTCACGGTTCCCGAAGCGCGCAATCGCCAACTCGTGGCCGACATGATGGTCGAAGTCGCACCCACTCTTCTCGCGCACTTCCGCCATCCGAGTTTCGACGCCGATGGGCCGGGTGGCTACCAGGCGCAGTCCCTGCGGCAGATCTGGCTGCCGGGGCCCACGCACCTCGAGATGCTGCACTTCCTGGCGGCGGCTTATGCGCGCACGAAATGGAATCACCCGGAGGTCGTCGTGCTCAACGCCCTCGGCAATCTGTGCAACGCGCTGTTCATCGAGGCGCAGCGGCCGGGCCAACAAGTGGTGATGACGGCAGTCGACGCGCTGCGCTCTGCTTACGTGTTCCCCACGGCATCCATTCGGCAGGCGCACCTCGGTCATCTGCTCGGTTGGTTGCGCGGCGGTCGTTCACGCGACGAGCGCTGGAGTTCGGCCCACGACGCCGAGCGCGAGTCGGTCTCCACCGTGCTCGATCCCGAGCTCGAGCGGCGTGAACTCGCCCCTCTGGTGGCCGAGTGGGGGAGCGAACGCTCCGACCAGGTGGCGCAGAGCATTCGAATCGCGCTCGAACCCGAGTTGCTTCGCCGCTGGAATCTCACGGCGGCCGCCATCGCCGAACTGCGCCGCGACCGCCGCGGCACCAACGCCGGCTTGGCCGAACTGGTGGCCAACAGCGCCAAGTCGTTCTTCCACGCGTGGGGCGATCGCGCTCTCAACGAAAACGCCGGGCTTCAGGCGTTCTGGCCCAACGTGTTCACCGACCACAACGCGCGCAGTGCAAGCGGATCGTTCCATGCGCGAGTGGCCGACGACGAGATCTCGCGCCTCGTGCTGATGCACGGCGATCGCGAACTCCAGCGTGAAGAACTGGCCAAGGGTCACGGAGTACTGGCCACTGTTCGTTCCAACTCCATGAACGAGTGGCTCATCTCGTATTCGTACCCCGATCTCACCACCATCGAGCCCGGTCGAACTCTCGCCATCGCCGGCCGCCCCACCATGACCCTCACGGTCACCGACGTCGATCTCGACGCTCGCACCATGACGCTCACACCTGGCTGGAAGCGGGCGAAGAGTCTTCCGGGTCCGCACACGTGGGCTCCCGACAACACCAAGTGGCGTGGTGCGCAACTGGTACTGCTGTTCGATCAGCCCACCAAGATCATGCGCAATCGCATCACGATGGCACGCCAAGGCGTCGACAACGACATCACTCTGTTGCTCAAGGCGCCGCCGGCGCGTCACGCCGCATTCGACGACGACGGCGCCGTTTTCGAATCGGTGGAGGCCGACTCGTGAGTGTCGTTCCTCAACTCAAGGGGTTCTTGCTGGGCCACGATCGACTGTGTGTGGTGAAGGCTCCGCCCGGATCGGGCAAGTCTTTCAACCTCGTGCAGACTCTCGCGGCTGTTGTCGACACCGATCTGCGAGTGGTGGTCGCGGCTCAGACCAACAACCAGGTCGACGATCTGTGCGCGCAGATCGCCAATGCGTACCCCACGACTCACGTCGTTCGTTTCTCGTCGGGTCGTTACAGCGGTGCTGTGGCGAGCAACGTGGAAATTCTGTCGAAGGTCGATCAACTGCCCGTCGGTCCGTCCATCGTCGTGGGAACGGTCTCGAAGTTGGCCATCTCCACGTTCGATCAGAGTTACGACGTGTTGTTCGTCGACGAGGCCTGGCAGATGACCTGGGCCGATCTGCTCACGTTGCGCGACGTGTCGGCTCGTTACGTTCTCATCGGCGATCCGGGCCAAATTCCGCCGGTGGTCACCATCGACGTCGACCGTTGGGAGGTGTCGCCGGTGGCGCCGCATCGCCCGGCCCCCGACGTGATCTTGCGCAATCCCGAACTCCGCAACATCACCACCGTGCTCGAACTCGACACCTGTTGGCGTCTGCCGCACGACTCGGTGTCGTTGGTGCAGACCTTCTACGACTTCACGTTCGGAGCACATGCGCGGCCAGGGGAACGCTTCCTACGACCCCGAGGCTCGCTCGACGTGTCACTCTCGACCGACCGCGCGATTCAGAGGCTCGCAACATCGTCCACCGTCGTGCTGTCTCACCCGTCCGACGGCAACGACGCCGCATCCCAACCCGACACCGAACTGGCCGAAGTAGTGGCTCGTCTCGCGGTACGGCTGCTCGAACTCCAATGCGTGTACGCGGCCGACGACGGTGAAGCTGACACGCCACGCGACCTCACGCCGGCCGACATCGGCATCGTGTCCACGCACAACCTCATGAACACAGCCATCGAGAACGCGCTACCCGCCGCTTTGCGAGGGACGAAGGGCATTCGTGTCACGACACCCGAACGTTGGCAGGGTCTGCAGAAGCCAGTCATGATCGCCGTTCACCCGCTGTCGGGCATCGCGTCGCCCAGCTCGTTCGATCTCGAGACCGGCCGTCTCTGTGTGATGGCCTCGCGCCATCGGTCGGCGTGCTTCTTCGTCACGCGCGACAACGTGGGCCGCACGCTCGACGTGCATCTACCCAACGCCGATCAGGCGCTCGGGTGCCACGACATCGTGGGCCGGGGTCACGCCCAGCACACCGCATTCTGGAAGTATCACGAGGAGCGTGATCTCGTTGTCTGAATCCTCCCCGCGCGTCGGTGACGTGGGCGGCTCTCGATTCATCGTGGGCTGTTCGCATCGCGAAGTGAACGACCGCAATCCCCGCTACGACGGATTGGCGTTGCTTCCCGTCGACGAACAGCAGCAGATGATGTTCGACGAGGGTCTCGAGTTCGAAGAAGAGGTTTTCGTCGAACTCGCGCGCCTGCACAAGGTGTCGTCCATGCGGCTGTCCGACGATCCCGATGCCGCAACGTTGCGCGCCATGGCTCGCGGCGACAAGGTGATCATCGGTGCATCTTTGCCGGTGATCAATCACCGCGGCGGTCGACCCGACGTGTTGGTCCGACACGGCGACTCGCCTCTGAGCAACGGCAAGTGGGCCTACCTCCCGGTCGACGTGAAGAACTCGAAACCACTGGAGGGAGACTCGAAAGCCAAGGTGTGGCCAGTTGGTTCGCTCGACGCACCATGGATCGAGAATGCGGTCGCCACCGATCTCGGCAATGGCAAAGCGAAGTCCGATCACTCGTTGCAGCTGGCGCACTACTGGCTCATCCTCCACGACATGGGCCATGCGCCGGCCATCGAGCCGATCGGTGCCACCATCTCGTCCGACAAGCGGGTGGTGTGGCGTCCACTCGACGACGGTAAGAACAGTTTCGTCGCTCAGGCCCAAGCCGAGTGGGACGAACGATGGGCCGCCATCGACGCCATGCGCAACGGTGAGGCTCGCCACACGCGCCCGGTGTATCGCGACGAGTGCAAGAAGTGCCGCTGGCACGACGTGTGCGAGTCCGAGCTCATTGCCGAACAGCACGTGTCGCTCGTAACGGGAGTAGGTGTCATCCAGGTGCGCAAGTTGGCCGAGGGAGGCATCGAAACCATCCCGCAGTTGGCGGCTCTCGACCCGGTGAACGTCGATGCCAATCCCGTTCCGAAGTACGCGGCCCTCGGTGTGAACATCGACGCGGCTCGTGTGTACCTACGCGACGACGGCCGTCCGTACTTCAAGCGCGGGTCGTCGGGGTTCGTGGTTCCGAGGGCCGACATCGAAATCGACTTCGACATCGAGAACGACGACATCGTGTACATGTACGGACTCCACGTCTCCGAGCGCATCGACGAGCACACCTGGACCGATGGCGAGTACCGGTCGTTCCACACGTACGACCGTTCCGACCCAGCGGCCGAGGGTCGATTGCTGGCCGAGTTTTGGCGCTGGTTGCACGACACCGTGGCCAACGCTCACGCCGCCGGTCGCACGGTGGCCGTGTACTGCTATTCGGGTGGTTTCGCCGAGATTCCGCGGATGAAGGAAGCATCGGTGCGTAACGCGCACGTCGACGGCGTGCCGTCGGTCGACGACATCGGCGCGCTGCCGTCGCACGATTGGTGGGTCGACATGCACGAGATCGCCAAACAGCTGCACTGGCCGTCGCGAACTCTCGGTCTGAAGGCGTTGGCTCCGATGTCGGGTTTCGCCTGGGATGCCGACGACGCGAGCGGCGCGAACTCCATCATCTGGTACCGCGCGGCCTGCGATCCCACCAATCCCGACCGCGGGGTGATGGGCGCCAAGTTGCTCCGTTACAACGCCGACGACGTTCTGGCCACGCGCGAGTTGCGCCAGTGGTTGCACAACGGAGTTCACGGCCGTGGCTGGCGAATCGACCCCGTCGAGAACCTCACCGCCTGAGGGTTTCGTCGGTTGTGTCAGACTGACCTCATGGCACAACCTGTTTCCGTCGTTCGTGAAATCGCCGCACCCGTCGACCGGGTGTGGTCGCTCGTCACCGATCTGCCCCGCATGGGGGAGTGGTCGCCCGAGAATCGGGGAGGCGAGTGGTTGAACGGTGCAGCCGGTCCGGCTGTGGGTGTCGAGTTCAAGGGACGCAACTCGAACGGCAAGAGGTCGTGGTCCACCAAGGTGAAGGTCGTCGAATTCGACGCCCCGCGCAAGTTCTCGTTCGCTCTGATGGTTGGCCGAAGCAACTGGTGCGATTGGGTGTACGAGGTCGAACCGACCGCTACGGGATCTCGCGTGACGCATTCCTGGGTCGATCATCGAAGCAAGTTCATGTCGCGCCTCGGCAAAGTGGTGAGCGGTGTGGCCGATCGTGCGGCGCACAATCGCGCCAACATGGAAGTCACGCTCGACAACTTGGCCAAGGCCGCGACCGCCTGATACGCCCCGTTCCCTACGTTCCGATCGGCTTGGGGAACCAGACCGGCAAATTTGCCGGGGTTTCGCACCCATTAGGGGCTCTACACGTTGCTAGGGGAGAGGTCTCCCGGCCACGATGTATCCCGTGATCGAGCATTACATCGCCGC
Organism: uncultured Bifidobacterium sp.; assembly: GCA_964513215.1. Lineage (GTDB taxonomy): Bacteria > Actinomycetota > Acidimicrobiia > Acidimicrobiales > Ilumatobacteraceae > Casp-actino8. The sequence continues at coordinate 18,170 of CAZELU010000025.1, forward strand.
CCGTAAAGAAATCGAAGGTCCCGGATCTCCTTTCGAGGTCACGACCGTCACCGTCCGCGGAGTGGAGGTCAAGACCTTCGCTGCCGCGCCGCCCAACATGCGCTTCATCTGGGAGCTCACCGCGGCCCACGGTGACAAGAAGTACCTGGTCTACGAAGACGAGTCGTACACCTACAACGAGGTGCACGCGCAGGTTCGCAAGCTCGCGCACTACCTCGTGAGCCAGGGCGTGCAGCGCGGCGATCGCGTCGCTCTGTCCATGCGCAACTACCCCGAGTGGGTCGTCGGCTACTGGGCCACCGTGTCGCTCGGTGCCGCCGCGGTGGGCATGAACGCGTGGTGGACACCCACCGAAATGGAGTACGCACTCAACGACTCGAAGCCCAAGGTGCTCATCGTCGACGACGAGCGTCTCGATCGCTTCACCCAGATCCCGAACGCTCCGGCCACACACGTGATCTCGGTGCGCTCCGACCGTGCGTTGCCCGCTGGCGGCGTTCGCTGGACCGACATCATGGCCGCAGCCGATCCGGGTTCGCTCCCGCCGGCCGACATCGATCCCGATGACGACGCGACCATTTTCTACACGTCGGGCACCACTGGGTTCCCGAAGGGTGCGCAGTTGCACCACCGCGGCTCGGTCATCAACGTCATGAACATCGCGTCCATGACCGGTGCCGCCACCGCTGGTATCGCCAAGGCCGTGGCGGCCGGTGCACTGAAGGAAGCGCCGCCCGCACCGCCGGCCCTGCCGCCGGTGTTCATGGCGCCCACGCCGCTCTTCCACGTGACCGCGTGCAACTGCATCCTGCACCCGGCCACGCTCGTGGGCGGCACGCTCGTCCTCATGTACAAGTGGGATCCGGGTCGCGCTCTCGAACTCATCGAGCGTGAGAAGTGCACCAACTTCTCGGGTGTTCCCACCATGGGCCGCGAACTTCTTCTGCACCCCGATTGGAAGAAGCGCGACACGTCGTCACTCGCCGCCATCTCCGGTGGTGGCGCGGCGGTGCAACCCGACCTGGTGGAGAAGATCGACAAGGAACTCGAGCACGGCACGCCCACCACGGGCTACGGCATGACCGAGACCCACGGCATCATCACCGCCAACACGTCGCTCTGGTACACGAGCAAGCCCGAGTCGTGCGGCCCGGCCGTGCCGACTCTCGAGGTGAAGCTCGTCGACGAAGAAGGACGCGACCTTCCGCGCGATCCGGCCATTACCGGCATCTTGTGCGTGAAGGGTGCGATCACGATCAAGGGTTACCTCAACCGCCCCGAAGCCACGGCCGAGACCATCAAGGACGGCTGGCTCAACACGGGTGACATCGCACGCATCGACGCCGACGGATTCATCTACATCGTCGACCGCGCCAAGGACATGGTCATCCGCGGTGGCGAGAACGTGTACTGCTCCGAGGTCGAGACCGCGATCTACCGTCACGATGCGATCGCCGAGGCGGCCGTGTTCGGCATCCCCGACGAGCGTCTGGGTGAAGAGGTCGCGGCGTGCATCGTGTTGCAGCCCGGCAAGTCGGTGGGCGAAGACGAACTGCGCGCGTTCTTGAAGCAGTCGTTGGCGAGCTACAAGATTCCGTCGAAGTTGTGGTTCCGGAGCGAGCCGATCCCGCGTAACGCGAGCGGCAAGTTCCTGAAGCGTGAACTCCGCAAGGAACTCGTCGGCGAATAACCATTGGGTGCGGAACCCCGGCTGATTTGCCGGTCTGGTTCCCCAAGCGGATGAGTTACGAGGTCTGACGGTCTCGGGCGCGTACGGCGAAGCCGATGCGCGTCCCGATTCCGGCCATCGCCACGAGGATGATGCCGAACAATGCGATCTGCATCGCGCCGCCACGATCGCCCGACGACGTTGGCTCGCGGCCGCACCCTGGCTTCGGCATCGCGCTGATGCACTCGCTCACGTCGCGTTCGAGATCCATGAAGTCGTTGGTGACCGGCGGAGCCGGTGGCGGAGTGGTGGCGGAGGCGTTCGATTCGATGGTGGCCAGCGGCACGAAGGAGACGATCGCGCACACCAGGAGTCGTTTCAGCCACGCCACGCTCCCATCGTGACACGCTCGGGCGACACTCGCCCAGCGGATCGGAAGCGGCGTGGCAAGGGCCACTACGATCGACCCGTGAGCCCCCGGCAAACCGTGCTCGTGGTCGATTTCGGCGCCCAATACGCGCAGCTCATCGCTCGTCGCGTGCGTGAGCACAACGTGTACTCCGAGATCGTGCCGCACACGATCACGGCGGCCGAGGTCGCGCGGCGCCAGCCCGCCGCGATCATCTTGTCGGGTGGGCCGAAGAGTGTTCACGTGGACGGAGCGCCCAGCCTCGATGCGGCCATCTACGACGCGGGCGTGCCGATTCTCGGTATCTGCTACGGCGCTCAACTCATCGCTCAGCAGTTGGGTGGCGAAGTGGGGCGCGGTTCGCGCGGCGAATACGGCCGCACGCGACTGTCGGCGTCGTCGAGTTCCACTCTGCTGAAGGGTCTGCCGGCCGAACAAGACGTGTGGATGAGTCACTTCGATGCCATCACGCGTGTGCCCGACGGATTCACTGGGGTCGCGTCCACACCCGAGGCGCCGGTTGCGGTGCTCGAAAACGACTCGCGGCGCATCTGGGGTGTGCAGTACCACCCCGAAGTGGTGCACTCTCCCTTCGGCGCCGACGTGATGAAGCGATTCCTGCACGAGCTCGCGGGCTGCGATGCCGCGTGGACGATGGGATCGATCATCGACGAACAGGTGGCGGCCGTGCGTGCGCAAGTGGGCGACAAACGAGTGATCTGCGGGCTGTCGGGCGGAGTCGATTCGTCGGTTGCCGCGGCGCTCGTTCATCGCGCGATCGGACCGCAACTCACGTGCGTGTACGTCGACACCGGTCTCATGCGCAAGGGCGAGAGCGAACAAGTGGTCGAGACTTTCCGCCGCAACATGGGGATCGAACTCATTCACGTCGACGCCGGTCCGCAGTACTTCGAGCGGCTCGCGGGAGTCACCGAACCCGAGACGAAGCGCAAGATCATCGGCGAATTGTTCGTGCGCATCTTCGAACAACACACCGGTGGCGTCACCGACGCCGAGTTCTTGGTGCAAGGCACGCTGTATCCCGACGTGATCGAGAGTGGCGGCGCCGACGGCACTGCCGCCGTGATCAAGAGCCATCACAACGTGGGCGGTCTGCCCGACGACATGACGTTGAAGCTCGTCGAGCCGCTTCGTTCGTTGTTCAAGGACGAAGTACGCAGACTCGGCCACGAGTTGGGCCTGCCCGACGAGATCGTATGGCGCCAGCCGTTCCCGGGTCCTGGCCTCGGTGTGCGCATCATCGGCGAGGTCACACCCGACAAGGTCGCCATCCTGCAGGAAGCCGACGCGATCGTGCGCGCCGAGATCAAGGAGGCCGGGCTCGAGCGAGAGATCTGGCAGGCCTTCGCGGTGCTGCCCGACATCCGTTCCGTGGGCGTGATGGGCGACGAGCGTACGTACGCGCACCCCATCATCATCCGCGCGGTCACCAGTGACGACGCCATGACCGCTGACTGGGCCCGCTTGCCGTACGACCTTCTCGAGCGGATGGCCAGCCGCATCATCAACGAAGTCAAGGGTGTCAATCGGGTGGCGTACGACATCACGTCGAAGCCGCCGGGCACGATCGAGTGGGAGTGACGCCACTACGGTGACGTCGGGGGTTGACGTGCAGGGGATCGATGTCGACAAGGTGAGCGCGTGGTTGGTCGAGAACATCGATGGTGCGCGCGCACCGTTCGTGTTCGATCTCATCGCCGGCGGGCGTTCCAATCTCACTTTTCGCGTCACCGACGCCAATGGCACGCGCTTCGTGCTGCGTCGACCGCCGCTCGGCCACGTGCTCGCTACCGCGCACGACATGGCCCGCGAGTACAAGATCATCGCGGCCGTCGGCAAGACCAACGTGCCGGTTCCGCCTGCGCTTGGCGTGTGCACCGACGAGGCCGTGAACGGCGCGCCGTTCTACGTGATGGGCTTCGTCGACGGGGTGGTGCTCGACAGTGCCGACAAGGCGGCTCTGCTCGATCCGTCGTTGCGTGCAACCGCGTCACATCACCTCATCGACGTGATGGCCGATCTCCACGCGGTCGACGTCGACGCCGTGGGCCTGGGCGATCTCGCTCGCCGCGACGGCTACATCGAACGGCAGTTGAAGCGTTGGAAGAGCCAGTGGGAGAACTCGAAGACGCGCGAGTTGGCGGCCATCGACGAGGTGGCTCGTCGGCTCAGTGAGCGCGTGCCCGTTCAGCAGGGCACTGTGATCGCGCACGGCGACTATCGCTTCGGCAACTGCCTCACCGACGTCAAGACCGGCCGCATTGCCGGTGTTCTCGACTGGGAGCTGTGCACACTCGGCGATCCGCTGGCCGACCTCGGATATCTCGGCGTGTATTGGGCCGATGCCTCCAATCCGCAGTTCCGCGCCAACGACCCCACTCCCGCGGGTGGGTTCCCGTCGTACCGCTCGCTCGTCGATCGCTACGCGGCGCGCACCGGTCGCGACGTCACCGGAATCGATTACTACGTGGCGTTCTCGTGCTGGCGACTGGCCGTGATCAGCGAGGGTGTGTACGCCCGCTACCTTCACGGTGCGATGGGCAAGCAAGAAGGCGTCGACCTGGCCGCGTTGAAACTCGGTCCCGAAGGGCTCGCCGAACGCGCGCTCGAATCAGTGAGGAGATTGTCATGAGCACCGACGTTCTGGCCGGTTGGCAGAAGGGTTCGTTCACGGCCGCGGGTTTCACACGCGACACGTATCGGCGCGGTTCGGGCCCGGGAGTGATCGTGGTGCACGAGGTTCCGGGAATCACACCAACCGTCACCAAGTTCGCCAACGACGTGGTGGACGCCGGCTTCACCGTGGTGATGCCGAGCCTCGTGGGGACGCCAGGCAAAGAGTTCTCGAACGGTTACGCGATGTCGTCTCTCGCCAAGGTATGCATCTCGAAAGAGTTCTCGGCGCTCGCCATGAACAAGACGTCGCCGATCATCGCGTTCTTGCGTGCACTCGGTCGCCAGTTGCATTCCGAAGTGGGCGGTAAGGGAATTGGTGCGCTCGGCATGTGCTTCTCGGGCGGATTCGCGCTCGGCATGATGATCGACGATCACATGGTCGCGCCGGTTCTGAGCCAGCCGTCGTTGCCGTTCGCGATGGGGAAGAAGCGCGGAGCCAATCTGCATCTGTCGGTCGACGACGAGCGAGCGGTGCAGCGTCGTGCGGCCGAGGGTTGCGAGGTGCTCGGCCTTCGCTACACCGGCGATCGTCTGGTGGGCGATCGGTTCTCCACGTTGCGCGAGTTGATCGGCGACAAGTTCGTGTCCATCGAACTACCGTCGGTGAAGAAGTCCGATCACTCGGTGCTCACCGAACAGCGCGACGAGGCCAGCGTCCAGCGCGTCCTCACCTTCTTCAAAGACAAACTCCACTGAACCTTCGTGGATCTGGGTGAAAAATCAACGCGGATCCGGCGAATCCTTCACCCAGAACACCAGGGTCAGGTGAGGTTGAGGCGGAAGCGGGGGTGTTTCCAGGTCTTCAGGGCCTTCTCCACGTCACCGCTCGATTCGAGCAGGTATCGCGCCAGCATTCCCTTGGCCGCCTTCGCGTCGTGCCCCGCAACCTTGCCCGACTTCTCCACGAACGACACCGACACGAGTCCGGCGAATTCATCTGCTTGCGGAATCCATGCCGCGCGATGCTCGCCCGGTAGCAGATCGATCACGAACCGCCCCTCGGCCCACTCGTTGAGCGCATCCGACAACGACGGACGCCACCACGTGGACAACTTGCCGAGCGGCGCGAGTGACGCACCCATCTTCAATCGATAGTCGGGAACCGGATCGGTGAAACCCACCAAGCCGAGCAGCCCGCTCACCACCACGATCGAATCGGCGGCGCGTGTGCGAGAGGTGGCCGACAACGTGGACGGCGACAAGTGCTCCCACACCACACCGGTGTAGCGAGCGTGGGCCGGCAGTGTGGGTGCACCCACCAACGCACGGTTCGTTTCCTGTGCGCGGGCGAGGTGCTTGCCGTTCACACCAAGCAACTTGGCGTCGCCACCCTTGGCCCTGGCGACGGCGGCCGCTACATCGGCACGTCGAGGCCCGAGCACCTTGCCGAACGTGCCGGCGGTGGCCTTCCACGCCGGGGTCTTGCCGCCCTCGGCCTTGCCCTCCGATGGCGGGAGCAGGATCGCCAACGGGGGAGTACGACGCGAGGCCATGACCGAGAGTTTGTCCCACTACCCTCGTCTCATGCGCATTCACGTGGACGCTCAGAAGTGCCAAGGTCACAACCGCTGCTATGCCCTGGCCCCCGAACTCTTCGATGTCGACGACTACGGCCAAGCCGTGGTGATCGGCGACGGCAACGTTCCGCCCGAGTTGGTCGAGCGTGCCCGACTCGCCGTCGCGAACTGTCCCGAGTTCGCCATCACGCTGTCCGAATGACATGACCGGATACGACGCCCCCAAGTCGATCTACGGTCCGGTCACCGACTGGGCCACCGACTTCGATCACGGTGACCCGCAGTACAACCGGCACGCGCACGCCATCTGGGCCGAACTGCGCGACAAGTGCCCGGTCGCTCACTCCGACCGCTACGGCGGCACCTGGTTGCCCGTCACGCACGAACTCGTGCGCGAAATCGCCTACGACACCGAGAACTTCACGAGCCGTGCGGTGGTCGTGAGCACCGAGGTGCCACTCGACCCGGCACCCATCGGTGGTGCGCCGCCCATCACGAGCGATCCGCCGTTCCATCACGAGGCCCGACGCGTCGTTCTGCCGCCGTTCTCGCCCAAGAAGATCGCCGAATGGGAGCCCGAGATCCGTCGGCTCTGCAACGAGTTGCTCGACAAGATGGAAGCCGAAGCCAAGACCGGTCTCACCGTCGATGCCGCCATTCAGTACGCACAGCACATCCCGGTGAATGTGATCGCGCGCATGCTCGGCTTCCCACTCGAAGACCAAGACCTGTTCCGCGAGTTCGTCCACGACATCCTCGAGAACATCAATCTCGATCCGCAAGAGCGCATGAGCGCGTTCGAGCGCATCGACGCGTACCTCAGGGCGCAGATCGACGATCACGTGGCCAATCCGCGCGACGATCTCACGGGCTACTTGCTCGACGTCGAATTGTTCGGCGAGAAGATCCCGCACGAACTGGTAGGCGGGTTCATCCTGCTGCTCCTCGTGGCCGGCATCGACACCACCTGGAGCGCCATCGGCTCGAGTTTGTGGCACCTCGCCACGCATGCCGACGATCGTCGGCGACTCGCGAACGATCCGTCTCTCATGCCCACGGCCATCGAAGAGTTCCTGCGCGCGTACGCGCCGGTCACCATGGCGCGTCTGGTGGCCAAGGATCACGACTTCCACGGTTGCCCCATGAAGAAAGACGAGTGGGTCTTGCTGCCGTTCCCGGCCGCCAACCTCGATCCGGCCGAATTCCCCGACGCCGACAAGGTCCTCATCGATCGCGCCGAAAATCGCCACTCGGCGTTCGGCCTTGGCATTCACCGCTGTCTCGGCTCCAATCTCGCGCGCCTCGAATTGCGTGTGGCCGTCGAAGAGTTCATCAAGCGCTTTCCCGATTTCGAGTTGGCGCACGGTGAAGAGGGAGTCGTGTGGAGCGTGGGTCAGATCCGCGGTCCGCGCCAGCTCCCCGTTCGAATCGGCTAGATGACGAACGACACGGGTGCGACACCCTCGGCCGACGACGGGTTCCTCACCGAGGCCGGTCGTCACTGGGCCGAACAGTTACGAGGTTGGGCCGTTCCCGAGCACATCCTCGCGCAGGCCGAAGTTCCGCCGTGGGCACACGATCCGGCCACGTTCGCCATGGACGACACCGTCGATCCGGCCAGCCCCATCTTCGAGATGGCTCGCGAACTGCTGCCGGTGGAAGGCGGTTCGGTCATCGACATCGGCTGCGGCGGCGGACGCAGTTCCATTCCGCTCGCCCCGCGCGCCACGCACATCACCGGCGTCGACGAGAACCCGGCGATGTTGGCGAAGTTCGCCGCCGCCTGCGACGAGGTCGGAGTCGCACACACCGAGATTCAGGGCAAGTGGCCCGATGCCGCGATCGAAGCCGAACTGCACGGC
>CAZELU010000025.1:26423-29845 GCA_964513215.1 uncultured Bifidobacterium sp.
GCGCAATCGGCGCGCCGACGTTTGTGCCTACCCGAGGCGCGTCTGTCGGAAATCGAGGACTGGATCCGCGATCATCCGCCGGCGTTCATGAGCGAGGTCGTGGTGGTGCGCTGGCCCGGAGGTCTTTCGTAGCGCCCACTCGTTGTCCGTCGTAGATGCCACGCTCCGGCGACACTGCGTACGCGACGATGCAGACCACGGCAGCCGGAACCGCGAGTCCGCCACCAAATAGTTCGACGGCCAGAATCGCGCAGGCGATCGGTGTGTTGGACGCGGCGCCGAACACGGCGGCCAGAGTGGCGGCCGCCGCCAAGCGCGGATCGAGTGACAACGGATCGGCGAGCGTGGAACCGAGAGTGGCTCCAACCACGAACAACGGAGTGACTTCACCACCGGGAATTCCCGACCCGAGGGCAATCACGGTGAACACGATCTTGAGCACGGGCTCCCACCAATCGGCGGCAACTCCGGCGAGCGCGCTGTCCACCAGAGGGAGCGACAGGCCGAGATAATCGCGGCCGAACAATCCCATGAGTGCGAGCGTGGCGACGGCTCCGATCACGGGACGCGCCGGGGCCCAGGCCACGAGTCGACGCGACGCGCTCTTGATCGCGTGCAACGAGGTGATGAACACTCGCGCGGCTACTCCGGCCACCACGCCGACGAGTGCGAGTCTCAGCACCATCGACACGTCGAGGTCGACGGGCAGGCTCACCATCGGAGTCGATCGACCGAGACCTTCCACCACGTAATCGGCCGTCACCGAGGCGGCCAGAGCCGGGGCAAGTGCTTCGTAACGAATGCGACCGGTGCGCTGAACCTCGAGCGCGAAGATTGCGCCGGCAACCGGAACACCGAACGCACCGCCGAACGCGCCGGCCATGGCGGCGATGAGCATGAGCCGCAGTTCGTGGGCCGGCAGACGGAACGGCTTCAGCAGGGTCGACACCGCCGAACCAGCCACTTGCAGTGCGGCCCCTTCTCGACCCACCGACGCGCCGGTGAGTTGAGCGATGTAGGTAGCGCCGAAGATCATCGGCGCCATGCGCGCGGGTACGTGCGGGGCACGTTCGGCAGCGAGATCGATTGGCGCGAGCGACTCGGTGATCACGAGCGAGGTGCCCTTGTTCGCATCGGCACCGTAGTAGTGGTACGCGGCTCCGAGAGCGAACGCGGCCACGGGCAGCAGCCACACGAGCCACTCGGTATCGAGTCGAGCGGAGGTCGCGGCATCGAGCGCTTCGAAGAGGGCCCACGAACCCAGACCCGATACAGCTCCCACCACCACGGCCAAGGCCGTGATGCCGATCAGGTGAAGGGGAGCGCGCAGGGCCGGCAGCACTCGCGTCACGCTACTGAATCGGCATTCTCAACGACTTCTTACCCGCGACGGGCAGACTGTGAGCGTGAATCGAGCCGAGTCGTCCGCGCGCATCCTGGTGGCCGACGACGACAAGTCGGTGCGCGAGTCGCTGGTACGCGCCCTCACCCTCGAGGGCTACACGGTCGTGGCCGCCAACGACGGGGCCAAGGCGCTCGACCTCGTGAAGACCGAACGACCCGATGTCGTGGTGCTCGACGTGATGATGCCCGCGGTCGACGGGCTCACGGTGTGTCGCGTGTTGCGCGCCGAGAAGAATCGGGTGCCAGTGCTGATGCTCACGGCGCGCACCGAGACGAGTGATCGCGTGGCCGGTCTCGACGCCGGTGCCGACGACTATCTGCCCAAACCCTTTGCACTCGAAGAGTTGTTGGCACGACTGCGAGCTCTGCTCCGGCGCACGCTTCCCGAGGACGATGCTCCCTCGGCGGTGCTCACTCTCGACACGCTGCGAATCGATCCGGCGGCACGTCGCGTGTGGCGATCCGACAACGAGATCGAGATGTCGAAGACCGAGTTCGATCTGCTCGAACTGTTGGTGACCAATGCAGGAATCGTTCTCGAGCACTCGACCATCTACGACCGCATCTGGGGCTACGACTTCGGTCCCGATTCGAAGAATCTCGCGGTGTACATCGGATACATCCGTCGCAAGGTCGATATCAAGGGTGAGAAGCCGATCATTCACACCGTGCGCGGAATCGGCTACACGGCGAGGGTGAACTGATGAGCCTGCGCTGGAAGATCGCGTTGCTGCTGGCCGTGGTGGTCACGGTCGGACTCGGTACCTCGAGCATCCTCACCTACCGAACCACCGACTCGCGCCTCAACGACGAGGTCGACCGTTCACTCGTGACCGCGACCGAACGGTTTCTGCGACGCCCCGATCTCGGTCGTGGCCGGGCGGTGATCGATGTTCCTGAGCGTCCCCTCGGTGTCGAGTTGTTCGTGGTGCAGGTGCTCGATTCTCGGGGCCAGGTGCTGGCGGCCACCGATGGCGTGACTCTGCCCATCACCTCACCGCGCATCGATTCGCGCGGTCAGGTAGTTCCTGGTTTCGACACCGTGAAGACGGCCGAAGGGGTCGATTACCGCGTGCGCAGCGTGGCGGTGTCGGCGGGAGTGGTGCAGTTCGGCCGCGATCTCACCGAGACCAACAGCGTGCTGGCCGACCTGCGACGACGGCTGGCTGTCAGCACGCTCTCGATCGTCGTGATCGCCGCGGTGATCGGCTGGCTCATCGCGCTCGGTGTCACGTCGCGGTTGCGCCGACTCTCGCAGGCGGTCGAAACCGTCGCCACCACCGGTCGTCTCGACGTGGAAGCGCCGGTGAGCGGACGCGACGAAGCGGGTCGCCTTGGTCGAACCTTCCGTGACATGTTGGGCGCGCTGTCGCAGTCGCGCGAACAGCAGCAGCGGCTGGTGGAGGACGCCGGCCACGAACTGCGAACGCCGCTCACGAGTCTGCGCACCAACCTCGACGTGATTCGCAAGCATGGCGATCTGGACGACGCCACACGGCAGCAGATCCTGTCCGACATCGATCGCGACGTGTCCGATCTCGAGACTCTGGTGGAAGAGGTGGTGGCTCTCGCGGCCGATCGTCACGCCGATGAATTGCCCGAACCGGTCCGGCTGTCCGACTCGGTTGCGCCACTCGTCGATCGCGCGCGCCGCCGCAGCGGTCGATCGATCGCATTCGCCGCCGACGACTCCATCTGCGTCGTGCGTCGTCACATGTTCGAGCGCGCGGTGTCGAATCTCATCGACAATGCTCTCAAGTTCGACACCAGCGGTGGTGAACTCGCCGTCGACATCACGCGGGGAACCGTGGTGGTGAGCGATCGCGGGCCCGGTATTCCCGACGACGAACAGAGCAAGGTGTTCGAACGATTCCACCGGGCGGTGAACGCTCGGACTTTGCCGGGTTCGGGGCTCGGTCTGTCGATCGTCGCCGATGTAGCCGAGACCCACGGCGGCAAAGCGTTCGCGCGCAACCGCGTGGGCGGCGGCGCCGAAGTGGGTTTCACGCTGCCGCTTG
>CAZELU010000026.1:0-11560 GCA_964513215.1 uncultured Bifidobacterium sp.
AGCGCTCTCGTCGGGTCGTGCAATCGGGAGGAGCGAAGCGACGGGTCCCGTCACCCGCTCTCAGCGCCGTCGATCAGGCGCTGGACATGGGGGGCGAACCAACCGGCGTACTTTCGCTGCACCTCGGGAAGGCGCCAGTCGTTTCCTGTGAGACGACCCCGGCAGGACGAAGCGCCACACAAACAGTCGAAGGCGATGAACGATGTCGTGTCACTAGTGGCGTAATCGAACGACAGAACCTCGCCCGCCTCGATCGGGCGCATGGCTACCAACGTGTCGGCCTCGAGCAATCCGCAGTTGGGCTCACAGCTGTGGTTGATGAAATCGGCGGTGCACAACTCGTCGAGAGACGTGAGAAGGAAGCAGTCATCGTCGATCTGCAAGAGGTAGTCCTGTTCCTTCGCAGAAAGCGCCTCGGCCTGCGCCAGGCTGATCCGCTCTCCACTCCAGATCACGATGACGTCGCGTTCGGCAATCGGTTCGTCGGTCACCACGAAGTGACCGATGTTCGGGTCGTCCACGACCCGCAGGCCGTTCCGCTGGAAGATCTGTCCGGGTGCCACTGCGCTGAGAGTAACGACGATCGGCCAGAATGTCAGCGTGACGTCGCGCGACCGGGCTCTCGAACTCGACCGAGCCGACCCCTTGGCCCGGTACCGCGACGAGTTCTTCATTCCGGACGATTCGCTCGTCTACCTCGACGGCAACTCGCTCGGACGTACCCCCAAGCGCACGATCGAGCGGCTCAAGCAGGTTGTCGAGGGCGAGTGGGCGTCCGACCTCATCCTGAGTTGGGAGCACTGGCTCGACTTGCCTCGCCGCATCGGTGATCGTTTCGTCGACGTCATCGGGAGTCGACCCGGCGAAGTGGTGATCCACGACTCCACCACTCTCAATCTCTACCAAGGTGTCCACATCGCACTTGGACTGCGTCCCGATCGCAAAGTTCTCGTGGTCGCAGACGATGAGTTCCCAACCGATCGCTACGTGGTCGAAGGAATCGCTCACGATCTCGGCCTCACCGTTCGATCGCTGCGGCCCGGTGTCGATCTCTCGGATGTGGCCGTGGTGGTGCGCAGTGTCATCGACTACCGCACCGCGGCCCTGGCCGACGTGAAGGCCTTCACCGACGAGGCACGTGCCGCGGGCGCGATGGTGCTGTGGGATCTCTCGCACACCGTCGGCTCGATCGAGTTCGATGTACACGAACTCGGGGTCGAACTGGCTGTGGGCTGCACGTACAAGTTCTTGAACGGTGGTCCTGGTGCGCCGGCGTTCACGTTCATCGCGAGCAATCTTCAGGCATCGGCTCAGCAGCCCATCCGCGGTTGGTTCGCCCAGAAGGATCAGTTCGCGATGGAACGCCCGTTCGAGCCGCACGACGACATTCGACGAGTGCTCCTCGGAACTCCGCACATCCTCAGCCTGGTCGCTGCCGAGGAGGGAATCGCGCTCACCGCTCGGGCTGGCATGCCGGCGATTGCCGCCAAGGGTCGGGCGCTCACGAGCTTTGCAATCGACGTGATCGACCATCTCGGCCTAATCACATCGACTCCGCGAGATGCTGCTCATCGGGGAAACCACGTGGCCGTCCACCACCCCGATGCGAAGACGCTGTTGAAACAATTGGCCGATCTCAACGTGATCGCCGATGTTCGCCCACCCGACATCGTGCGTCTCGGCTTGAGCCCGCTCACCACCCGATTCGTCGACGTGTGGGATGGGCTGAATGCTCTGAACTCACTCATCGAAGCCCGACCATCGTGATCCGGTTCGACAACCGTCTACGCGAGACGATGGCTACCAATCTCGCGGCTCACCCTCGTGTCACGTTCGACGACGATTCACTGCGTCCGGCCGCTGTTGCGATCGTGATCGTCGACAGCCAACCTGACGATGACGACGATCCCTTCCCCCTCCCCGAACAGCCGTTGATCAATGTTCCGGGCGACATCGCCGGCCTCGATGGACGGATGCGCAATGTTTCGGGCGGCGCGGCGTTTCTCCTGTGTCGTCGGGCCGCCCGAATGAATCGCCATGCGGGTCAGTGGGCTCTCCCTGGTGGACGTCTCGACGCCGACGAAACGCCAGTGGATGCCGCGCTGCGCGAACTGCATGAGGAACTCGGCCTACAACTCGGTGTCGATTCGGTGCTCGGCATCCTCGACGATTATCCGACACGATCCGGCTTTCGCATCACACCCGTGGTGATGTGGGGTGGCGATGACGTTCAACTGACACCCGACCCCGGCGAAGTCGCCCACACCTATCGCATCGGCCTCCATCAACTGTGCCGAGACGATTCGCCCCGCTACGTTCGCATCCCGGAGAGCGACCGACCGGTGGTGCAGTTGCCACTCGGTGGCGACCTCATCCACGCACCGACCGGTGCTGTTCTGCTCCAACTTCGTTGGGTGGCGATCGAAGGAAGATTGGGCGAGCGTGTGAACCATCTCGAGCAACCGGTATTCGCCTGGGGCTGACGTTCGCGCTCCGGGCCCGGGTCAACCGGGCTCGACCAGTTCGACGAAGTAATGCTTGAGAATTTCGGTCGTCACGATCGACAGAACCGTGATCACGATCAGCGCGATCATCACGATGAAGGGTGGTCCGGCCAGCCCGAGTTCGGATGCGAGTGGTGAGTAGGGGAGAACGAGCACGACCATCGCGACTCCGATGCTCGACCAGAGCAGAGCGCGCCCTGGTTCACTGCGCCAGAAGGGTCGCGACGTTCGCAACATCAACAGAACGATGAGTTCGTTGAGCATCGATTCGATGAACCAGCCACTGCGAAGTTCGGTCGCATTCGACGAGAAGACGAAGTAGAGAGAGCCGAAGGTGAGCAGGTCGAAGATGGTGCTCGCCAGACCGAAGACGATCATGAAGTTGCGCACCCGGTGCACGTCCCATCGCAACGGTCGCTGTAGATGTTCGGGTTCCACGCGGTCGGTGGCGATCGTCATGCCTGGAACGTCGGAGAGGAAGTTGAGAAGAAGAACCTGGAGAGGAAGCAGTGGCAGGAAGGGGAGAAACGCCGTTGCCGAGGCCAAGGACAGCATGTTGCCGAAGTTGGCGCTGGTGGTGATGTGCACGTACTTGAGAGTGTTCGCGAACACCCGTCGGCCCTCGGCGATCCCGGCCGCTAGAACACCGAGGTCCTTGTCGAGAAGCACGACATCGGCGGTTTCCTTGGCCACGTCGACTGCTCCGGTGACCGACACTCCGACGTCGGCCGCGTGAAGAGCCGGGGCGTCGTTGATGCCGTCCCCCATGAAGCCAACGGCGTGCCCTCCACGGGTGAAGGCGCGAACGATGCGCTCCTTCTGAATCGGATCGATTTCGGCGAAAACCCCGTAGTCCTCGACGAATCGCGGAAGATCATCGATGGGTACCGCTTCGAGTTCCGTGCCGGTGCAGCAGCGCAGCGGGACGACTCCGATTCGAGACGCGATCGGCATGGCTGTCGACGAGCTGTCTCCGGTGATGATTCGAACGCTGACCCCGAGTGAGGCGAGACGGTCGATCACGGAAGCGATTCCCGGCTTGGGAGGATCGCCGAAGGAAAGAAATCCAGCGAACGTGAGGTCGCGCTCATCGTCGGGTGAGTAGTCGCTCCGGCTGTCGATGTCGCCGAACGCAACACCGAGCACTCGAAAGCCCTCCTCCGCCAATCGTCGGCCGAGAGTCTCGATGTCGGCCCTTCTCGGGGCCAATGACACGACCGCGTCGGCAGCGCGGATCGTCGAGCAGATCTCGAGGACACTGCGCACAGCACCCTTGCAGACGATCCGCCGGGAGTCGGCCTCCGAAACGATCACGCTCATGCGTCGGCGAGTGAAGTCGAACGGAATCTCGTCGACGAAGACGGATGTGGCGTGCAGGCCGGGGGAGTGACGCAGTATCGCCCGGTCGATGGGGTTCTCGAAGCCGCGCTGCAGGGAGGCGTTGATGTGGGCGAGTGACAGAACGAAGTCGTCGGAGGAACCCGTCGGATCCAGGTGACTCTCGAGAACCACGTCGCCTTCGGTGATCGTCCCGGTCTTGTCCACACACAGAACGTCCAGGCCGCCGATGTCTTCGATCGCATCGAGTCTCTTGACGATCACGTGCTTCTTCGCCATGAGGCGCGCACCGCGCGAGAGGCTCAAGGTCACGATGGCTGGCAACATCTGTGGTGTCAGCCCAATGGCGAGTGCGAGCGAGAACAAGATCGAGTCGATCACCGGTCGCCGGAGCACCATGTTCACCACGAAGACCAGAAGAACAAGTACGACCATGGCGCGCATGAGTAGGTAGCCGAACGAGGTGATTCCGCGTTCGAAGGATGTCGGCAAGTGTTCCGATGAAACGTGGCTCGTGAGTTGTCCGAATTCGGTGTCGCGACCGGTTCGCACGACGATCATGCGACCCTCGCCGCTCGACACATACGTGCCGCAGTAGACCATGTTTTTGCGGTCGTGCCGGGGGGTGGTGGGTGCGAGAGCACCGGGACTCTTCTCCAGGGGATAACTCTCACCGCTCAGGGTTGCCTCGTCGACCAGGAGGTGGTTCGCCGCGATCACTCGGCCGTCTCCGGGAACGACGTCACCGGTGCGCAGCACGACGACGTCACCGACGACGACGTCGGACGACAGGATCTCTCTCTCGAGACCGTCACGTAGAACCTCGCTGTGCACACTGACCGACTGGAGCAGAGCGTGGACTGCGCCAACCGCGGTTCTCTCCTGGACGAAGCCGAGGAGACCACTTGTCGCCACGATGGCGATCACGATCGATGACTCGACCATTTGGCCGAGCGCGGCCGCCACCACCGCGGTTCCGATGAGGATCAGAATCGTCGGATTGCTGAACTGACGCATGAGAAGGCGCGTGACGCTGGTTCTTCGTAGCGCAAGAGCCGGGGCAGCGTCGCGTGACCGGACCGTGCTCTCGTGACTCGTCAGTCCGTCGACCGACGAATCGAGGATGGTGAAGAGATCGGCTTCGCTCAGACTCCACTCATCGACCACGACGAAACCTCTTGTAGATCTCGAACCCGCAGGACCCCATCACGCCAGTGGCGACACCGAGTGCGAGTTCGGCCCACGAGATTCGACCGAACTCGAATGCGTCACGGAGTGCACCAATCGTCAGGAGGAGTGTCAAGACGAGGGTGACGGTGACGAGGAGCCACGGGAGGGCGGTGTTTCGCCGTTCCCGAATGGTTCGAACGATCGACAGGTGCCACGACCGATTGGAGAGAATCAGGCCGACGTTGCCGACGACCAGGCTCACGAAGACGATCGATCGGATGACGTCGTCGGGTTTTCCGGTGGTTGCAGCCCACGCGTACAAGCCGAAGGATGCAGCGAAGACTCCTGCTCCTTGAAGCAGGGCGACACCAATCGTCGACCGATCGAGAATGGGCTGATTCGGACGTCGGGGAGGTCGCTTCATCAGATCGGGATCGCCCGACTCGGCTTCGAACACGACCGAGCAGGCCGGGTCGATGATCAGTTCGAGAAAGGCGATCTGGATCGGCTGCAGAACGATCGGCCAACCCGGGATGAACAGGGGCACGGTGGTCAGACCGACGATCGGTGCGTGCATCGAGATCACATAGGCGAAGGCTTTCCGGATGTTGTCGTAGATCGTGCGACCGCGTTCGACTCCGGCCACGAGCGATGGGAACGAATCGTCGGCAATCACAATTGACGCGGCTTCGCGGGCAACATCGGTTCCTCGGCCACCCATGGCCACACCGATGTCGGCAGCCTTCAGTGCTGGTGCGTCGTTCACACCGTCTCCGGTCATCCCGACGATCTCGTTGCGTGACTGCAACGCACGAACGAGACGCAGCTTGTGATGAGGTGTTGTGCGGGCGAACACGTTCACTCGTCCGACTAGCTCGTCGAATGACACATCGTCGAGAAGGTCGACCTCGGTTCCGGTGAGAAGGCCCGCGGAGGTGTCGAGCCCGATCTCTTCGGCGATGGAGCGCGCAGTAGCCGGATGATCGCCGGTCATCATGATCGTGCGAACGCTGGCCGAAGAGAGTTCGGCGACCGATTGGGAAACTCCTGGCCGCACTGGATCCTTCAGACATACGAGCCCGTCGAACCGAAAATCGAATCCGTTCTGTCCGACCGGTAGGTCGGTGGTCAGAACACGGCCGTGCGCGACGGCGAGAATTCGCAGCCCGCGGCCGGCTGCCTCGTGAACCTGATCCTCGATTCGACTGCGCTCGACGTCGCTGAGGCGGCACAAACCAGCAATGGCCTCGGGTGCTCCTTTGGAGGCGACCAATCGTCCTTCGTCGGTTGCCCAGACGTAGGAGGTCGCGAACAACTCGCTCGACATGGGGTACTCGGCCAACGGAGGCGACTGGCCGACCACGTGAAACTCGTCGTCGGGAAACCGAAGGGCCAACGAGCGGAATGCTTTGTCGATGGGGTCGAAGACGTCGAGGGGGCAGGCCGCTGAGCCGATCGCGATGAGTCGAAGTACGTCGATTGGTGGTGGTCCATCCGATGGATACCAGCGATGGTCGTCGACGATGAGTTCCACTGGCGTCATCTGGTTGAGCGTCAGTGTTCCGGTCTTGTCGACACAGGCGACTGACATGGATCCCAGTGCTTCGATGGCGGGAGCTCGGCGAACGAGAACGCTCTGGTTGCTCATTCGCCAAGCACCGACTGCGAGAAAGACCGTGAAGATGACGGGGAACTCCTCTGGGAGCATGGACATTGCCGTTGCGATGCCGATCAGGGCCCCGTCGAGCCAGCTGTCCCTGAGCAGGCCGTAGCCGATGATGACGAGGCCGGCCAGCACGATGGCCGCCAATCCGATGACCCACACCACGCGATCGATCTTCTGTTGGAGCCGCGTCTTGGTACGACCGATCGATTTCACTTCCTGTCCGATGGCGCCGAGTCGGGTGAAGTCTCCGATCCGTTCGACGATGGCCTCGGCATGCCCTCGACCGATCAGTGTTCCGGCGAACACTTCACGGTCGCCATCAGCCGACTTGACGACCGGAATCGACTCGCCGGTGAGCAGCGATTCGTCGACGGTGAGGTTCGAACCGTTGACGAGGTTTGCATCAGCGGGCACCCGGTCGCCTTCGTTGAGGACGATGCGGTCACCACGGACGACGTCACGACTCGGAATTCGCTCATGACGTCCGGAACGCACGACGAGTGCAGTGGGTGCGGTCAGGTCTTGGAGCGCCCGTAAGGCTTTTTCCGTGCGCCACGTCTGGTGCGCCGAGATCGCAATGACGATCAATACGAACGAGAACATCACGGCCCCGTCGAGAGGGTCGGCCAGAGCGAAGTTGATGGCCCCGGCTCCGATGAGCAAGACGAGCATGGGCTGCTTCAGGATCTCGATCAGGCTCCGACCGATCGAAGGCCCGGATTCTTCGATACTCATCTACTCCCCGTCGGCTGGTGATCAGCCGCGGACAGTAGTGATCAGTCGCTACGAAGAGTCAGCGACGCGACCGAAACGGGATCATTGAACCCCTTCAACATGCGACGTCCGGCCGGATCGAGTGACATCTGTGCCTCGTCGGCCAACTCTGCGGTGACGAGCACCTCACCTGGAACCGACTGATCGACGAGTCGAGCGGCCAAGTTCACGACCGAGCCGAAATAGTCACCCACTCGCGCGAGCACCGGCCCGTAGGCCATCCCGCCCCGCGGTGTGAGTGACGGGTCGGCGCCGAACACGCGCAGAATCTCGGAGGCGATGCGAATGCCGCCGGCAGGGTCGACCGTGACGAACATCAATTCGTCGCCGATGAACTTGACCAGACGACCTCCGAGCCGCGAGACGGTGTCTTGCGCCAGGGCCTCGAAGCGGGTCACGAGTTCGGCCAATTCTTGTGCACTCATCGTCGACGACCTCGACGTGTAGCCAACGAGATCGACGAATCCGACGACCATCGACACCATCTGGTCGTCGTAGCCGGCTCGGCTGATCGATTCGCGGTGTCGGTTGACGGAAAGTTCGAGGTGCTCACGGATCAGCATCTGAAGAACCCACACGAGATCGAGTGCCAGCGACTGTGCCTCCACCGCCGACTTCACGATGTCGACTCCGGAGCCACCGGACTCGATGAGAGGTCGCTCGATGTCTTCGAGGAACAAGTAGTTCGCCGCGTCAGCGACCCGGCTCATCGACGAGCCCATCACACGGATGAACGCGAGAAGCTCGTCCCACGAGAAGATCAAGAGTCCGGCGTGCATGAGTCGGAAGGCCGGGATGTCCTCGTTCCAGAACGCGGGCTCGTCCGGCCCCACCGAGGGAAGTCCGGACGCGGTGCGCACGTCGAGAACCTGCTGGACGTCGATGTCGACAGCGGCGGCGAGGTCGCGGGCGGTCATCGGAGGTGACGACACCCGTGAGAACCGTTCGAGATAGTCGGCGGCGGCCGGGTCACGAAGAGTGTCGATGATCGCTTGGTCGTCGAGGCCGCGCTGACGCAAGTACTGAATCGACGCCTCGATCATGGGCGCCGATGTGGAACCCGGCTCGTAACACCCTGCTCGAACGAACACTTCGAGGTCCCCGCTCACGTCTCCACCTTAGGTCGCCTCGAGCAACCGGTCGATCAGGTCCGAAGCGTTCGATCGGGACATTTGCTGGCCCCGCGAGTCCTGGTCCGTGCCTACGGTGCCTGCTCCGCCCTCGAAGGGAAATCGATCCAAGGAGTCGTCGATGCAGAGCCTGGCCCAACCGATTCACGAGAAGCAGCGCGGAATGCTTCCGCATCTCAAGGCCATGCGGCACCTGGCCGAAAGCCTCGACACCATGGAGCACGTCGAAGTCGTTCAGAACCTTCGCGATGTCTCCGACTTCATCCGACTGCAACTCAGCCCCTACTTGTCGGCTCGACGCGAGATCATGTATCCGGTCGTCGATCGAATCGAACGAGCCAACCTCGCGACCGCACTGCTCAAACGCGATCACGAAGAGATTCTCCGCTTGACACGTCAACTCGATCGGATGATCGCCGAGATGTCATGGGACCCGCTGATGACGAGTCGAACGACTCATGACGTGAGGCAGGTCGTTGTCGTGCTCGCGGCCACGATCTCTCAGCATCTCGCCAAAGAAGAAGATCTGGTCGTCCCCCTTCTCGAGGCTCGACTGTCCGAGTCGGAGATCGGTTCGATGGGTCGTGATCTCGCGGTGACCGCCGAGCACCATCACTGAGTCGTGGCCGATCCGCCGACTGGGCAGGAGACCGCCGGCCGATCGACCTTCGGTTGGCGGCGATTTCTGTGGGTTCTCCTGGCCGCACTGGCGGTGAACTTGTTGATCGTGTCCCTGCTGTCGGATCGCGACGGTTGGGTCGACGTGTCGTACTCCGAGTTCTTGCAACAAGTGGAGGACGACAACGTCGAGAGCGTGTCGATCGAAGAACAGACGATCAAAGGTTCGTTTCGCGTCGAGGTGGTCGACCTTCCCGGTCGAAGCGAGCCGGTGCGAGTGTTCCGGACCGAACGGCCGATCTTCGCTGATGATGACGTGGTCGCCGACCTCCTGAACAAGGGGGTGCTCGTCGATGCCAAGGCTCCGTCGAGGGGCACGAGTTGGCCCGTGGTGATACTCGTGAACTTCGGGCCGGCTTTGCTGATCGTGTTCGGCTACCTGTGGTTGATGCGGCGAGCAACGGGTGCGATCGGGGGAATCGCGTCGATGGGGAAGTCCCACGCGCTCAAGGGTGATCCCCATGCGAAGCGAGTCACCTTCGCTGACGTGGCTGGGATCGACGAAGCCAAGGGCGAACTCGTGGAGATCGTCGACTTCCTTCGCTCACCCGCTCGCTATCTGGCGCTCGGTGCGCGCGCTCCTCGCGGTGTTCTTCTCATGGGTCCGCCGGGAACGGGGAAAACGCTCTTGGCTCGCGCCGTTGCCGGTGAGGCCGAGGTTCCGTTCTTCTCGGTTTCGGCGGCCGAGTTCATCGAAATGATCGTCGGTGTGGGTGCCAGTCGCGTCCGCGACTTGTTCGACCAGGCCAAGGCGGTGGCGCCGTCGATCGTCTTCATCGACGAACTCGACGCCATTGGACGAGCGCGTGGTGCGGGGGTGAGTTTCGGCGGTGTCGACGAACGAGAACAAACGCTGAATCAGATTCTCACCGAGATGGATGGCTTCTCGGCCAACGAAGGTGTGATCGTGCTCGCTGCGACCAATCGTCCCGATGTGCTCGATCCCGCGCTGTTGCGTCCCGGTCGCTTCGATCGGCGCATCGTTCTCAATCCGCCGGATCTGGCCGGACGAGCCGCCATCATCGCGGTGCACACCAAGTCGGTTCCCTTGGCCGATGACGTACGCCTCGATGACATTGCCGCGTCGACACCGGGGATGGTCGGAGCCGATCTGGCCAACCTCGTGAACGAAGCAGCGCTGATGGCCGCTCGTCGCCAGCACACGCAGGTGACCACCGCTGATTTCACCGACGCTCTCGAACGCATC
Source organism: uncultured Bifidobacterium sp. (assembly GCA_964513215.1). Taxonomy (GTDB): domain Bacteria; phylum Actinomycetota; class Acidimicrobiia; order Acidimicrobiales; family Ilumatobacteraceae; genus Casp-actino8. Next base: position 10,468 of record CAZELU010000026.1, read on the forward strand.
GTGCTCGGGGCCGAACGCAAGATCATGTTGACCGAAGACGATCGACGTCGTACCGCGTATCACGAGTCCGGTCATGCCTTGTTGGGGATGCTGCAGCCGGGTGCCGATCCGGTGCGCAAGGTGTCGATCATTCCTCGCGGGCGCGCCCTCGGAGTCACGTTTCAGAGTCCGGCTACCGATCGCTACGGCCTGAGCGAGACCTACCTTCGCGGACGAATCATCGGCGCTCTGGGCGGACGAGTGGCCGAAGAAATCGTGTTCGGCGATCTCACCTCGGGTGCGGAAATGGATCTCGAGCAGGTGACGTCGATCGCGCGACAGATGGTGGGCCGGTGGGGGATGTCTCACGCGGTCGGTCCGGTCAGCGTGCTTCCCGAGCCCGAATTCGATTTCGGCTTCATGACGGGCGATGGTCGCGCACCGTCGGAGTCGACGCGTCAGCTCGTGGATTCGGAGATCAGAACGATCGTCGACGAATGCCATCGGCACGCGACGGAGATCCTCCGCGCCAATCGCGTGTTGTTGGATCGTCTCGCCGACGAACTGCTGGCCAGAGAGACTCTCGATGAGGCCGATGCTTATGCAGTCGTGGGGCTGCCGGTTCCGCCCACTGTGGGCAGATGATCGAGAAGGTCGATCAGCCGGGACGTGTGACCGCTACGACGCGATCGAATCGAACCGGTGCGATACGAACGTCCTTACCAGTGGCTGGCGCATCGATCATCATGCCGTTACCGATGTAGATGCCTACGTGCGAGATTGGATTGTGGAAGTACACGAGGTCGCCGGGCTCGATGTACTCGATCGGGATTCGCGGAGTGCTGTTGGCCTGACGGCGCGACTGGTGGGGAAGCGACACACCAGCTTGCGCCCACGCCCACATCGTGAGGCCGGAGCAGTCGAAGCCGACACCTTCGATGGCCTTGTAGGCGATGTAGGGAACCCCGACCTGGCTTCGGGCGGCGGCAATGGCGATCTGCGCGCGTGAACTCGCGGGCGGGATGGACGACCGGTCGAATACGAGCGTTCCGTTACCGCGACGTGCGGTGAACGAACCAGCCTGGCTGCGGGCAGCACGAGCCGCTGCTTCGGC
>CAZELU010000026.1:11660-16736 GCA_964513215.1 uncultured Bifidobacterium sp.
CCGATGAACGACTGCACGGCGACTTCGGACATCTGCGCCTGAACTCCGTCGAGCTCGGCCTGCTTGGTGGCGATCTCGGCTTCGGTGGCGACGATCTCGATCTCGAGGGTGTCGCGGTCGTTCTGAGCGGTGACGAGATCTTCGGACAGGATGGCCACTTCGTCTTCGGCGGCCTCGAGTGCGTCGGCCATGCGTTGGACCTTGCGCCGAGCGTCGTCGACCGAACCCGCCTGGGCGGCCGGAAGGAGAACTCCGGGGAGTCCGGTCAGAAGTCCGGCCACCACGGTGGCGACCAGGAACTGCCGGCGCAGTGAGGAAGTGGCGCGGGCCATCGCGAGTCGAGGCTAACGAGTATGACGATTGTGTTGCGATCGGGCCGGGAAACGGCCCCTGAGCAGGGGGAACATCGGTACGGTGAGGGTGTGATCAGGCGCTGGCTCCCTCTCGGCGTGGCGGTGGCACTGGCGGCCACCTCGGCGTGCGGTTCACCCGAGGCCGGCCGTTCGGCGGCGCAGGCCGAGCCAGCCACGAGTACGTCGACGACCGTGCTCGCGAACGAGGTGACTACCACGGCAGCCCCGACCACCACGACTGTCGCCCCGACCACGACGACCACCGTGCCGGTCCAGATCACGGGTCTGTTCGATGACGTCGTGGAAGCGGCCTTGCTCGGACCGGTTCCGGACGGGGTTCCCTTGGGCGGGGCCGCCTACTCCGAGCCGGCGCTGTACGACATGGGATGTCATGCCGGTGTGGGCGCGGTGACTCCGATCTTCTGCGAGTTCGGCGATCTGACGAGTGACACGGTGATCCTGTTCACGGGTGACAGTCACGCTGCGCAATGGTTCGGGGCCCTCGAAGTGGCCGCACGCACGAATCGGTGGAAGTTGATCTCGATGACGAAGACGTCGTGTCCGGCGGCCGACGTGACCACGTTTCGGCGCGAAGACGGTGCGCGTGATGGTGCCGAACTCGAGTACCCACAGTGCAACGAATTCCGACGCAACGGTTGGGAGGCGATTCGTGAACTCGCGCCCGACCTCGTGATCTATCCGATGCTCACGCGCTACAAGCAGACCAACGGCGGTGGCTTGGAAGGATGGCGGGCCGGACTAGGCCGCTCCATTCAGAACATCGCCGGTCCAGGGACCAAGGTGTTGATTCTCGGTGAAACACCCAAGACGAACGGTGCCGACATTCCACCGTGCATTCGCGCCAATCGATCGGATGTCTCGAAGTGTTCGAACGTGCGTTCAGCCGCCGAGTTCCCGAAGAAGATCGAGATGTTCGAACGAGTTGCCGCTGAGCACGGCGCGACGTTCGTGAACCCGGTTGATTGGTTCTGTACCGCCGAGGTGTGTCCGGTTCTGATCAACGGTCGAATCGTCTATCGCGACTACAACCACGTATCGGATCAGTTCTCGCGTTACCGGGCCCCGCAGATGGCGGCTGCGATCGAGTTGGCTCTGAGCGGACCGGACGCCTTCTGACGCCCGTCGGCCGATTCAGGCCGTGCAAGTGATCGGAATCAAGAACTCGTGGTCGGCCTGAATGGCCCCGCTGGCCGGATACACAGCGATGGCCATGGTTCCGGTGCCTGCAAGTGAGCAATCGACAGGGATCGTCACCGTGAAGTCGCCTTCCGGGCTCAGTGTGTAGACGTTTTCGAGTTGGTTGGTGGGATCGAGCACGGCTCGTGATTCGTCGGGCATGGCCCACGACTGAGTCTCGAACACGAAACGACGAGCATCGGTTCCAACACCAGCCGACGGCTTCCAGTTCTCGTCGAACCAGCCGAACACGACGTACACACCAGTGGCAAGACCATCGAGCGGGGGACGGTTGCCCACGGCCAGGTCGGTGAATCCGGTGCCGTTCACCGTCACGCTCACCGGACCACCCGTTGCCGCGAACGACGTGCCCTCGACGATCTCCACCGATGCTCCGGCGGGAGTAGCAGTCGTCGTGGGTGCGGCAGTTGTCGGGGCCACCGAAGTGGTCTCGGCGACTGACGAGTCGGGAGCCACCGATGCAATGGAGTCGTCGGATGATCCTCCGCATGCGGCGAGGACAAGAACGGTGGCGGAGATCAGTGCAGTGCGGATGACACGGTGAGCCGGGGGAAGCATCACGAAGTCCTTTACGAGTTCAGGGTTGTTTCTTGGTGGGACCAGATCGTTTCGGACGAATCTCCAACTGTCCAGTCAGAGAACTCGTCGCGACGTCGATGGGATAGTCGTAGACCTCGGACAAAAGCGCTGATGACAAAACCTGCTGCGGCGAACCGTCGGCAACGATGTGACCGTTGACCATCACGAGAAGACGGTCGGCAATCGATGCGGCGGCTTCGAGATCATGAACGACGATGATCACCAACGTTCCGTTGGAAGCCTTGTGGCGTAGCAACTCGAGCACCATCTCCTGGTGCTTGATGTCGAGTGATGCGGTCGGTTCATCGAGAAGGATGACCTTGGTGTCCTGGGCCAGGACTCGGGCCAGAGCAACACGAGCGATCTCGCCGCCCGACAGTGTGGTGATGCGCCGCTGCGCGAGATGCGCGATGTCGGTGGCTTCCATCGCTGCGTTCACGACTGCGGTGTCGTCGACGGCACTCTCGCGTGACTTCCACGCGAAGCGACCCATCGAGACGACTTCACGAACCGAGAACGGGAAAGCGACCACGTTCGTCTGAGTGAGAACGGCGCGTTGACGGGCCAGGTCGACCGGCGCGAAGTCGCGCATCGAACGTCCGTCGAGATTGACGGATCCGCTGGCGGGTTCGACGTCACCGGCCAACAATGCGAGCAGGCTCGACTTTCCGGCGCCATTTGGTCCGACGACAGCCACCAGTTCACCACTGGAGAACGAGCAGGTGACTCCCGAGCACAGCACGGCACCTTCGCGTTCGAGGCTGGCGTTCTGCGCGGTGATGGTGCTCATGCCCAGCCACCCTGTCGAGAACGTAGGCGGCGCAACTGCCAGATGAACACAGGCGCACCGATGATCGAGGTAAGGACACCCAAGGGCAATTCGGATGGCTCGACGATGTTGCGGGCCAGCACGTCGGACAGAGCCACCACGACCGAACCGAAGAGCACCGAAAGCGGCAGCACGTACTTGTGGCGAGGACCCACGAACAGGCGAACGACGTGCGGAACCAACAAGCCGACGAACAAAACGATGCCCGATACGGCGACGGCCGAACCCGCGAGGATCGCGACGACGAGCAAGACCTGGATACGCGCACGTTCGACGTTCACACCCACGTGGCGGGCCGCACGATCACCGAGCGAGAGAAGGTCGAGAGTACGGCTGAGGCAAATGGCCCCGATGATTCCGATCGTGGCAGTGGGCGCGACGATGCAGACCTTTTCCCACGTGGACTGCGACAGCGAGCCGAGTGTCCACGAGGTGAGTGAGCGCAACGAGGAGTCGTCGGCCACGTAGGCGAGCAGTCCGATGAACGCTCCGGCGATCGCGTTGAGCGCCACACCCATCAAGATGAGAGTGAGCACCTCGGTACGACCGTCGAAGCGTGCGGTCGAGTAGACGACAGCTACGGCGATGAGTCCGCCGATGAACGCGGCGATCGGAAGAGTCCAGATGCCGAACGGTGCGAAGCCGGTGACGATCTGCAGGGCCGCCGCCGCCATGGCGCCCGACGACACGCCGACGATTCCTGGTTCGGACAACGGGTTGGCGAAGGCGCCTTGCATCACAGCGCCTGCGGTGGCGAGTGACGCTCCCACCAGCACACCGAGAACGATGCGCGGCAAGCGCACGTACCAAATGAGCTCATCGGCGACCGGGTCGCTCGGTGATCCGCCCATGAGGTTGGTTCGCCGAAGGATGGTGCGCACCACTTCGGAGGGCGACACGTCGTAGGCGCCCACGATCGCCGAGATCACGATCGTGGTGAGGAGGAGCAGAAGAAGGACGAGCCCGACGACCTTCGGATCGACTGTCGCGCGGGCTTCCTTGTTCACGGAACGGCCTTCTCCATTTCGGCGGCGATCTCCTGGCGAAGACTCTCGATCAGGCTAGGGGTACGCGGTCCGAAACTGAAGAGGAGGCCGTCTTCTGCGGTGATCACTCGGCGGGCTTTTCCGGCGGGAGTCTGTGCGACACCGGCCAATTCGACGAGTCCGTCGATGCCGTCCACGGAATCGAGTCCGGTCGTGGTGACGAGGAGGATGTCAGGAGCTGCTTCCACCATGGCTTCGGGTGTGAGTGGTGTGAATGCGAGTTCGAGACCGATGGCGGTTCCGGCATCAGTGGCACCAGCGGCGGCGATGATCGAGTCGGGTCCCGACCCAGGACCGCCGATGAGATATACGCCAGCCGGACCACGCAGATAGACGAATGCGACTCTGACGTCGGCGAGCGAGTCGTCGTTGCGAACACGGGCGAGATTCTCGTCGATGGCCTCGCGTAGGCGAGCCGCACGATCTTGGAGTCCGAGAATCTCCGCCACTCGCTCGAGACGGGGAACGATGTCGTCGACGGTCGTGGCGTTGTCGACCATTTCGATGCGAACGCCGGTGGCTGCGATTTGGTCGAGCGCGGTCTCGGGTCCGGTGTCTTCGTCGATCAGTATCAGCGTGGGTCGAACCGCGAGCAGTGCCTCGACATTGATGTCGTGAGCAGTGGTCACGACCGGAAGAGAATCCGCTTCGTCGATGGTGCTGGAGATGTCGCGGGCCACCACCAGATCGCCGGCTCCGAGCGCGAACACTGCCTCGGTGAGGCCGGCGGTCAAGGTGACGATGCGCTCACCGGAAGTTTCACGCGTCGTGTCGGAACTCGAGCATCCGGCCGCAACAACCGCTGCGGCGATGATCGACGACACCAAACGCTTCATGAACCGCGGTTCTTCCGGGCTCGTGTGAGAAGAATGGCTCCGCCAATGACGACGACGAGGACCGCCGAGAAGAAGACGATGACTCCGATGTTCGAGCCTTCGTCGCGGCCGGTCGCGATCGCGGTCAGTTCGTCGATGTTGTCGGCCACCGTGATTTCGGTGACCACTTCGGTGGAACTTGGCGCGTCCGTTGCGGCCGGGACCGTCGTGGCGGG
>CAZELU010000026.1:16836-27137 GCA_964513215.1 uncultured Bifidobacterium sp.
TCGACGATCACGGTGTCACCGTTGCCGTCGAGACCCTGACTCTTCGACACCGTGAGGGTGCGCGCGCCGTCGGTGGTGGTGAGGAGTGGGTCGTCAGTGGGAAGCGGGGTCTGAGCAACGACTGATCCCGTCGCGACAGCGAGGGAAGCGGTCGCCGACACGGCGAGGAGGATGCGGAGCAGGGGGCGTGCCATGGGTTGTCCTGTCGACCAGGAACCCCATCTTCACGGAAGACCGCGGGGTCCGACCAAACGAGGGAGAAGTCTGCCTGTGGCGTCGGGCATTCCGGCGCAGGGCCGGGTCAGAGTTGGGCCAGGTAGGCGTTGAGTTCGGATCCGATCAGGTCGGCCGCGTCGTCGGACGGATGGTCCGTGTAGCTGTAGAGGCGAACTCCATTCTTCACATGCCCACACACTCCGGCGCTCTCGTCACACAAGATCGGAGTCGGATCGAAGACGGTCACGCTGCCGCCGAATCCCTCAGCGACGCGCTGGAGTAGTGCCCGGTAGCGCTCGGTGTGAGTGAGGAAGTCGTCGAGATCGACCTGACAGCCCGGGTTCGATTCGATGAGAAGTGAATTCAAGAATCCGATGGTGGTGCGTCGGTCGGTGCAGTCCTCGGGTGCAGCGAGAGCTGGGTTGTCGACGTACAGAACGACCTTCTTGCCGCCCTCGACCAAGCGACGAACGGTTTCGCGCAATGCGGCTTCGACTTTGTCGTAGAGCGGGCTGTCGGGGAGCCAGGCGAAGTTGGTGAAGTCGGGCCACTCGAACATTGCGCGTACCGCTCCTTCGAGGACGACGACGCGAATGTTCGGATCGGCATTGACCGTGTCGACGGCCGGAACGATCAGTGGGAGGAAACGTTCGTGCGCCGGATCGTCGGAGATGAGCGGAACGGCTGACTGGATGCCTTTGGTTCCACCGATGACGGTCCACCAGCGGTTGTTCGCGGATGTTCGCATGAAGCCGCCGATGAGTGTGGACGCCTTGCTGTCACCGATCAATGCGTATGTAGGCACGCCACGAACATCGGTGCGGCAGTCGGCGAAGAGTTCTTGTGTGGTGGGGTCGAGGCCGCAACCAATCGTGGAGATCTCGTTGATGCCGCGGACCTCGCCGGGGTCGAGAGCGACGTTGAGCGAGTTGAACTTTCGGCTCGGTACTCCATCGCGAGCCCACGTGAACGCGCCTACTCCACCGACAAGCGCCATGGCGGCAACCAATCCGGCCACGACGGCCTTTCGATTGCGATGGAATCGCAGTGGCCGTTCGATGAGGCGATACGTGAGGTAGGAGAGGAGAACCGCCAGCGCGACCGCACCCACACGGATCGCGGCCGAAGGGACTCCGCTGGCGATGATTCGGGCGTACACGAGGAGCGGCCAGTGCCAGAGATACAGCGGATACGAGATGAGGCCGACCCAGATCATTCCCTTGAGTGACAACACTCGCCGGCCCCACCAGTTCTCGGCCCCGGCACCGATGAGGAGAGCGGCGCCGACGGTTGGAGCGATGGCGTTCCATCCAGGGAACGTGCTGTTGCCGTCGAGGGCGAACATCGGAACGATGATCGCGATCATGCCGACCGACGCCGCTGCGTTGCGGAAGTGGGTCGGCATGGTGAATCCGCGGATGGTGAGCATGGCGAGCAGCGCACCGATGAGGAGCTCCCAGAAGCGATTGAGGGGCGAGTAGTAGCCGCCGGCTCCGTCGATGGAGGCCAACCCGAGCACGAACGATGCGACGATGAGAACGATCGTTGGTCCGATCGTGCGACGACCGAACTTGAAGAGAGCCCAGAGCGCGAGCGGCCACACGATGTAGAACTGCTCTTCGATACCCAGTGACCACAGATGAACGAGTGGTTTGACCTCGGAGGCGGTGTCGAAGTACCCACTCTCGGCCCACAGGAAGAGGTTGGACACGAAGAAAGCTCCACCGGCGATGTGCTTGCCGAGCGACGTGAATTCGCTGTCGAAGAGAGACACCCACCCGAGCACGTACGTGGCGAGGAGAACGGTGACGAGAGCCGGGAAGATGCGGCGCACTCGGCGGTCGTAGAACCCGCGAATCGTGAACGAGCCAGTGGCAAGGCCGCCGACGATGTTGGTAGTGATGAGAAAACCCGAGATCACGAAAAAGACGTCGACGCCGACGTACCCGCCGGGTACGAGCCAAGGGAAAGCGTGGAAGAGAACGACGGATCCGACCGCGATGGCGCGCAGACCGTCGACGTCAGGTCGGTACACATGGGCGGAATCAGTCACGAGAACCGCTCCGAACTCATGCTTCGACCCTAGTGAAGGCGGGCGTGACGACCGAGACTTCCCGCACGCGGGTTAGGGTCGAGTGCTTGAGCACCGTAACTGCGCATTCGGCACCCGTGCGTCCGTCGTGGCGAGGTCACATCCACCGGTGGTCGACGGTGGTGTCGATCCCGGCGTTCGTCGTTCTGATCAGCCTGGCCGATTCCGCGTCGGCGCGCATCGCGATGGTGATCTACGGAGTGGGTGTCGCCACGATGCTCGGTGTCTCAGCGGTGTACCACTCGGGTCGATTGAGTCTGGTTGCCGAACGGCGGTTCAAACGTTTCGATCACGCGACGATCCTGCTCGCCGTCACCGGTAGTTACACGGCTGTCACGACGCTCAGCCTTCGCGGCCGATCGGAAGCAACCCTTCTCGTGTTCGTGTGGACAGCGGCCACCATCGGCATCGTCATTCGTATGGCCTGGCTGCACGCACCGCGCCCCGTGGTGATCGCGGTGTATCTGATCGTCGGGTGGAGTGCGCTGATCGAGATCGGTGCACTTTCGGAGGCTCTCAATGCCATCGACACGACCCTGCTGTGGACTGGTGGTGGGCTCTATTCAGTCGGTGCCGTGGTCTATGCCGCCAAACGCCCGAATCCATGGCCGCACACGTTCGGATTCCACGAGGTCTTCCATGCACTCGTGGCCGGAGCCGCCACGATTCACTACGTCTTGGTGATGCGCCTCGCCCTCTGAACGAGCGCTGCTCGTCTCGTTCGAATCGCATGTCGACGGGGCTCTTGAATTGGTCGAGGTCGTGAACGCGCACGACATCGCTCCATCCAGTCACCTCCGAGGCCTTCTGCCCGACGTGCAGCTCGAAACGCTGTGCTTCGCTGATCGCCATCGTCGTTCTGCTCGCTGCGGGTGTCCGGGGAGACGTGGGTAGGGGATTCGAGGGGAGGACGAGACAGCCGCGATTCAGGGGAACGTGCCCGGGCTTCTGTGTGAGACGATGTGCCGAGGGGAATCATGGCGAAGCGCAGTTTCGAACCGGACGACAAGGCGACCGTGGTCGCTCCGAACGGTGCTCGTGTGCACCGAGACCACTTGGCACAGAGCGATGTCGTGCGACGCGAGTTCTACACGGTTCGTCCTGGTGCATGGTGTCTGGTCGGAAACGGCTTGTCGAACCAGACGTTCATCGAAGCGCCGCAGGGGATCATCGCGTTCGATACAGGTGACTCGGTGCAAGAGATGGCCGAGGCTCTAGGCGAGCTTCGTCGACACACTCAGCGTCCGATCGCGGCGGTGGTGTACACGCACTTCCATTATGTGGACGGCACCCACGCGGTGCTCGATGAAGGCAACCACGTGACGCCGTTGCCGATCTTCGGCCACCGGCGCATCGCGACCAACAAAGTTCGTGCGTCGGGAGAAATCGGACCGGCCTACTCCCGCGGACTGATCGAGCAATTCGGAATGGTCATGCCACCCGATGGCCCAGACGGACTGGTCAACGTGGGTCTGGGTTTTCACTTTCGCAATCCGAAGCACAGCCCAGGAACACCGGGGCACATTCCCGTCACCCACGTGCTTCCCGACGAGGGCGAGTTGACGATCGGTGGTGCTCGTGTGATCGTCAGGCACTCGCCGAGCGACAGCGACGATTCGATCAACTTCTACTTCCCGGACCTGGATCTCTGCGTCCACAACACCGTGTGGCCCGTGTTGTTCAACGTTTTCGCGATTCGCGGTGAGGAGTATCGCGATCCGCGCGTCCTCATCCCGGGAATCTCTCAGATCGTCGAGTGGGCACCCGAGTATTTGGTCGGGACCCACGGGCCTCCCCTCGCCGGCCGTGAAGCGATCCGAGAAAAGGCCGAGCGGTACCGAGACTCGATCCAGTTCTTGTGGGATCAGACCGTTCGAGGGATGAACAAGGGCTGGACTGCCGACGAGATCGCCAGTCGTGTCGTCCTGCCCGAGCTCTTCGACGTGGATTATCTGACGAGCGAGCGTTACGGCGTGGCCGAACACCATGTTCGACAAATTCTCATGGGATTGCGGGGCTGGTTCGACGGCGATGAGTCGAAGATCTTTCCGACACCACCCGACGAACGATTCGAGAAACTCGTTGCTGGCTTCGGCGGACGAGATGCGGTCAAGACACAAGCAGCCGAGGCGTTCGACAATGATGACGTTCGATGGGGGCTCGAATTGGCGACGTGGTTGGCTCGCTCGAAGGATGCGACCGAGTCTGACCGGCAGTTGCTTGCGCGTGGTCTTCGACTGATCGCCGAACGAACGCCAGCGGCGAACATCCGTAATTGGGCCATCACTCGGGCACGTCATCTCGATGGCCAGACGTCCATGGATCGGTACATGCGGCACACCTTCGGATCGAAGGCCGTGGCCAATGTCGGTTCGGTCGAGTTGATCCACACGATCCGCGTTCTCCTCGATCCGACTCGCGCCGACGGCCTTCGGGTGCACGTGCGATTCGAGATCGACGGCGAAGCAGCGGGTCTGTTCGTGCGCCATTGCGTCGCTGTACCCACCGACGGACATGGTGCTGATGTGGTGGTGTCGATGTCGCGGGCCACTCTGGTGGCGATTCTCTCTGGCCGACAGCCGTGGTCCACGGCCGACGTTCGGGTGTCGGGTGATCGCTCGGTCGTCGACTCGGTGCGTGCGTGTTTCGACCATGACGGTCTTCGGGGGTGACCGCACGATGACGACACCCACCGGTCCCGACCTTCCGTTCGCGACACCGAACTTCGCGGGAACCTTGGGTCGTCTCATCGACGAGTCGGTCCCGTCACGCCCCGAGGTCCCTCTTCCTTCGCCTGATGCACCGAACATCGTGATCGTCTTGCTCGACGATGTGGGCTTCGGCACGTGCGGCACCTTCGGTGGCCCCGTGCCCACCCCGGCCCTCGATCGCGTGGCGGCGAATGGTTTGAAGTTCAACCAGTTCCACACAACCGCGTTGTGTTCGCCGACTCGCGCGGCTCTCCTGACCGGCCGAAATCATCACGCGGTTCACATGGGGAACATTCCCGAAGGCGCCAGTGGGTTCCCCGGTTACGACTGCATCATTCCGAAGGAAGCAGCAACGGTCGCCGAGATCCTGAAGCAGTACGGCTACTCGACCGGTGCTTTCGGCAAGTGGCACCTCACACCCGCCCACGAGCAATCGTTGTCGGGGCCCTTCGATCGTTGGCCGACAGGACTCGGATTCGAGCGGTTCTACGGGATCCTGAGTGCCGAGGCGAGTCAGTACGAACCTCCGATGTTCGACCAGACCACACCGGTGATGCCCTATGAGGGTCGCGACGACTACCACATGAGCGAAGACATCACCCAGCGAGCGATCGACTGGATTCGGTTGCAACGCGGATCGAACCCTCATCGTCCGTTCTTCGCCTACTTGGCGACCGGTGCCATGCACTGCCCTCATCACGTCTGGCCCGAGTACATCGAGCGATTCAAAGGTCAATTCGACGACGGTTGGGACGTTCTACGCGAACGAATACACCGGCGGCAGATCGAACTCGGTGTGATTCCGTCAGGAACGGTGTTGACGCCACGTCCTGACGAGATTCCGTCGTGGGAGGAGTACCCCGATCGCTTCAAGCCCGTCGCCGCTCGATTGATGGAGGTGTTCGCCGGTTTCATGGCTCACACCGACGAGCAAGTGGGCAAGTTGCTGGATGCTCTCGACGACATGGGGGAGACAGAGAACACCCTGTTCATCTACATCACGGGCGACAACGGTGCCTCGGCCGAAGGAACGGTGAATGGCGCGTGGAGCGCACCGTCGTTCCAGAACGGACTACCGGAGGACCCCGAATGGCTTCTCGAGCACATGGACGACTTCGGTTCGGCCAGGTGCGAGAACCACTTCAATCTCGCGTGGGCGTGGGCTCTCGACTCGCCGTTCCAGTGGATGAAGCAAGTCGCCTCCCATTTCGGCGGAACCCGAAACGCAGTGGCCGTGCAATGGCCGCGGCGAATCGGTGATGCTGGAGCACTTCGGACGAATTTCCATCACGTCACAGACATCTTCCCGACCCTGCTCGAAGCCGCGGGCATCGTCGCACCGGCTCATGTGAATGGTCTTCCGCAGATGGCGATCGACGGAGTGTCGATGATCCCGACGATGATGGCGGCATCGGCTCCTGAGAACCATCTCACCCAGTACTTCGAGATGTTCGGGAACCGAGCCATTTACCACGACGGCTGGATCGCGTCGTGTTTCCACGGTCGTGTCCCGTGGAAACGTTTCGACTCCGTCCCCTTCGACGGCCCGCAGGAGAAGTGGGAGCTGTACGACATCCGCAGCGACTTCTCTCAGAGCAACGACCTGTCTTCGAAGAATCCAGCGAAGCTCGCCGAACTCGTCGCGCTCTTCGACCGAGAGGCGATCCGCAACAACGTGTACCCCCTCAAAGAACCCGTGCAGGGATTCGGACCCGCATTCGCCGTACACGACACCCTGCGCGGAATCACGAAGATGACGTACACAACCGTTCACTTCCGAATGCCCGAACGCTCAGTTGTGAACCTGAAGAACTGCTCGTTCCGCATCACCGCCGACATCAGCGTGACGGACGACGACTTCGAGGGTGTGATCGCCGCACAGGGCGGGAACATGGCTGGTTGGTCTCTGTACATCGGTAGTGATCGCCGACCGCGATACCACTACAACTGGTTCGGCCACGAGCACTACGTGGCCGTCTCGAAGGATCCCGTCGTGGCCGGCCGGCATCTCGTGGTTCTCGATCATGCGTACGACGGAGGATTCGGCGGAGGGGGAGAGTCCGTTCTGAGCATCGACGGACGACCCGTGGGGCACACTCGTGTTGAGCGATCGGTCCCGGTGATCTTCTCGATCAGTGGTGAAACGTTCGACGTCGGTCTGGACACTGGTGCGCCAGTGGGTGAGTACCCGCACATCAATCGGTTCGCCGGGCGAATTCATGGCGTCACACTCGAACGCTTGAGTGAGCCGCCACCCCACGTTCGCTCGCTGATCGAAGACGCCGAGTTCCGCGCCAGCCTCGCCGTTCAGTAGAGCTCACGGAGAGGCCGACTTTCGCCAGTCGGCCGTTGGTGTCGCGATCGTGAATTGGCACGACGTCACTCCGTCCGCTGGGTGGGAGATGTGTGTCGGGCGTTCAGAAGAGGGAGACCGAGGCGTAGTCTGAAGGCCAGATCTGCCCCTTTAGCTCAGTCGGTAGAGCAGCGGACTTTTAATCCGTTGGTCCAGGGTTCGAGCCCCTGAGGGGGCACATGAACGATCGGTACAGCGCCATCACCGTCTCGGTCGAGGGTCGGTTCGCCACGGTCACGCTCGCGCGCCCTGAGAAGCGCAACTCGCTGTCGATCGACACCATGCTCGAACTGACGGACGCTTTTCGTCGCATCGGTCGTGGTGACGGACCTTTCGCATCGGTCGATGGCGTGATCCTTGCCGCCGAGGGGCCGGTCTTCTCGGCCGGACACAATTTCGGCGACATGGCTGGCGCCGATGTCGACACGACACAACACGTGTTCGAGGTGTGCACCGAGATGATGGACACCATCCAGGGCATGCCCCAGCCGGTGATCGCGCGAGTTCACGCTCTCGCCACCGCGGCCGGATGCCAACTGGTGGCCACGTGCGATCTCGCGATCGCCGCCGAGTCGGCCTCGTTCGCCATTCCGGGCGGCAAGGGTGGCTTGTTCTGCCACACACCACTGGTGGCAGTAGCGCGCAACGTCGGACGGAAGCGCGCACTCGAGATGGCGTTGACCGGTGACCCGATCGATGCCCGCACTGCAGCCGACTGGGGACTGATCAATCGTGTGGTGCCCGATGCGCAGCTCGACGACGCCGTTCTCGATCTCATCACCCGCGCCACTCGCGGTTCGGTCGATTCGAAGGCTCGTGGCAAGCACGCGTTCTACGCCCAGATCGACCTGCCTCAGGACGAGGCCTATCAATACGCTGTCGAAGTGATGGCCGAAGCTGCCGCATCTCCTGATGCTCAAGAGGGCATCGACGCGTTCCTGAACAAACGACACCCCAACTTCACTCAGCGCCCTGGAGATGCATCATGACGACGACTGTGTTCTCGGTTCCTGGAATGACCTGCGGTCACTGCAAACAAGCGGTCACCACTGAGGTCGGAAAGATCGCGGGTGTGTCGTCGATCGACGTCGATCTCGACACCAAGAAGGTGACCGTCACCAGCTCCGAGCCGCTCGCCTGGTCCGATCTGGTGTCAGCGATCGACGAGGCCGGGTTCGAGGCCGTTGCCAACTGAGGCGTCGACCACTGTGGACGTGGCTCACGACGAGCCGATCGTTCTTGCCGTCACCGGGATGACGTGCGCCGCGTGTGCGGCCCGGATCGAGAAGAAGTTGAATCGACTCGATGGTGTGACCGCCACGGTCAACTACGCCACGTCGAAAGCGACCGTTCATGTCGACCGGTCCGATTCAACCGAACCCGACATCGAACGACTCGTCGATGCAGTCGAAGGTCTCGGCTACGGCGCGGTTCCAACGTCGACTGATCGCGGGCAATCCACGTCCGAGATCGCCACCGAGGCTCATCTCTCCGACATCCGCCGTCGCCTGATCGTCGCCGTCATCGGCGCGCTCCCGGTGATGGTGCTGTCGATGATCGAGCCCGCGCAGTTCGACGGGTGGCAGTGGGTGTGCCTTGGTCTGGCTGCTCCCGTGGTCACGTGGTCGGCCTGGCCGTTTCACAAAGCGGCTTGGCGTAATGCCCGCCACGGTGCAACCACCATGGACACTCTCGTGTCGCTCGGAGTGATCGCGTCGATCGCGTGGAGTGTGTGGGCGTTGGTGTGGGGTGGCGCAGGTGAAATCGGCATGCGGATGTCGATGAGCCTTCTTCCACGGTCAGCTGATGGTCACGCCCACGGTGCGATGGGTGGGGTGCACCACGAGATCTATCTCGAGGTCGCCACCACGCTCACCGCCTTCATCCTCGCGGGTCGCTTCTTCGAACTTCGCTCACGCCGGAGAGCCGGTGACGCGCTGCGCGCATTGGCCACCATTGGCGTGCGTCACGCAACTCTGTGGCGCGAGGGTGTCGAATCGGAGATCCCGATCGCGGCGCTCGGAGTGGGGGAGACGTTCGTCGTTCGGCCCGGCGAGCGTGTGG
Source organism: uncultured Bifidobacterium sp. (assembly GCA_964513215.1). Taxonomy (GTDB): domain Bacteria; phylum Actinomycetota; class Acidimicrobiia; order Acidimicrobiales; family Ilumatobacteraceae; genus Casp-actino8. The sequence goes on from CAZELU010000026.1 coordinate 26,273, forward strand.
CCGCCGATGGTGTGGTGGTCGACGGTTCGAGTGCGGTCGATTGCAGCATGATCACCGGAGAGAGTGCACCGGTGGATGTGCAGACCGGCGACGCGGTCACTGGTGGAACTCTCAACTCGTCGGGGCGACTTCTGGTGCGAGCCACTCGCGTGGGTCGTGACACGGTGCTCGCGCAGATGGCCCGTCTGGTCGAGCGAGCCCAGGACGGTAAGGCTCCGGTTCAGCGTCTGGCCGACCGCATCAGTTCGGTGTTCGTTCCCCTGGTCATGTTGTTGGCCATCGGCACGCTCGTCGGATGGTTGGTCGCGACCGGAGACAGCGAGCGTTCGTTCCAGGCCGCGGTGTCGGTTCTCGTGATCGCCTGTCCGTGTGCACTCGGTCTGGCCACCCCGGTGGCGCTTCTCGTCGGTACCGGTCGTGCGGCGCGCGAAGGCATCATCATCAAAGGCGCCCATGTGCTCGAGGCCACCCGCGCCATCGACACGATGGTCCTCGACAAGACCGGCACCCTCACCACCGGAGTCATGACCCTGGCTCAGGTCGAGGCCCTGAGTGATTCGGTGTCGGGTGAGCAGTTGGCGGCCATCGCGTCGGTGGAAGCGAACAGCGAGCATCCCATCGCGCGAGCGATCGTCGCGGGCGTGCGTCGTCATCTCGACAATCACGAGATCTCCATCGACGCCACCGCTGTGAGCGAATTCCTCAACGAACCGGGTGTGGGGGTGTCGGGTGTCGTCGTCATCGACGGCGAATCCCGTCGTGTGGCGATTCGTCGCGCATCGACGGGTCGTTCGACGGGCACGGTGGTTGATGCACTGATCGATGACGAGCCGGTCGTTCGGTTCGTCGTACGCGACGAACCTCG
>CAZELU010000027.1:0-26660 GCA_964513215.1 uncultured Bifidobacterium sp.
CTCAAGGAGTTCGAACTCCTTCACCTGCTTCTGGCCAACGCTGGTCGCGTGGTGTCACGGGAGAACATCATCGATCGGATCTGGGGGATGGACTACGTGGGCGACACCAAGACGCTCGACGTGCACATCAAACGACTGCGCTCGAAGATCGAATCCGATCCGTCGAACCCCACGCGCATCGTCACGATTCGCGGCCTCGGCTACAAGTTCGACAAACCGCGCTGACGTGTCCTCGGGCGGTCGGCGCTCGGAACCTAACATCGTGCCGTGAGTGACGAGCCGCTGCTTCCCGGTCGAGGGCGCGGTAAGTCGTACGTACCTCCCAAGCACCAGCACCGTGTCGTGGGATCACCGTTCACTCGGTTGGTGAGGGTGCATGCCTTGATGGCGGCCGGTGAGGCATCGATGGCGGTGGCACTCGCCGACTCTCTTTTCCTGTCGATCACACCTGGTGAAGCCCGCAGTCGCGTGATCCTCTTCCTCGCGGTGTCGTTCGCTCCGTTCGTGGTACTCGGTCGGTTCATCGGCCCGGTGATCGACCGGATGCCCGGTGGCCGTCGTCTTCTGGTGACACTCATCGCGGCGTTGCGCGCCGTGGTGATGGTGCTGATGGTGTGGCAACTCGATTCTCTGTTCTTGTTCCCGCTGGCGTTCTTGGCCATGGTGCTCAACAAGACGTACGGCGTGTCGAAGTCGGCCATGCTTCCGTCGCTCACTCGAACCGAAGCCGACCTGGTGGAGGCCAACGCCAAGTTGGGAGTCACGGCCGGCATCGTGGGCTTCCTCGCCGCCGTGCCGGCCGGTGTGCTCAGTCTGATCTCGGCTCAGACCACACTCATGTTCGGTGCCGTCGTGTTCGTGCTGGCCACGACTCAGGCTCTGCGTCTGCCGAAGAGGACAGTCGCCCGTGAGGATCCGGCCGAACTCGAGATCGTCGAACTTCGCCAAGTGGGTGTGATCGTCGCGTCCACGGCCCAAGGTCTCATTCGCGCGTCGGTGGGCTTCCTCTTCTTCCATTTGGCCTTCTGGTTCGCCGACCCGCAACGGTCGCAGGTGGTGGGTTTGTCGGAGAACGGGCTCTGGCGAAAGACCGAGTACCACTTCGGCCCTCAGTTCGGCACGTTCTGGTTCGGTGTGGCGGTGTCACTGGCCGCCATCGGAACCCTGCTCGGCAATTTGAGTGCGAAGTCGATGCGACGTTTCCCGCGTGTCGAGTCGTTGCTCATCGTGGGTTTGACGATCATTGGTATCGCTGGTGTCTTCGCCGCCGTACTTCCCACCACCTTGGTCGCGTTGCTCGCGGCGGCGTTGGTGAACTTCGCCGCCGCGATCGGCAACATGGCGTTCGAGACCATCGTGCAACGTGACGCGCCCGATGCGAATCGTGGACGCGCGCTGGCCAACTTCGCCACCCGTTTCCAGTTGATGTGGGTGGGGGCCGGGCTCGTGCCGGTGGTCCTCGATCTCCCTGGCGTCGTCGGCTTCGCCGTGGTCGGCGGTATCGGTTTCGCTGGTGCGTCGGCCTACTGGTTCAGCCTGTCGCAGTTGGCCAAGGGTTCGGTGGAGGTTCCGAAGTTGCGCAATTACGTTCGCCGGCGGTTCACGCCGGAGGACTGACATCGAGGCGAGCCAACCACAGGCCCGGAGCGTCGAATTCGGCCACGGTGGGTAGTGCCTCGGCCGAACGCAAGAGCGGTGACAATCCGTCGGCGCCCGCTCGTTCGATCACACCGGTGATGAACGACTTGCCGCGCTCGACCTGAGCCCGATTGAGCCGCAAGCCGAGCAACTTCTCCACGAAGGCCGTGTCGTCACCCGACTCGATGCGGCGACGCCGTGCTGCTTCGGCGAGGCGACCGGGATTGCCGAGAATGCGCGCACCGACCTGGTCGGCGATGTGATCGGCCCAACCCACCACCAGCGCGAGGATGACGTCGAGTTCGGGTTGCAGTGCGTCTTGCTCGGATGTTCGAACGGCGCCGAGCAACACCTCGGGATCGGCGAACACTTTCTGCAGTGATTGCATCATCGCCATCGGGTCGTCCGACTCGAGGGACGACAACTTGTCGGAGATGGCCGAGGGATTGGGGCGGAACGAAGCGGCGTGCCGGCGTACGAGTCGATCGAACCGCTCGCGAATGTGTGTGATGCCGAGCACTGTGTGTAGCGAGTACTCGTTGATGAGCGTCCACATGCGCACGTCGTCGCGCGGCAGACTCCAGTCGTCGGCAAAGGAGTCGATGTTGCCGATCACGAACATCGGAGCACCGGTACCGCGGGGGAGCGGCAGGTCGTACTGACCGAACGTCCGTCGCGCGAGGAGACCCACCATCGAGCCCACGGTCATGCCCATCATCACCGGTGCGAGCATGCCGCTCAGTTGACTGAACATCGCCGCGAACGGATCGGACGACGACTCGTCGTCGGTGTTCGGTTGTCCCGACTGCAAGGCGGTGGCCAGATCGGTGAAGAGAGGTTTGTAGTCGTCGAGAGTTCTCTGGACCCACATCGCTCGGGTGACCACGTTGGGTTCGATGTCGAGCGACGCGTCGGGACGACCGGTCACCGATTGGATCTGCAGCGACACGATGCGGGCCAGATCGACGAATGCGACGCGAGCGGCCGGATCGGGATTGTTCTCCGAACGACCTTCGGTTGCCGTGAGGAGTGCGATCTGTCGCGCGGTGTCCCACTGGATCGGACCCTGACCAGCGAACATCTTCATGATGTCGCCGAAGAACGGCAGGCCGCCGAAGGGCGACTCGTCGTCACCGGGGCGGGGGAGGTCACCGGACATGGAGCGAGCCTACGGCCGGTGCGCGACGGGTGGCCGTCGCTCGCCCGAGTACGGTTTGCTCGATGTCACTCGACGCCGCCTCTCTGTCCGGGCCCTTGACGGGTCGATCGGCGCGCTCGGGGCTCGCCACGGTCGTCGTCACTGGTGCCACCTGGCCGTTGGGACGTCGCGTCGTCGAGCGGCTTCGTGCCGTCGACGCCTACGACGTTCACGAAGCCCGTCGTGGAGACGATCTGGCCGCGCTCGTCGAGACTGACATCGACGTCGTCGTGCATCTCGCTCCCGGCGACCACGACGCTCTCGCCACACGAGGTCGCAGTGCCGCAGTCGGAACTCCCGAGTTGCTCGCCGCGGCTTCGGCCCGCAACGTGAAGCACATCGTTCTGTTGTCGTCGGCGATGGTGTACGGCGCGTGGCCCAACAACCCGGTGCCGCTCACCGAAGACGTTGCCGTGCGCCCTGATTTCGGATTCGCGTTCGCTCGTCAGTTGGCCACGGTCGAGCAGATGGTCGACGATTGGGGCACCGACGACGCGAATCGAACCACGTGCGTCCTTCGTCCGGTTCCGGCGATGGCTGCCGATGGAACCTCCTCGTTGGTGCGAGCACTCGCCGCGGGTATGGGCGGTCGTCTCGGTGAAGACGACGTGCCGGCTCAGTTCTTGCATCTCGACGACTTGGCGGCCGCCGTGGTTCTCGCTGTCGACGAACGACTGTCGGGGATCTACAACGTCGCCCCCGATGGTCACGTGCCCGGTTCGCGGGTGCGCTCGCTGTGGGGGCTGGCTCCGCGTCTGCGCTTGCCCGACCGGGTGGCCGAGACCGTGGCCGACCTTCGCTGGCGGTTCCAGCGCGGCCCCATTCCCCCTGGTCTGCGGCCCTACGTGCGGTCGCCGTGGCTGGTCTCCAACGGCAAATTACGGGCCGAGGGCTGGGTCCCGTCGGTCACCAACGAGCAGGCCTTCGTGGAGGGCACCGAAACCAAGTGGTGGACGATGCTCACGCCCAAGCGCAAACAGGAAATCGCTCTGGTGGCGATGGTGCTCGTGCTCGTCAATGTGATTGCTGGCGTGGTGTTCGCCGTTCGACGGCGACGTCGCTGAACGATCAGCGATTCGCGTCAGTCGTTCGCGAAGACGTCAGCGAGCACGTCGGAGATCGTGTTGGTCATCACGATCGCGAGGCGTTCGCCGATGTGTGTGCAGATACCCACCAACTGTCCGGATTGATCGACGACGGGAGCACCTTCGGCAACGGCGGCCGGATCGAACGATGAGTTGGAGGTGAGCATGGCGACGTGGCCGGTGATCGAGTCGACACGAAGTCGGAGTGGAGTCTCCGACAGGACGATCACGTCTTGACCGAGATCGACTCCTCGTGACGGAAGAGCGGCTCCCGTGCTCGCTGTGTCGTCACCGGAGACCAACACGGCGATCGACGACACCGGATCGACGTAGGCGACCTCGAGTGAGGCCTTTCCGCCATCGGCCATGAAGGCATCGAGTTGTTCTTCGTCACCGACGGCCAACTGTGTGGTGATGAGAACGTCGGAGTCACCCACCCGCACGGCCATCGGAGGCTGAACGTCGCGGTTGGCGCTGATGCGGGCGTACGCGAGGTCGGCACTCATGAGTCGCACGACGGTCGCGGCATCGGACTCGCCCGAAGACGGACGCGAGAGAATGACGAGTCCGATCACCAGACACACTCCGAGGAGAACCGACACTCCGACGACACCTCGACCGACCTCGGCGACTGAGGAAGGATTTTCCGCGACGACGCGTTGAGTGAGCCCGACTTCGGACGGGTGACGCCATGTGCGTTCGTGCGGAGGCAGCGGCGCGGCTGGGTACGAACCAGCCGACGAGGCCGACTCGCGGTCGGGATTGTTCTCGTCGATGCCCACGAGCATGTGAGGTTAGTGATCATTCCGCACCGAGTGGGCTCGCCCCCACCCGACCACCACGCGGTAACCGATACCATCGCATCGTGTTCTCCGAGCAGACGACCGATCACTGGTTCGCCGTCACCGAAGAACCACTGTCGGTCGGAGCGGTGTACGACTGGGCGGTTCGTTCCGATTGCGGAGCCGTCGTCGTGTTCTCCGGAACCGTGCGCGATCACGCCGAAGAGGCGGGGGAGTTGCGAACCGGCGTCACCCACCTCGAGTACGAGGCGTACGACGAGGAAGTCGTGCCGCGCTTCCGAGCCATCGCCGACGAGACACGCGCTCGCTGGTCCGGCCTGGGGCGTATCGCTCTCATCCATCGCGTGGGTCGCCTGGCCCTCGGCGAGAGTTCGGTTCTGGTCGTCGTGTCGGCACCTCACCGACCGGAGGCGTTCGCAGCGGCCCGCTTCGCGATCGACGCGCTCAAGGCCGCTGCTCCCATCTGGAAGCGTGAAGAGTGGGCCGGTGGTTCGGCGTGGGGAACCGGGGCCACTGAAGTCACCGAACCGTCACGCGTGCGGTCGTCCGACGAGGCGGGTGTCTGAGTGACCATTGCCCTCGTCGTCATCGTCATCGTCATCGCGTTGGTGTTCGTCGTTCTCATCGCGAGTCGTCGCACTCCGGCGAGCAACGATGGTGTCGACGACTTCCGTCGTCATCTCGATGCGCTCTCACCGGAAGCGCGTCAGCAAGTGATCGATCGAGTGCAGCATCGAGACGAGGACGACGATGGCGCGTGACCTAGCGATCGACCTCGGTACTGCGAACACTCTCGTGTACATGAAGGGTCGCGGCATCGTGCTCAACGAGCCGTCGGTCATCGCCCTCAATCGTCAGACGGGTGAGGTTCTGGCCACTGGTCACGAGGCCTGGCACATGATCGGTCGGACCCCCGGCTACATCGTCGCCGTACGACCCCTCCGCGGGGGCGCCATCACCGACTTCGACGTCACGGAGCGCATGATCCGCCTGCTTCTGCAGCGGGTCGGCGTGAGCCGGTTCACCCGTCCCAAGGTGGTCATTTGCGTCCCGTCGGCCATCACCGAGGTGGAGCGTCGGGCCGTCACCGACGCCGCCCGCCGGGCCGGCGCCGCCGACGCCCAGCTCATCGAGCAGCCCATGGCCGCGGCCATCGGGGCCAACCTGCCCATCGACGAGCCGGTGGGCAACATGGTCATCGACATCGGCGGTGGCACGAGCGAGACCGCGGTCATCAGCCTCGGTGGCATCGTCGCACTCGAAGCCGTGCGCGTCGGAAGTTTCGACATCGACAACGCGATTCAGAACTACGTACGTCGTGAACACGGCATCGCGATCGGTGAACGCACCGCTGAAGAGATCAAGGTGGCCATTGGTTCGGCGGCCGAGACACCCGATGAGGTCGAAGCCGAAGTGAGTGGTCGCGATCTCATGCAAGGTCTGCCCAAGACCGTGGTGCTGACTCCCGAAGAGATTCGCTACGCGATCGACGACGTGGTCACGCAGATCGTCCAGTCGGTCGTGCGTTGCTTGGCCAAGGCGCCGCCCGAACTCGCGCAAGATTTCCTCGTGCGCGGCATGTATCTCGTGGGTGGTGGCGGACTTCTTCGTGGTCTCGCCGAACGCATCGAACGCGAGACCCAGGTTCCGGTTCGAATGTCGAACATGCCACTCGAAGCCGTGGTCCTCGGTGCTGGTCATTGCATCGAGAACTACGACGCCTTGAAGCGCATGTTCATGGGCCAGCGCCGCTGACCGCTGTGAACGCGCCGATTCGCTTCGATCTCACCGACGAGCGTGTCGGAGTCATCACACTCGATCGGCCTGACGCGCGCAACGCGCTCACCTTCGAGATGTACGCCGAACTCGAGCGCCTCGTTCGCGAGGCATCCGACACCGACGTGCGTTGTTTGGTCATCACCGGATCCGATCCGGCCTTCTGCAGTGGCGACGACGTTCGTCAGGTGATGGGTGGGGGAGCCGAGGGCAAGGCCCCGGTGGTGGCCGACCGAACCCCTCGCCTCACGCCCGCCGCCGATGCCCTTCTCCACACCGACGTGCCGGTGATCGCCGCGGTCAACGGAGCCTCGGTGGGTTGGGGCATGGAGCTCGCGCTCATGGCCGACATTCGCATCGCGTCCGAGAAGGCCAAGTTCGGCGAACTCTTCGTGTTGCGCGGTCTGGTGTCGGACGCACCTGGCCTGGGTCGTTTGGCTCAGGTGGTCGGGCGCGAGAAGGCGGCCGAGTTGTTGTTCACCGGTGACGTGATCGGGGCCGACGAGGCCCGCGCCATCGGACTGGTGTCACGAGTGGTTCCGCACGACGACTTGCTACCAGCGGCGCTGTCGTTGGCCGGACGTATTGCCGCCAATCCGCCGCTCGCGGTCCGTCGCCTGAAGGCTGGTTTGCGCAACACACTCGACCCCGACTGGCGTGAACTCGGGGCTTGGGTGTCGACCACGCTCGGCGAATTGTTCGCCACCGCCGATCATCGCGAAGGGGTGCGCGCGTTCCTCGAGAAGCGTCCGCCCAAATTCACCGGTCGCTGACGACGGGCACCACGAAGCCGTCGAGCGACAGAACCCACGGTCGTCCGGTGTGATCGCTGAGAACACCCACTGACGACGGCACCTTCCCAAGGGCGAGCAATCCGCATTCGGTGCTGCCGTCCACGCACAGTGCCCGCACCACTCCGCTGCAGAAGTCGGAGAACAGGTACCAGTCGCCCACGGCCGCGATGTCGTCGCTGCGCACGACCGTTCCGCCCGACACCGAGCAGTCACCGTCCTCGTGTTCGTACTCGAGAACGGGTTCGATCGATCGATACGCGGAATGACGCTCGAGTTGGTCGTCGTTGTACGGGCGCTTGCCTTCGAAAGCGCTCCAACCGAATGACGCTCCCTTCACATCGGCGAGAGCTACGACGTTGATCTCTTCCACCTCGTTCTGTCCGACGTCGGCGATCCAGAGCCGGTTGGTGGACGGGTCGACCGAGACTCGCCACGGATTGCGCAGCCCCACCGACCAGATCTCCGGTTCGGGTGCATCGGCGGTGGGGTCGAGGCGAACGATCTTGCCGAGCAGAGACGTGGGGTCGAGTGCGTAGCGATCAGGATCACCGCCGGCCCCTCCGTCACCGGTGAACACCAGCAGATCGGCCCCATCGGGTGTGACGAGGAGATCGCCACCGTTGTGGTTGGGGTAGGGCTGGGCGATCGCGAGGAGTTGTCGGCGACTGGCGACGTCGAAGGTGCCGTCGTCGCGCACGTCGAAGCGCGCCACGATCGTGCTACCAGTCAGGTCGGTGTAGTTGACGAACGCACGTGTTCCGTCCAGCGAGTAGGCGAGCCCGAGCAATCCGCGTTCGCCCTCGGCCTTGGTCGCGTCGGAGATGTCGAGCAGAACGGCTCCTGGTGTTCCATCGTCGTTCAGGCGACGCACCATGCCGGGTCGCTCGACGACGTGCGATTCACTGGCCCGCCACACCACGAGATCGACCGGCTGGTTCCAGCCTTCGACGGGAGTTCCGAGAGTGGCGAGTAGCGATGGAGTCGCCGGAATGGACACGACGGTCGTGTCGTCGGGGTTGGTCACGGACACGGCGGTGTCGATCGGAATCACCACTGACGGATCGACCGTCACGTCGTCGGCTCCACTCGCCCCGCAGGCCGTCAACGACAACGCGATGACTGCCGAACCGACGATGTTCGAACTCGCGGAGCGCTTCATACGAGGCTCACGAACGTTCGCGACGGATGAGTCCTTCTTGCACCACACTGACCGCCAGTTGGCCGTCACTCGTGAAGATCGAGCCGGTGGCCAGACCGCGCGCGTGCGACGTGGTGGGTGTGTGCTGGTCGTACAGCAGCCAGTCGTCGGCGCGGAACGGACGGTGGAACCACATCGCGTGGTCGAGGCTGGCCATCTGCACGTTGTCGGTCCAGTTGAGCCCGTGCGGCAGCAACGTGGTGTCGAGCAGAGTCATGTCGCTGGCGTAGGTGACGATGCACGCGTGCAACGTGGGATCGTCGGGCAGGTGACCGTCGGCGCGCAACCACACGCTCTGTCGATCGCGACTCTGACGCGAACGTGACATGGGGTCGCCGTCGACGTAGCGGATGTCGATCGGGCGCGGCCGGTCGTACCACGAACCCATCTTCTCCTTGTACGGAGCCATGCGCGTCTTGAAGTCGGGCAGGGTGTCGGGTGCTGGCACCTCGGGCATCGAGTCCTGATGCGACAAACCCTCTTCGAGCGAATGGAAGCTGGCCTGCAAGTTGAAGATGGCCTGACCGTGCTGGATGGCGACCACGCGGCGCGTGGTGAAACTTCGTCCGTCGCGAATGCGGTCGACCTCGTAGAGGATCGGCGCGGTCGGGTCGCCGGGGCGCAGGAAGTAGGCGTGGAGCGAGTGGACCCGTCGGTCCTTGTCGTCGACCGTGCGCGTGGCCGCGACCAGCGCTTGGCCGGCCACCTGGCCGCCGAACACCCGGACGCGCTCTTCGTCGGCCGACGGGCCGCGGAAGATGTTGACCTCGATGGGCTCGAGGTCGAGCAGGCCGATCAGACTCTGGAGGGCATCGGACACGCTTCTATGTTGGCACGACCAGGGCTCGGGCGAAGTGTGGGTTCGACAGAAACCGCCCGCTGTACCCAGGGGTAGGGTCGCCACATGGCTCTTCTCCCTCTGGATCCCGATCAACTTCTGTCCACCACCCGCGCCGTGCGCAAGCGCCTCGACTTCAGCCGTCCGGTTCCCGACGAGTTGATCCGCGAGTGCGTGTCCATCGCCATGCAGTCGCCGTCGGGCTCCAACAACATGACCATGCAGTTCGTGATCGTGAAGGACCCGGCCAAGCGCAAGGCCATCGGCGACGTGTACAAGCAGTGCTACTCCATCTACCAGTCGATGGACGGCGTGTACATCCGGTCGATCGACAAGGGTGAAGCCGACGCCAACGCGCAGCAACAGCGTTCGGCCGACTCGGCCGACTACCTCGGCGAGCACATGGGCGACGCTCCGGCTCTGGTGATCGCGTGCAACATGGGCGTTCGTGCCGACGGCACGCCCGGCATGATGACGTCGTCGCTCATGGGCAACGTGTTGCCGGCCATGTGGAGTTTCATGCTCGCCGCCCGCGCTCGCGGTTTGGGCACTGCGTGGACAACCGTGCACCTCATGATGGAGCAGCAGGTCGCCGACATTCTCGGTATTCCCTTCGAGTCGGTGCAGCAGGTCTGCTTGTCGCCCCTCGCGTTCACCAAGGGCACCGACTTCAAGGCGGCGGCACGTCCGTCGGCTGATTCGATCATTCACTGGGATCAGTGGTGACCAGGCGCGAGGTCGCGCTCTCCACCAACGGATTCATGCCCGCCGAGGAGGGCGATGCTCTCCATGCGGCTGCAGTGCGCGCCGGCGCCGAGATGCCCGGCCGACCATTTCTCGAAGTTGGTTCGTATTGCGGACGCTCCACCGTGTGGTTGGGTGACGCGGCCGAGCGGTCGGGAACTGTGCTCTTCGCTGTCGATCACCACCGTGGATCCGAAGAGAACCAAGTCGGATGGGAATGGCACGACGAATCGCTCGTCGATCCGGCGGTGGGTCTCATGGATACCCTTCCGCACTTTCGCCACACCATCTGGAAGGCCGATCTCGAGAAGGTGGTGATCGGTGTGGTGGGCCCATCACCGCTGGTGGCTCGTCACTGGACCACGCCACTCGCATTTCTCTTCATCGACGGTGGGCACGGTGTCGAGCCGGCACGCCTCGACTACGAACTCTGGACCCCGCACGTCGCGGCTGGCGGCTATCTGGCGATACACGACGTGTTCCCCGACCCGGCGCAGGGTGGGCGCCCGCCGTATGAGCAGATCTATCTCCCGGCGTTGGCCAGCGGTCGATTCGTCGACGAGTCGGCGACGGGAAGTCTGCGCGTGTTGAAGCGCGTCGCGTAGGAAGTGTCAGCTGTGCCGCTGAGCGGCGCGCAAGCCGGCCCAGGCGAGATCACTCACTTGTCGGGCCACGAGCGTCGGGTCGAACTCGTCACCACGGTCGATGAGTCGACGCGACACCGCTTCGGTCATGCCGACGATCGCGTAGGCGAGATTGCGCCGGTGGTCGGCGTCGATGTCGGCGGTGATGAGCGGCTCGATTGCGTCGGCGATCTTCGACGTGAAGCCGCGCACCACTTCGCTGAACTCGGAGTCGCGGCGCGAACCACCGCCGAACAGAAGTGAGAACGCATCGTGATCGTTGGCGATCCAGTCGAAGTACGCGCGAAAGCCGAGTTCGGTGCGCTGACGGCCTGATGTCGACGCGATGCGCGGATCGGTGATGGCGTTGATGAGGCGAGCACCGGCTTCTTCGATGACGGCCAAGTAGAGCTCACGCTTGGAGGTGAAGTGCTGATACAGCACGGGCTTGGTGATGCCGGCCGCCTCGGCCACGTCGTTCATGGACGTGAGGTGGAAACCTTCTCGCGCGAACACCTCCAGGGCCACCGCGAGCAATTGCTCACGTCGCTCGGCCGCCGGAAGTCTCATCGCCATACGGACTCCAAGGTATCGGCTCTCAGAGTCCGCGCTCGCGGTCGTCCCTCTCGGCCGCCTTCACCGCGTAGCCAAGGACGATGGCGGGGGCCAGGAGAATCGAACCCACCACCAGGCTGATCGTGACGAGAGTGACCAGAACGCCGTTGAAGCCGAATGCGAACGCCATCACGAACAAAGCGATGGCCAACGCGTACAGCAGATAACCGATGCGATTGGCGATGAGAACGAGCGACGAGATGCGCTGTCGGCGTGCACGAACCGGATCGGTGGGCGACGAGGTCACGCTCGAACCCTAGCGACTACGGTACGAACGTGTCCGTTCGTGTCGAGTGGTTCGATGCCGTGTGTTCGATCGTGATCGATCGTCCCGAGAAGCGAAATGCTGTCGATCTCGCCACGTTGCGCGACATCGCGAACGCGCAGAACGAAGCGCAGGGCGCACGAGTCGTCGTTCTGTCGGGTGCGCCACCCGCCTTTTGCAGCGGAGCCGATCTGGCCGGTGTGGAAGTGGGGGAGTTCACCGACACGCTGCTGGACGTTCTGCGTGGCTTCGGTCGTCTTCCCGGCATCACCATCGCGGCGGTCGACGGACCTGCGCTCGGAGCGGGCACGCAATTGGCCGCTGCGTGCGATGTGCGTGTGGCCACGCCCTCGAGCAAGTTCGGAGTCCCCGCTGCGAAATTGGGTCTGGCCGTCGATCGTTGGACCGTCGCTCGCGTGGGCCACGAAGCCGGTTGGAGCGCGGCGCGCTTCATGTTGCTGACTGGCGAAGCCGTGTCGGCCGAGGAGTTGTTCGGATCGTTCGTGCACCGGTTGGGTGATGTTGCATCGGCATTCGAGTGGGCGCGCGAGTTGTCGCAGTTGGCGCCTCTCACGATTCGGGCTCACAAGATGGCGATCGAGTCGATGCTCGGTGACGGTGCGGCCGCATCGTTCTCGGTGGCCGAGGTGGAATCGGCACGTCTGGCCGCCTGGGCCAGTCAGGACGCCGTCGAGGGACGCCGCGCGTTCATGGAGAAGCGTCCGCCCCGTTTCGAAGGCCGTTGACGGCGTCAGAGGTTCGGCGGAAGCAGCCGGTTCACGTTCTGGAAGACGAAGTACAGAACGACGAAGAACGGCAGGATCACGGTAGCGATGCCGATCCAACGCCGACTGCGGAGCGCGACGTACCAGCCGAGTGCGATGACGACTCCCTGAACGAGCATCCAGCCGATCACGTGGGGCCAGGCCGCGGAGTCGGAGAACCAGCCGCGACTGAAGGTGTCGTATTCGTCGGTGACGCTCACGGCGGCATCCGTGACTTCGATGCTGGTGCCAGGGTTGGCGTCAGCATCGCTGATGCTCGTCTCATCGCCCGGAAGTGGGCGACGTTCGTCGGCGTCGACGAACTTGGCGTATGCGAATGGTTTGTCGTCGACCGGGGTGCTGACCGCGGTGTCGAGAACGGCCGAGACGATGAGTCGTTCGCTCGCCGAGAATTCGGGGTGGCACGTGGTGAGAGTGAGGCGGGCCACGTTCGGGTCGGTGGTGGCCACCACGTATGAATCGTTCGGTCCGACGATCTTCTGTGAGTCGACAACGTAGGTGAACTCGCGACCCTGGATGTCGGTGACGATGATTTCGTCACCCGACTCGAGCTGGTCGATGTTCCGGAACGGCTCTCCGTACGTGGTGCGGTGTCCAGCGATGGCCATGTTGCCGAGGTGTCCGGGCTGCGGAGTGGACGGAAAGTGACCCGGACCCTTCTTCAAGTCGTCGGGTGCGACTCCGGCGACCACGTACTTGGTGATACCGATCCGCGGGATGTCGATGACGGCGATCGCGTCACCTTCGTCGACGATGATCGGTGCGTTGCTGTCGATCGTGTCGTTCGGAACCGAATTGGTTCCATCGTCGCTCGAACTCGGAACGGTGACGATGGCTTGGGTGTTGAGCCGCTCGAATTGCGAGGCCAGTCGGTCCTGGGCCTGTGATTCCTCGATACCGGTTCCCCAGAGCTGGTAGCCCACGAAGAGGAACATCAGAATTCCGAGAGTGATGAGCGCCTGACCGAGACGACCGAGGAACCAGTACCAGTCGCGCTGCACCGGAGTGCGGGATTGGCTCGTCTCGACGGTGTCCACTGCGTCTCGACGCTATCCCTCCACCCCTGCTCAGGAGGGTCGGCGGATAGCGTCGGAACGGTCATGACCGATGTCCCCGCCGAACTTCGCAGCGGCCGTTTCGACCATGTGGTCGACGTGCGCGATGTCGTGGTGGTGCTCGGTGCTTTCCCGGCTCTGGCCGGTGCGTCACTCACGGTCGACCGCGGTGAGATCGTGTTGTTGAGCGGACCCAACGGGGCCGGCAAGACCACCTTGTTGCGTGCTTGCGCCGGGCTCGTGCCCATCGAACGCGGACACGCGAGTGTGCTCGGACTCGACCTGTCGACTGATCGCGACGCTGTGCGCCGTCACGTTGGATTGATCGGCCATCACAACGGTCTGTATTCCGATCTGTCGGTGGCCGAGAACGTGCGCTTCTGGGGCTCCACTGTCGGCGCGTCATCGGCTGAGATCACCTCGGCGATGCAGCGCATGGGTCTCGACGGGCGTCTGTCCGATCTACCGGTTGCTCGTCTGTCGGCTGGCCAACGTCGGCGCACTGCTCTCGCATCCTTGGTCGCTCGTCGCGCGTCGTTGTGGTTGCTCGACGAACCACACGCCGGCCTCGATGCCGATGGTCGCGACGAACTCGATTCGGTGCTTCGCGCGGCGGCAGCCGCTGGTGCGACGATCATGGTGGCCAGTCACGAACTCGAGCGCGCCGGTTCGCTCGCCACGCGTCACGTTCGCGTGGTGGCCGGTCAGGTGGTCCCGGTGTCGGGAGGTTCGTCGTGAAGTCGATGCTGCGCACCGCCAAGACGATCGCTTCGAAGGATCTACGAATCGAGTTGCGAAGTCGAGTGGTCACCAATCAGGTGATTCCGTTCGCGGCATTGGTGATGATCTTGTTCGCGTTCGCTCTCGATAGCGACGCTGTGCTCGAACGAGTGGCGCCGGGTCTGGTGTGGTTGGCCACGATCTTCAGCGTCTTGTTCATCGTGGCGCGTTCGTTCGCGCTCGAGACCGCCGACGGCGCTCTCGAAGCGTTGCGCGCCGCCGGCGTCGACCCCATGGGAATCTTCCTCGGCAAGACACTTGCTCTGGCCACACAACTCATCGCACTCGAGGCGGTGCTCGTGGGAGCCTCGGTGGTGCTCTACCGCGCCGACGTGTCGGCGTCCGGAGGCGTGCTGTTGGTCACCACCGCCGTCCTCGCCACCGTGGGTTTGGCGAGCGTGGGTACGCTCTACGGAGGTCTTGCTGCTGGTGCCAAAGGCCGGGAAACCCTGCTCCCGCTGCTGCTGTTGCCGGTGGTGGCACCGGTGCTGATCGGAGCGACACGGGCAACCGAGTCGGCCTTCGGCACCAACGGCATCGACGTGAGCGAGGGTTGGCCCTGGCTCGGTTTGCTCGCCGTGTTCGCCGTGTTGTTCAGTGTCGTAGGCACGGTGGCCTTCGGGCCACTGGTCGACGATTGACCCCCGAAAAGGAGCCCCCGATGACCACACGAGTCGCGCGCGACCGTGTCACCGGCACGCCCTTCACTCGTGGCTTGGGCATCGTCACCATCGCCGGCATCGTCTGGTTGGTGGTCTTCGGTTTGTTCGTGACGCCAGCCGACGTCAATCAGGGCGAGACCGTGCGCATCATGTACGCACACGTACCCGGTGCGTGGCTCGCGTATCTCGCGTTCATCGTCACGGCGCTGTCGTCGGCCATGTACTTGTGGCGGCGCACGCGTTCGCTCACCTGGGATCGCATCGCCGGGGCCTCGGCCGAGATCGGCGTTTTGTTCATGGGCATCTCGCTCGTCACCGGCAGCCTCTGGGGTCGACTCACCTGGGGCACGTTCTGGACCTGGGACGCGCGACTCACCACCACGGCGTTCTTGTTCGTCACCTACATTGGCTATCTCGCGGTGCGCAATCTCGGCGGCACGCACCACCAGCGCGCGCGCCGCAGCGCGGTTCTCGCCCTGCTGGCGGTTCTCGAGATTCCGCTCGTGCACTTCTCGGTTGAAATCTGGAACTCGCTGCACCAAGAGGCGAGCGTGGCCGGCAACACCGACGTCACCATGGACGGCCTCATGCTCTTCACACTGTTCCTGGGCGTCATCGTCTTCACGCTGATGTACGTATGGATGCTGCTGCATCGCCAGCGCGCGCTCACTCTCGAAGACATGCTCGACGACACCGGTCTCGATCGTGCGCTGGCCGCCCGTCGCGCCGAGGCAGGTGTGTCGTGAAAGACGCCGGCTTCATCATCGCCAGCTACGTGGTCACTTTTGCGAGTATCGGCTCGTTCTCGTTCATGGTTCTGCGCCGCTCGCGGTCGGCCGCACGCGACATTCGCCCCGAGGATCGCCCGTGGTCGTGAACGACGATTCGCTCGGCGCGCCGTCGGGTGATGCCGGCCTCGATCTGTCACCGCGCGACGTGGATCCCGCGCGCTCGCGTCGGGGTAAGCGCAAGTGGTTGCCGATCGTGGTTCTGGGCCTGGTCATCGCGTCAGCGGGTGTGATCGTCACCCAGTTCCTCACCTCAGCCATCGACTACTACTGCAATGTCGACGAGATCGGCACCAAGGACGGCTGCGAGACCGGCCGCCGTTTGCGTGTGCAGGGAACGGTCGATCGTGGATCGGTGGTCGATGACGGCACGGTCACTGCGTTCTCGATCACGTTCAACGACGTCTCGATGAACGTTCGCTACGAGGGTGACCCTGGCGGCATCTTCAAGGAGTGCATTCCGGTCGTCGTTCACGGCACTTTGCAGGGCGACACCTTCTCGGGTGATCGCATCGAAGTGAAACACTCCAACGAGTACATGGCCGACAACCCCGATCGTGTCGAGAGCGAGCTCGACAGTCCGGAAGGCACTGGATGCTCGGCGCCAGCCTGAACGCAGCCGTCGGGCGCGGTGCGATTCTCCTCGGTCTCCTCGTCTGCCTGTTCGGTATCGGCATCACGATCGCGGGTATCCGTCAGAACAATCTGAAGGCTCTGCGTTCGTCGGCCTACTACGCCTACGCCGCTTTCGGCGCCGCTCTCTTGGCCTTCGTGATCATGGAGCGGGCGATCATCACCCGTGACTTCTCGCTCGCGTACGTGCAGCAAGTGGGTTCCCGCGACACTCCAGCGTTGTACAACTTCGCCGCGCTGTGGAGTGCACTCGAAGGTTCGCTCCTCATGTGGGTGCTCATCCTCACTGGGTTCACTGCCGCGGTGGCGCGCAAATTCCGTTCACGCCGCGACGACGTGCTCCTCGGTTGGGCAATGGTCGTGATGTTCGTGGTGTCGCTCTTCTTCTTCCTTCTCACGTTCGGGCCGGCCAATCCGTTCGCCGTCGGCCCGACGGGGGTCACCGACGGACCAGGCCCCAACCCGCTGCTGCAGAACCACATCCTCGTGATGTTCCACCCGCCGATCCTCTACTTGGGTTACGTGGGCTTCACGGTGCCGTTCGCGTTCGCGGTGGCTGCTCTCATCACCGGGCGATTGGGCGAGGGTTGGCTGCTCGAGACGCGCCGTTGGACCCTCTACTCGTGGGGCTTCCTCACCCTCGGCATCATCCTCGGTGGCTGGTGGAGTTACGAAGTGCTGGGTTGGAGTGGCGTGTGGGCGTGGGATCCGGTGGAGAACGCGTCGTTCCTGCCGTGGCTCACCGGCACCGCGTATCTGCACTCGGTGCTCGTTCAAGAACGCCGTGGCATGTTGCGCGTCTGGAACCTGAGTCTCGTGATCGCCACGTTCAGCCTCACGATCCTCGGCACCTTCCTCACCCGCTCGGGTGTCATCAACAGCGTGCACGCCTTCAGCGAAGGCCAAGTTGGCCCGTGGCTCTTGGTGTTCTTCTCGATCATCGTGATTGCAGCCGTCCTACTCATTGGGTGGCGTGGCGATCGCCTGCGTTCGCCCGGTTCGATCGACTCGCCCATCAGCCGCGAGGGTGCGTTTCTCGCCAACAACGTTCTGTTCAGTCTGTTCGCTTTCGTCGTTCTGCTCGGCACCGTGTTCCCGCTCGTGGTCGAGGCGCTACAAGATCGTCGTTTGGTAGTCGGTCAGCCGTTCTTCGATCGCATGACCAAACCGATCGGGCTCACGATGCTCTTCTTGATGGCCATCGCGCCGGTTCTTCCGTGGCGCAAGGCCAGTGGCGAGATCTTGCGCGATCGGCTCTTCTGGCCGGCCTGTCTCGGCGTGGCGGCACTGGCGTACGCGGTGATCATCGGCAACGACGGTTGGGCGCCGTTGCTCGCATTCGCGCTCGGTGGATTCGCGGCCGGATCGGCGTTGCGTCAGGTGGCCCTGGCCACGCGACGCCAGGGCTGGCGCGGATTCGTGGGCCGGGCCAACGGCGGCATGATCGTGCATCTCGGCGTGATCGTGATCTCGGTGGCGCTGGCGTCGTCGGGGGCCTACACGCGCAGCCAGGAGTTCGTGATGGAGGTAGGCGACACGGTCGAGTTCTCGGGCCACACGTTCACGTTCGAAGGTCTCGTGCTCGAGAACGACCCCGTGAAGTCGTCGTTGAAGGCCCAGGTGCGTATCGACGGTGGCCCGGTGTACGAACCGGCGCGCAGCAAGTACATCAAGCAGGGGATGGACATCGGCACGCCGAGTGTGAAGACCGGCTTCCGCCACGACTTGTACCTCACTCTCGAAGGCAACGTTCGTCCCGACGACACCGAAGCTCGCATCAAGGTGTTCGTGAAGCCGCTCATCTTGTGGCTCTGGATCGGTGGCGGTTTGCTCGGTCTGGGCACCGTTCTCTCGGCATTCCCGGGCAAACGTCGCCGCCCCGAGGCCCCGGTGTCAGAAGGACTCGAAGCTCGTGTCTGAGCGTCGTCGTATCGGCCCGATCGTCGCGGTGGCGATCATCGTTCTGCTCGGTGGCTTCATCGCCGTGCTTGCGGTCGCGGCTGGTCGCTCCACCGAGACCGCTGATTCTCCACTCATCATGAAGCCTGCGCCGGCGGTGGTCAGCACCACGTACGACGGCGACACGTTCGATCTGTCGCGTCGACGTGGATCGTGGGTCGTCCTCAACTTCTTCAACTCCACCTGTGTGCCGTGCAAGCGCGAGCACCCCGAATTGGTGAAGTTCGTGGAAGCCCAGCGCGCCGATGGCACCTTGGGTGTCGAACTCTTCACCGTGGTCAACGACGATGACGAAGACGCTGTGCGCAAGTTCTTCGCCGACAATGGCGGTGACTGGCCCATCGTTCGCGACGACGACAGTCAGATCTCGGTGGCGTTCGGCGTGGCCAAGGTGCCCGAAACCTGGATCATCAGCCCCACCGGTGTGGTGGTCGAACGGTTCACCGGGCAGGTGACCGCCGAGATTCTCGGTGCGACCCTGCAGATGATGTCGGGCGGTGCGGCATGACCACCATGCGCAAGCGCATCAAGTCGGTGCCGGGTTGGCTGGTCGTCCTCTTCGTCTTCGTGGTGTTTCTCGTGGTCGGTATCCAGCGTGATTCCGGCCCGTCCACCCCACAGGAGCGAATCGATGCGGTGTCGCAACGGTTGGCCTGCCCCACGTGTGACGGAGAGAGTGTGTTCGAGTCGCGCGGAAGCGCCTCGGTCTCGATCAAGAAAGAAGTCGCGCGTCTCGTGTCGGCTGGTCAACTCACCGACGACGAAATCGTGAAGTCGATCGAATCGAGTTTCGGTGAAGACGTGTTGTTGGTGCCTCGGTCCACGGGTCTCGATGCCGTGGCCTGGGCGTTGCCGGTCGCGGTCGCGGTGGTGGCGGTGGTGGGACTGGTGATCGTGTTCCGCCGTTGGCGTCGTGAAGGTTCCGTGCACGCGTCGGTCGACGACGAACGCATCGTGTTCGAAGCCTTGCGTGAGGCGCAGCGTGACTCCTGACGAACGCGCAGCGCTCGAAGAAGAGCGTGTGTTCTTGTTGTCGTCTTTGGCCGATCTCGAACGTGAGCGCGCGGCCGGCGACGTCGACGACGCCGATTACGCCGCTCTCAAGGACTCGTACACCGCTCGGGCGGCCGATGCGATTCGCCGTTTGCGCGAGGCCGATGCACCGAAGAAGTCAGTCCGGACGTCGTCACCCTGGCGAGTGGTGATCGGTTCGCTGGTTGTTGTGGTGGTAGCCGTCACGGCCGGCGTGTTGGTGGCGCGCAATGCGGGCGAACGCTTGCCCGGCCAGACGATGACCGGGTCGATCGGCGACGGGAGTGTGAGTTCACTCCTGGTTCAGGCGCGCTCGATCGGCATGCAGGAGATCCCCACCGCTCTCGATTTGTATTCACAGGTGCTCGCTGTCGAACCCGACAACGTGGAAGCGCTCGCGTACTTCGGTTGGCTGACGATCATCTCGGCCACCCAGGACACCGAGTCGTCCGACGAGCAGGTGCGTGAGCGATTCCAGTCCGGACTCGTGCTCTTGAGGCAGGCGACCATCGCCGATCCCGAGTACCCCGATGCGCACTGCTTCCTCGGCATCGCGTTCTTCCGCTTCTTGCAGGATGCCGAGGCGGCCCAGGGCGAGGTCGATCAGTGTCTGAGGTCGAATCCGCCAGCCGAAGTGGCCGCGTTGGTGGAGAACTTGTCGGGCGACATCGACGCCGCCCTCGCCAGCACCACGACGTCGCAGCCGTAATTGGTCAGTCGCCGTCGGGAGGCGGCGGCCAACACGCTGCCGTCTCCACCGAGTCGCCCGTTCGTGACAGCACCCACACGGTGGCCTTGCGCCAATCGGGATCGGTGACGAATTCGGTGCCTCGACGTTGCAGCGCTGCCATCACATCGGGGATCACGTCGCCGTGGCTGCACAACACTGAACCGGTCGGCAGCGTGGTGATGAGTTCGAGAGCGCCGTCGCGGTCGTAGCCCTCGGCCAGACACGAGTTCTCTCGAATACCGAGTGAGACAGCGCGGTCGAGCGGTTCGAGTGTCTGGCGGCAACGCACGTACGGACTCGAGACGAGGACGGACGTGGGTGACACGAGTGGTGCGAGTCGTACGGCCAACGCTTCGGCTTGACGCCAGCCCTTCTTCGAGAGTGGTCGCAGAACGTCGTCGCCCTCCCATTTCGCACGTTCGCCCGCCTTCGCGTGCCGCACGAGATACAGAGTGTCGCTCGCCACGCCCAGGAACTTAGCGGCGCTTGGTCGCGCGCCACCATTTCCCATCCGACAGACTGACGACATGGGTTTCTTCGATCGCAATCGTCAAGAGGCGGCGGCCAAGGGTTACGACACTCGCCGTTTACCTCCGGGCCAATATCTGACCGATCGTTTTCCTGTTCTTCATGTTGGTGACGTACCCACCTACGCGCCAGGTGAGTGGAATCTGACGATTTTCGGTTTGGTCGACCAGCCGATGACGCTCGACCTCGACCAGCTCAAAGCCTTGCCGTCGGTGTCGCTCACGTTCGACATTCATTGCGTCACCAAGTGGAGCAAGTTCGACACCACCTGGACCGGCGTGCGGGTGCGCGATTTGTTCGCGTTGGCCGGGGCCAAGCCCGAAGCCACGCACGTGATGGAACACGCCGAATTCGGCTACACCACCAACGTTCCGCTGCCGGACATCACGACCGACGAAGCATTGGTCGCTTACGCGTACGAGGGTGAAGAGATCGAGGCCGAGCACGGTGGCCCGGTGCGTGTCGTGATTCCGCATCTCTATTTCTGGAAGAGCGCGAAGTGGTTGCGCGGTCTCGAGTTGCGCTCGTCCGACGCCCCCGGCTTCTGGGAGCGCAACGGGTATCACATGTACGCCGACCCGTTCCGCGAGCAGCGTTTCTGGAACGATTGAGTCAGTTCACCTTCAAGAACTTGCTGAAGATCTTCTTCGGCTTCATGTCCTTGGCGATCGTCGCCGCCATCTGATGGAAGATCTTGCCGGCTTCGCTGTCGGGTGCGACGGCCGCGATCGGGCGACCGTCGTCGCCACCTTCGCGCAGTTGCGGCACGAGCGGCAGGCGTCCGAGTAGCGGGACTCCGAGTTCGTCGGCGAGTTCTTTGCCGCCGCCGCGTCCGAACAACTCGTACTTCTTGCCGTCGTCGCCGGTGAACCACGACATGTTCTCGATCACACCCTTCACGGGCAGATTGACCTTTTCGGCCATGGCGGCCGACAAGCGCGCCACTTTCTGCGCGGCCGGCTGCGGGGTGGTGACGACGAAGACCTCTCCGCGCGGGAGGTACTGACTGAGCGACAGCGCGATATCGCCGGTGCCGGGTGGCATGTCGATGAGCAGGAAGTCGGGCTCGTCCCAGTACACGTCGGTGAGGAATTGTTCGAGCGCCTTGTGGAGCATGGGCCCGCGCCACACGACAGCTTGTCCGTCGGGAACGAAGTAGCCGATGGAGATACAGCGCACGCCGTACGACTCGGGCGGCAGCAGCATGCGATCGATCACGACCGGATCACGATCGGCGCCGAGCATGCGCGGAATGGAGAAGCCGTAGATGTCGGCGTCGACCACACCGACCTTGTGACCCTGAGCGGCCAGCGCGACGGCGAGGTTGGTGGTGACGCTCGACTTGCCCACGCCACCCTTGCCCGACGAGATGAGGAGCGGGCGTGTCTTCGACCCGGGTTGAGCGAACGGAATGGCGCGACCTTCGGCGTGGCCATGAGCCTGGCCTTGTCCGGCCGTGGCAGCCGGGTCACCGTGCAACTTCGTGCGCAGTTCGGCGCGCTCGTCGTCGGTCATGACGGTGAAGTCGAGATTCACCTTGGCGACACCGGGCAGGGGAGCAACCGCGTTGTTCACGCGATTGGAGATTTCGTTGCGCAACGGACAGCCGGCAACGGTGAGGGCGATGAGGATGCCGATGTTCCCGTCGGGTGAGACGGTGACGTCGCGCAACATGCCGATGTCGACGATCGAGCGGTGGAGTTCGGGATCTTCGACGGGCCGCAACGCGTCGACGACCTGCTCACGAGTGACTGACATGGGTGGGGGCTCCCAGGTGGTGGTGTTGGTGCGCCGGAATTTGCACTATGCGCATAGGTAGAATACCCCCGTGTCCACCAGCACCGCTCGCCCGACCCCGGGGTCGTTCACGGCCACTGTGTCGGCGATCACCAATGCGTTCGGTGACCCCACTCGGCGGGCCATCTACCTCTTCGTGCGCGGCTCCGACCACGGTGTGACCGCGGCCGAGGTGGCCAGCGAGTTCGACCTGCACCCCAACGTGGCCCGCCATCACCTCGACAAGTTGGCAGCTGGTGGTTACGTGGAAGTGGGCGTACCGCGCACGGCCGGCAGCGGTGCGGGCCGACCGTCGAAGCGTTACACCGCGTCGGCTGACGTGACTTTGGGTGATGTCCCGGTGCGCAGTGACGATCTGGTGTTGAGTTTGCTCGGCAAGACACTGGCTTTGTTGCCGCACGATCAGGCCGAGCGCATTGCCGAAGAAGTGGGCCAAGAGTACGGACGTGCGATGGCGGCCGCTCTCACGGGCACCGACTTGGCGGCCGGACAGCGCAGTTTGCGTTCGGCGATTCAGGCCGTGGCCGACGCGCTCACCGCGCACGGTTTCGCCGCGCATGCCGAGAAGCGCAACAACCAATTGCGGATCATCAACAACCACTGCCCGTTCGGTGACGTGGCGATGGAGAATCCGGTGGTGTGCGCGGTCGACCGCGGCATGGTGAAGGGAATGCTCGGCGCGCTGTACGGCGACGCTGATGTGTCGATCGACGCGTCGCTCCCACAGGGCGATTCGTTCTGCTCGACCACTTTCTGATGAACCAGACGCGGTAGCGTCTGCGGGGTCGTAGGAGGTCATGGTGGAAGTTCGAATCGTCGTCAGCAACGTGGGCCGCGAGGTCACTCTCGACATGGCCGATGACGAACTCGACGCCACCAAGACCAAGGTCGAGGCGGCGCTGTCCGGAGCCGTCGACGTTCTGTGGCTCTCCGACAAGAAGGGACGCCAGGTGGGCGTGTCCTCGGCGAAGATCGCGTTCATCGAGATCGGTTCCACCGACAAGGACCGCCGCATGGGGTTCGGCTCCTGATTCTCTGACCGTCGGCCGTCCATCGGGCAGACTCGTCGTATGGCAACTCTCGCCGAGATCGTTCGGCAGCACACCGACCTCTCCAAAGAGGACGGTGCCCATCTCCAGCAACTGATCAGCGAGTGGGGAATGCTCGCCGACCTGTGCTTCGCCGACATGATCCTCTATGTCCGCGATCACGATGGTCGCTGGATCATCGGGGCCCAGGTGCGTCCGGCCACCGGTCAGACGATCTATCGGTCCGATCTCGTCGAAGAAGAAGCCGGCCCTGAGGAGTCACGTCTGCTCTCCGCGGCGTACATGTCGATCACGATGATCCAGGACGAGCTCGACATGGCGGGTATCGACGACTCGGTTCATGTGCTGGCCATTCCTGTGCGCGGCGAGAACGGACCCATCGCGGTACTCACGCGCGAATGGTCCTCGAAGACCAGCCGTCAGCCGGGCGAACTCGAGCGTACGTATCTCTCCATCTTCCAGCGCTTCGCCGAGATGATCACCGAAGGCGCGTTCCCGTTCTCGGGACGGGTGGCCGATCTGAGTGCCGCCCCGCGCGTGGGCGACGGTGCCGTGGTGCTCGACGAGAACGCGGTGGTTCGCTACGCCTCACCCAACGCCGTGTCGGCGCTGCACCGTGTGGGCATCAGTGCCAACGCGGTGGGGCAGACCCTCAGCGAATTGGGTTTCGCCGACAGCCCCATTCGACAGGCCTACGAGCGTCACGAACCGATCATCGAGGAGTTCGACCAGACCGCCGATGTGACTCTGCTCGTGCGGGTCATCCCCATCCTCGCCAGCGGTGTGGTGACCGGAGCGGTCATGCTGCTACGCGACGTCACCGAGCTGCGTCGTCGCGATCGCCTCCTTCTTTCCAAGGACGCGACCATACGCGAGATTCACCACCGGGTGAAGAACAACTTGCAGACCATCTCGTCGTTGCTTCGTCTGCAGGCCCGTCGTCTCACCTCACCCGAGGCCAAGGCAGCGGTGCAGGAGAGCGTTCGTCGAATTCGCACCATCGCACTCGTGCACGAGACGTTGTCGCGCGAGCCCGGCGAAGACGTGGCGTTCGTGGAGATCGTGCGTCCGTTGTTGCGCTTGGCCGAAGAAGGCCTGCAATCACCCGATCGCCCGGTGCGTTTCACGGTGCAGGGCGACGGCGGACGCCTGCCGGCGACAGTGGCCACGCCGTTGTCGGTGGTGCTCACCGAACTCCTGCAGAACGCCGTCGATCACGGATTCCCCGAAGGCAGCGACGGCGGCACCGTGGTGGTGGTTCTGGGTGGCGACGACGACGAGATGCACATCACCGTCGTGAACGACGGTATGGGTCTCGACCCGTCATTCGATCTCGATGCCGCCACCGGCCTCGGGTTGTCGATCGTGCGCACGTTGGTGACCACCGAACTCAACGGTTCGATTTCCATGCGGCCGGCATCACATCACGACTTCATGTCGGTGGGCATCGACGGCAATCGCCGCGGCACCGTCGTCGAGTTGCGACTGCCGCGCTGACGCGCGATCAGCGGCGAATCAGGAAGCGGCGGCGCGCGCCGCGTTCTGCGCCTTCTTGATGGCAGCGATCTGACGGCGAATGTCGCGTCGTTCCTCTTCGGAGGTTCCGCCCCAGATGCCCGAGTCCTGATTGGTCTCGAGCGCGAAGTCGAGGCACTTCACCTTGACCGGACACTCGTCGCACACTTCTTTGGCTTTGTCGATCTGCAACAACGCCTGCCCCGTGGTCCCGACAGGAAAGAACAATTCGGGATCGGTGTCCCTGCAGACCGCTTCGTTGCGCCAGGAGTAGTCGGCAGAACCAAGGGCGAGGGATGAGGCGAGGATCGACACAGTGTGCTCCAGGCAGTGAGAGGGGTTTCGGGGGCTGGCGGCCGGACCGTGGTCCGGCACTCGGTCAAGAGTGGCAAAAGGGTGAGGCGGTGGCAAGAGGAACTTCGGACTTTTTTGAACCAGGACAAAGCCCTATGACCAGGAGGTTTTTCACCTGCGTCGTTCTCTTGTGAATGACACCGAGGGGATTCGACCGCGGGGTCGAGGGACGAAAACGGCTTCGTGTATCGCCCGGCCACCAGGTGTGGAAATCTTCTTCCGTGACGTCGATCATCGCGCACCGGGGGGCGTCGAAGGTCGAACTCGAGAACACCCTGGCGGCCTTCCGACGGGCCGTGGCGATGGGTGCTCACGCCGTCGAACTCGACGTACGACGCACTCGCGATGGCGTGCTCGTGGTGCATCACAACCCCACGCTTGCCGACGGTCGTGTGATCGCGCAGAGCGACCATCGCGATCTTCCCGATCACGTACCCACGCTCGACGAAGCTCTCGACGCCTGCAGCCCGTTGTGGGTGAACGTCGAGATCAAGAACGATTCATCCGAACCCGACTTCGATCCGAACGACACGATCGCCGACGACACCATCGCAGTGCTCGCTCGTCGCATCGAAGGTGATCGCGCGTGGCTCATCTCGTCGTTCCGTCGCGAGACGATCGATCGGTGTCGTGCGTTGCGCCCGACCATTCGCACCGCGTGGCTCACCGTCACCATCGAGCCCGATGCGATCACGGGTGTGGTGAACGATCTGGCCGCGACCGGTCACACCGCTCTGCATCCGTGGCACGGCACGTTGACGCGTGATCTCATCCAGCGTTGCCACGCCGTCGGACTCGATGTGAACACGTGGACGTGCGATGATCCCGAACGCATGACCGAACTCATGGTGTGGGAGATCGATGGCATCTGCACCAACTTGCCCGACGTGGGCCTTGCGCGACTCTGATCTAGGCGCTGGGCGGAAACAGCAACCGCACGGCTTCGGGCACGTGGTGGAAGTCGAGCAGATTCGTCTCGCCCAAGTAGTCGCCGTCCACTTGATACGGGAACGGTGTCTCGTGCTCGACCACCAACTCGTGCACACCGTCGAACACCGACACGTTGTCATTGGGCGTGATTCCACCGCCGCGTAGCGCACCCGTCAACGACGACAAGATCGCCACCGCCGACATCGTGCGGAACGTGACCGCCACCAACGGCTTGTCGAGTGTGGCGTTGGGTGACAGATCGAGCGGTCGATTGCCGAGGAACGAATACGGATTGGTGTTCATCACGATCGTGAAGTAGCCGTCGTGAACGATGCGACCGCTTCCCGACGGTGTGGCGTCGGTGCCGAATCCACCGATCGAACCGTCGGCGGCCACGCGGAAGTGAGGATGCTTGCGGTCGTACCGCGTGAGCCAGGTGTGCACGGCGGCGTAGATGAAGAGCGGATGGCCGGCCCAGCGCTTCAG
>CAZELU010000028.1:0-26200 GCA_964513215.1 uncultured Bifidobacterium sp.
TTCGCGCGCAACCGCGTGGGCGGCGGCGCCGAAGTGGGTTTCACGCTGCCGCTTGCTCTTTCTTGACGTCGTGCCTCGACCTTGTCCTGACAACTAGGGACGCTGACGATCTTCAAATCGTCGCTTGAAGTTCATCTTTCATTCGTTCTCTTTCGGCTGGCCGTTCAGGTGGGTCATTTACGTTCGCCTCGATATGTGAACAACGTGGTCGAGAGATCACTTATCTGGAGGAAGAATGCGTAATTCGAAGGTTTCTCGCCGCTGCACGGCGCTGACGATCGGTCTGGCATCGATCACCTTGGTCGCTGCGTGTGGTGGCGATGACAGCAGCCCGCCCGACACGCCGGCCCCGGCTACGGCCGCGGCCACGGGCGCTCCCGAGACGACGGCAGCTGATCCCCGTGCTGATTGGCCCGAGAAGTTGGTCCTCGGTGCGGTTCCTTCCGAGGAGAGCACCGCCCTCGAAGAGAGCTACAGCAAGCTCATTCAGGTTCTCGAGGAGGAGCTCGGGCTCGAAGTCGAGTTCTTCCAGGCCACCGATTACGCCGGGATCATCGAGGCGCAGATCGCCGGCAAGGTTGACATCGCTCAATACGGTCCCTTCGCCTACGTAATTGCCAAAAACAATGGGGCAGACATTCTCCCGATCGGAGCAATCGTCGACGGCCCGGATGAAGAGCCGGGCTATCAGAGTTACGGCATCGTGAAGACCGGTAGCGATATCTCCGATCTCGAAGGATTCCGCGGGAAGAAGGTTTGCTTCGTCGACCCGGGTTCCACTTCGGGTTACTTGTACCCCTCGGCCGGCCTTCTCGAACTCGGTATCGACCCCGAAGCCGATGTCACCCCGGTGTTCGCCGGTGGCCACGATGCTTCGGTCATTTCGGTGAAGAACGGTGACTGCGATGCCGGTTTCGCGTTTGACGCCATGGTCGATTCTGTTCTCATCGAGGCCGGAGACATTGCTGAAGGGGAAATCACCACGGTCTGGAAGTCGGAAGTCATTGCCGGGTCCCCCTTGGCCATGCAGAACTCACTTCCGGAGTCGCTGAAGGCTGAAATCACTCGCCTCGTGCTTGAAGTGGCCAACCGCGATCAGCTACTCGCCGATGGCCGCTGCACCAGTGCCGATGATTGCGGTCTGACCGATGAGAACGCCTGGGGCTGGATCGTGGTCCAGGACTCGTTCTACGACGGCGTTCGTGCTGTCTGCAAGGCCACCAAGTCCGCCAAGTGCGAAGGCTGACCCAACCATGACACAGCCACTTCCCGACAATGTCGTCCAGGTTTCCGGACTGTCAAAGAAGTTCCCCAATGGGCCGCTGGCGCTTGACCACGTGAGCCTGACGGTTCCCAAAGGTCAGCTCCTATCGCTGATCGGGTTATCGGGAAGTGGCAAGTCAACCCTTCTTCGACACCTCAACGGGCTGATCCCTCCCACCACGGGCTCGGTCGAGGTGTTGGGAACAGATGTCGTGGCGGCGGGCCGACGTGAACTTCGAGCCCTCCGTCGCGACGTCGGATTTGTTTTTCAGTCCTTTGGGCTCGTGGGGAGACTCACAGCACTGGAAAACGTTCTGTCAGGGGCGCTCGGGCGACTTCATGGCCCGCGTTTCGGGACACTCATGTATCCCAAGGCGTTGCGTCGTGAAGCGCTCGAGAACCTTGACCGTGTGGGCTTGGGCGACCGAGCGTTTCAGCGAGCGGACACTTTGTCAGGAGGGCAACAGCAACGAGTGGCAATCGCGCGAACATTGATGCAGCGCCCCCGTCTTCTTCTCGCTGACGAGCCAGTCGCATCGCTCGACCCCGAGTCGTCGGCTCAGGTCATGGATGTCCTCTTCCGAATCGTGGTGGAGGATCAGCTCACCGTGATCTGCACGCTTCATCAGGTGGAGTTGGCTCTCGGTTGGGCACAGCGCATCGTCGGTCTACGCGACGGGCGGGTTGTCCTTGATCGAGCCGTCGACAATCTCGATCAGGACGCGGTGATGGACGTCTATCGCCGCGTCGAGCCGGGTCAATCTCAACAGTCAAGTGCGATCCTGGCCCCGACCACGACTCCCCGCGTCGCATGAAGCCTCCAGAAGTTCTTTTCAACCCCTCAGACCTCGGAACTCGGATTCCGTCTGATCCGGATCGTGCCGATGATCGTCTGAAGCGCAGACTTACAGGCGATCGACTCGTCATGCGGGTCGTTCTGGTCGTGTTCCTTGGAGCTGTGATCTGGGCATGGCGACATATCGAGATGAGTTTTTCCGGACTCATCGCCGGATTCGGAGATGTTCAGAATCTTCTGGGTCGAATGCTGCCGCCGCGATTTTCCGATCTTGACGACGCCATACGGCTCGGTTTCGAAACGCTGTGGATGGCAGTCATCGGAACGACCATTGCTGTCGTCCTCTCGTTCCCTATCGCTCTCGGTGCGGCCCGCAACACCACCCCTCATCCGGCCGTGATGGCTATCTGTCGTGGCATCATCGTTCTGAGTAGGGCTGTGCCCGACCTTATCTTCGCGGCCATTTTCGTTCGAGCCATCGGCATCGGAGTTCTTCCGGGAGTCATCGCGCTTGGACTGCATTCGATCGGAATGGTCGGAAAGCTTTTTGCCGACGCGATTGAACAGACCGACAAGACGCCTCGCGAGGCCGTCACCTCCGTCGGTGCTTCGAAATGGCAGACCATCACCACCTCAGTGATTCCGCAGGCCATGCCATCGTTTATTTCGACTGTTCTGTATCGACTCGACATCAACCTTCGCTCTTCGTCAGTGCTTGGCATCGTGGGTGCCGGCGGAATCGGCTTCCTCATGCAGGCGAATCTCCGTTCGCTGCAGTACGACGAGGCTCTTGGTGTCGTCACTGTGATCTTCGTTCTCATCACGATTATGGAGTTTTTCTCGGCTGCAGTGCGCGCCACGCTTCTCGGCGGAGACCGGACAATTGTCGGACGCTCGGCGCCCCGCTTCAGTGTGGGTGCGAAAATGTTCTCTCGACTGTCATCTCGTGGGAAGGCGAGCGACGTAGGAGTACGACGCTTCAACCATGAGACCGTGCGTCCCCCTTGGGTGGGAGACCTTCGGATGAAGACGATTTACGGCGTTGCTTTCGTGGCTCTGATCATTGTCGCGTTCCGGTCGGTGGCTCTGAACCCGGGCGAACTCTTCGGAGCCTTGCCGGACGTCTGGCGGGTCATCACGCGCCTCTTCCCACCTGACTTCACGACCGCGCGTTCGTCGATCATCAACGGCATGATCGAATCAGTAGCGGCGGCTTTGGTGGCCACCTTCATGGGCGCTCTTCTCTCCATTCCACTCGGATTCATGGCGGCCCGGAACGTTGCTTTCAATCGTTTCGTATACGGAGTCTCACGACTCTTCCTGGTGCTGGTTCGGGGAATTCCAGATTTGATCATCGCTGTGATCTTCATCGCTGCCATCGGACTTGGACCGGTACCGGGAACCCTCGCGCTGGCATTCGGAACCTCGGGATTCCTGGCCAAATTGATCGCCGATGCCGTGGAGGAGATCAATCCCACGCCGCGCGAAGCAACCTTCGCAGTCGGCGCGACCAAGACGCAAGAGATCGCGACCTCAGTGGTTCCGCAAGCCATGCCAGCGATCGTGAGCAATTTGCTCTACGCGCTCGACATCAATCTGCGCACGTCAACGATCCTCGGGATCGTGGGCGGAGGAGGAATCGGATTCATCCTGTTCAATGCCCTCCGGGTGCTCGAATTGCAGACGGTCGGCGCAGTTTTGATCACAATCTTCGGTGTGGTGTACTCGATTGAACTTCTCTCGGGCTGGGTGCGCAAGAAGATCTTGTAACGCGTCGCAATACTCAGGCGATGAGCGATCGAATTTCGTCAGCTAGCGGTTGGGATGCGGCAACGATGCCGCTCCAACGCCTCGACATGTCGGTGTCGAATTCCAGCGGTCGGTCGTAGGCATCGACGACGACCCCACCGGCGTGCTCGATGAACGGCACCAATGGCAAGAGATCGACGAGTCGATGGACGTCTCCGCCTGCGTCCACGAATGCATCAACGGCGCCGATCGCCACGAGCGAACCCTCGATCACCGAGCTGCCCATAACTCGCAGTCGCTCGGTGGGTTCGACAATTCGATTCCAGGCCGCTCTGGTCTCGGGACGAGGGCGCAACATGGCGATCGAGGCTCCCCTCAACTCGACACGACCGGTGGTTGTCAAAGACTCGGAAACTTCGATTCCCCACTTGGTGCGGTGTGCGCTCATCGAACGCTGAGAGTCGAGCCAGGTGATGTGGGCGTCGGTGATACGGCTACCGATCACGATTGCTCCGGCGAATGCGCATGACGGCACACCAGCCACGGCATTTGCCGTCCCATCGACTGGGTCCATGACGAGAGTGACAGCTGAGCCGTTGTCGACCCAGCCGATCTCTTCCGAGAGGATGTTGATGCCGTACGGCTCGACAGCTTCGATGACCGCCTCGTCGACGATCTGGTCCAGGAACATGGTTGGAGTCCCGTCTCCGCCGACGCCGACGATGGCGGCCAACTCCTCTCGACTTTTCGTGAGTTTTGCCGTGAGGTACGCCTGTTGGGCCGCACCTGCCGCCGCTACCAGAGCTGGGTGCAGATCGGCCACCAGGCGACGATGACGAGTCATGCGGAAACCGCCATCAGCTCACCGGCGTCGGCGATCATCTCATCAGCTCTGAGCACATGACGGACGACGGCCAGCGGCCCGTCGAACTCGGCGATCACCAGATCGGCCCGCTGGCCGGTGGCGATCGAACCGCGGTCGGTCAGTCCGACGGTCGCCGCTG
This sequence comes from uncultured Bifidobacterium sp., assembly GCA_964513215.1. GTDB lineage: Bacteria > Actinomycetota > Acidimicrobiia > Acidimicrobiales > Ilumatobacteraceae > Casp-actino8. The sequence continues at coordinate 4,813 of CAZELU010000028.1, forward strand.
GGCCCGCGGTCACGAGGGCAACAGCCGTGGGAAGGTCGCAGACGCCCTCGTGTACCAGAACCGCCACCGCGCCGAGCATGGTCGAGGGGAGGTAGTCACTGGCCAAGCCATCGCACAAGCGCTCGGAGATCAGATCCCGCGCACTCACGTTTCCACTGTGACTCCGACCACGCATCACATTCGGCGCACCGCACACCGTGCGAAGACCGAGTTCCTTCGCCCGCTGAGCGGCTTCGAAAGTCGTCGGGAATTCGGCGATCGAGGCATTCCACTCCTTGGCTTGATCGGATTCTTCGATCGTGGCCGGGTCGTGGGCCATGAGGCGGATTTCGCCTCGTGTCGCCCGCTCGACGAGCCAGGTGAGAGCCAGTTCCCGGTTGACGAGGAGTGCGTCGCGCTCGGCGATCAACTGATCGACTCGCGCTCGGGCATCGCTTTCACTCAAACCCTGCGTCCCGATGATGTACCGCTCGAAGGCCGTGCGGTCGGTGTATTGCCCCTGACCGGGTGTGTGGTCTTCGAACGAGACGAGAGGGAGGGTGCCATCGTCCGCTCGACGGGGGAGTCGGTCGACGAGACAACGGAAGCCATCGGGGTCACGTGCATCGAGCCGGTAGAGGATCCGATGGTCGACGAGGGCTCGTCCCGAGGCTCGATACGACTCGAGCTCGTCGGTCCACTCGTTCGCCAACACCATGCTGCGGTGGTACTTCTCGTCCTCTTCGAACCCGATGCCGTGGAACATGGTGGTAATGCCGGCGGCACGCACCCGCCCCTCGAAGGATCGCACCGTGAACCGCGCACCGAGGTCGACTCCGGGCCTAGGGAAGCGCTCACGTTCGAGCCCGTCACTATGAGTGTCGACCAGTCCAGGCATGCACAGAGCGCCCCGGGCGTCGATGACATTTGGTTCGAAAGCGATCGACGGTCGGGTGTCGTCGATTTGGACGATGAGACCATCCTCACAGACGACCGTTGCACCCGAGAGAACTTCTGTGGGCAATACGGCGGTTGCATTCGTGACGACCAGACGGCTCATGTGCGGGCTCCTTGGGTGAGGACTTCGAGGACCAGGTCGGGATTGCCACTCATTTCCACGCGACCATTGCGCATGAGAACGATGCGGCTCGCCAGACGCTCCATGGCCTCGATGTCGTGGAAGACGGCGAGAACGGCGACACCTTGTGAAGTGAGGTCGCCGATGAGTTCGAGGGCTGCTTCTCGATTGGCCGGGTCGAGGGCTGACACCGGTTCGTCGAGAAGGAGGAGTTGAGGTGATGAGATGGTGCCTGCGGCGAGATTGATGCGCTGCTTTTCTCCACCCGAAAGCACTGAGGCGTGAACGTCCCAGAGCTTCTCCTCGATGTTGAGTCTCTTCAACGAGACAGCAGCGGCATCACGAGCCGTTGCTCGATCCATTCCTCGCGAAACACCAGCCCGAGTCACGATGTCGAGCGGCCCTCGGCGAGGCTCGGCGCGGAGGAACTGCGACACGTAGCCGATGTCGTGCCCACGTAGGTGTGCCATTTCCTGGTCCGAGAGGGAAGGCAGGTCGACTTCGGCACCTGAACGCAGACGCAGTACCACCGAGCCAGAAGTTGGCTCGTAGGTGCGGTAGATGCACTTGAGCAATGACGACTTACCGGCACCACTGGAGCCGGCCAGGGCCACGTGCTCTCCGGGAAGTATGTCGAGGTCGACTCCTCGAAGCGCCTCGACTCGGCGGCCGTCGATGGTATGGAGCACGAAGTCCTTGGTGAGACCGCGACAAGAGAGTATGTGTTCGCGAGGGCTCATGCGCGCGCCGCTCCGACGAGACGTTGGCTGTAGGGGTGGTGGGGGTCTTCCAGCAATCGATCCGTCAGACCCGCTTCGACGATGCGACCGTGATTCATGACCACGCAACGTGTCGTCAGCATCTCGATCACGGCGAAATCGTGAGACACGACGACGGCTGCCACTCCGGTCTCTTCCAACAAGTTGCGAATGAGGTCGAGGACGCCGGCGGCAACTGAGGCATCGAGCCCGGTGGTCGGCTCGTCGAGCAACACGACCGGGGGCTCGTTGGCCAGGGCCTTGGCCAACTGCACTCTTTGGCGCATACCACCTGAGAACGTGCCGACCAGATCGTCCATACGGGAGAGCGGCACCTCGGTCCGCTCGAGTAGCTGGGCGGCTCGATCACGTATCCGACCGAAATGGCGCCACCCGGCTGCGGTCAGCGCCTCGGCGATGTTTCCGCCTGCCGTCACGTTGAGTCGAAGACCCTCGGCTGGATCCTGGTACACGACTGCCAGATCGGCGACACGCAGTCGACGACGCGATGAAGGGTCGAGATCGAGTACGTTCGCCCGACCGTTGTCGACCGAACGCAAGTACACCTCGCCAGCCGTTGAGGATTGATCGCCGGCAATGCAACGCATCACCGTCGACTTGCCGGAACCTGATTCACCAATCACACCGAGTGCTTCGCCAGGAGCAACTTCGAAGCCGACGTCCCATGCAGCGACGATCGAGCCGGTGAGAGCACTCTTGGCAGTGCCCACGTCAGGTCCGGTGTCTTCGAGGGCTCGTAGATCAGTGATGCCGTGAATCTTCCCGAGCGATGCGACCTTGAGTGCCCAATTGTTGTTCACGGATTGACTCCATTCGATGGATGTTGACGATGCCGATTCCGACGGCACCAATCGCTGTCGCTGCACACCCAGTGCCCGCCGCCTTCGTCAGCGGTGGCCGGGACTTCGACGAGAAATGACTCGGAGCTGCCGCAACTGCGACACTTGGCGCCGGGTGTGATCTCGACTTCGAACGGCACGTCCTCGAACGTGAGTGGCTCGACATCAGTGTGCGGTGGCACCGCGTATATCCGCTTCTCACGGCCGGCCCCGAACAATGAGAGAAATCGCGATTGATGGAGTCTTGGAACGTCCCATCGGGGAATCGGAGTCGTGGCGATCACGTAGCGACCGTTGACGAGGCACGGGTAACCGGTGGTCCGAGTGATGACGCCGTTACGAACCTTGTCCTCATACAGACTCACCCACATGCGTGCGTAGTCCGCCTCGGCATGCATCCGTGCGAGTTCTCGCATGTCTCGTTCGACGCCGCGAAGTGGTTCGGGAACCGGCACCTGGAGAATCAGAGTGTGTCGCTCGTCGAGTGGGTCTTCTGGGATCCGATGGCGGGTCTGGATGAGTGTGCTGTCCTCGGGAGTCGTCGACTCGGGAATGCCAGTCGACGAGACGATGAGTCGACGCAGGTTCACGGCGTTGACGCCTTCGTCGTCACCTTGGTCGATGACCTTGACGACGTCGTCGGGACCGACCACGGCGAGAGAGATCTGCAAACCCCCTGAACCCCAGCCCCGTGCGACGGGCATCTCGCGTGAACCAAAAGGAACTTGATAACCCGGAACTGCCACCGCCGTGAGGATCGCCCGGCGAATCTCCCGCTTGGAGTATTCGTCGAGAAGTCCGAAGTTCACATCGAGGTCGGATAGCGGAGAATCGTCGACCGTGGTCGAACGATCGATCACCTGTTGCAGGAGGGGTGTGTTCATGAGCGCTCCTGATGCTGACGAATGGCCGCTTTGCGTTCCATCATCGAACGGAACGTCACATAGTGCGGCAGCTTCAGGTGCTCGAGAAATCCACTCGCGTCGAGACCGTCTGTCGTGAGCAGGATCGACTGCTCGAGGAAGCTTCGGCCTCGGTCGCGCTCGCATGCGATGTCGAGATTCGCCATCGCAATTGCCTTTTTCTCGTTGTGTCCGAAGCAGAGGCCGTAGCCGACGTCGAAGCGTCCGCGATCCTCGTCGATTCCGTTCAGGTCCTCGATGGCCTCGACTTCGGTCACGCGAACCTCACCGATCGAGATCTCGTCACCGGTGAGCGGATGTACAACCGTCACCGGAAGTCGACCATGACGTACTTCGCCGAGTGTGATCTCATGGAGATAGCCGTCCGGCCCGAGAATGTTGCGATACCAGACGTTGACCAGAGCACCGGTCTCGGCCCTTGCCATGGTGGCCAATCGTGCCGAACGACTTGCCGGCGGTCGGGCCGGATGCCGCGTGATGTCGAATGGTTCTGGATCGTCGACTCGACGTCGATCGACTACTGCGTCAAGATCGCGAAGCAGGTCGAGCAATCGCCGGGGGCGCCGATCCCCATGCCGATCGGAATCGTCACCGAAATCATTCGTCGCGCTTGCACTCTCGTCGAGGAAGGCCGCCATCTTCTCGGCGGCCGTGCGCTGAGCGGTTTCGTCGGCAGTGTCGAGCAACCGACTCGTGTAGTCGGTGGTTCGACCCAGCAATTGCGGACCGGGTGGATTGCGGAAGGCCGGCACGATACGACGTAACACGACCAGATCGTCGACGTCGACGGGGGTGGTGTAGGCGAGACGGGGCAAGGTCGACCGATACGAGCGGAGCAGATGGGCTGCCTCGATCGGGTCACCCTCGGCTTGGCGAAGTGCCGACGCGGCGAGGTGCTCGTCCCACAACCCACCTTCACCCATGACCCGATCGACGGCGAGCCTCAACTTCTCGATCATTTGCTTCGACTCGAGCCATGAGCTGTCACCCAGAGCTCGTTCGCGAGCCACCAGTCGCTCGGCGGCTTCGATGGCCTTGAGACCACCTCGGGCTGCTGCGTATCCCATTCAGATCCTTTCTTGACGTGGCCACGAGGCCACAATCTCGACGCGTGTCGACCGGGGTACTCCGACGATCCGTCCGTCTTCAGTTGTGAACCACACATCCACACCGGTCGGGAATTTTGTTCGCATGGATTTCCAGAGCTCGACGTCCGATTCGACCAGACCGTCGATGCACAGGACCCGTTCACCATCGACTCCGGGACCGCTCAGAACGAGTTGCACTCCGCCTCGATCACTGACTCCATGCGGCCGAAGGTCATGGATCCCAATGACGATTCGAGCCGCTGACTCTGGTGAGAAGGCGGAGCCGGGATCGGCGAGAGTCATGATTGAAGCGATCTGTTCGGATGCGTCCTGTGGTATCGCGATCAAGTCGGCTTCCTCGACCCGCGAGACTCGGGCCCCAGTTGCACTGGAGAGTGCTTCTTCCCAGATGAAGTTCGGTGTGTCAACAATGTGAATCTGCGTCTCGACATCGGCGAGGACGAGGACCGGGGCCAGAGAACTCGGAACACGTGAGACGACGTCGGGGTCCAGGCTGAGAATCGAACCCGGACGAGCGAAGGCAGCGAGGATCGCCTTGAAAACCGATTGGGATTCGAGAGGATCGAGCCGACATGCGGCGACTTTGGCCGGTAGTCGTCGGGCCTCGAGATCGATCGTCGATGTCATCTCAGTCGAGCTCCTCGAAAGAGACCGCCGTGGACCGAAGTTCGTCCCATTCGCGTCGCTCGTCGGCAGCCAGGTGGGACGCAGTGATTTCGCAAAGAGAGTGGACATCATCGGCGAACACGGCATCGTGTTCCGCACATGCATCGAGGAGTGCGGCAGCGAGTGCGGTCTCTCGGTCAGCGCCGGCCCGCATTGCCCACCCTCGCGAGCCGGCGACGGCGACCTCGGCACGAGTCACGACGACTTCGCCCAGGTGGAAACGCTCCTTGCACACCGGCTCGCGCACCTGCATCATTACCATTCCGACTTCCGGAGGGGTGATGATGTCCAACTCCCCCGAGACGTTCCGATGGGAAAGAAAAGTCTCGGCCAGTTGCCGCACTTGATCTGCATCTGCTCGTGCGAGCAACTCGGTTCGTCGGTTTCGGTCCATGGTCATGCACTCCTCGAGTCGGTGTGGTGTTGCAGGGAATCAACTTGGTAGGTGTCGTCGAGCTCAGCGGGGGCCTGGTCGAAATGAACGCTGACTGCGATACGGTCGGTTCGGATCCAGGACTCCCCGAGTTCGACGACCGTTCCAGTGATGGCGTCGACGTTCACGCTTTGGAGTCGCCAGGCGGGCTCACGCGATTCGATGATCTGAGCGACGTGGGCGGGAGGAGTGTCGATCGAAACGTCGATCGTGCGGCGAGTCAGCCGAATGCCGTAGAGCGAGAACAGGATTCTCCAGATCGAAGAGATGTCGTCAAGGTGTCGTCGTAGACCGGGCGCGATCGAGCACGAGACCTTGCTCACGCCGAATCCGACGATCTCGGAATCGATTTCCATCGTGCGGCCGACGACGCAGAGTCGTTGTGGGGCATGGTGGCCGAACAGGGCGATCTCGGGAAGAGAGGGTTCGACCTCGGAAACTGTGACGACGCGGAGAGTCGCCTCGTGACCCGAGAGGGCGATCGTGCGACTGGCGCTGGGAGGGAATTTCGATCCGATGGGGTACGGGATCCGTTCGTTGACGTATGTCCCCGAACCTTTGACTCGGCGAACGACAAAGCGCCGCTCGAGTTCCTGCAGGGCGGCACGGGCCGTCGGACGACTGACCGAGAATTCTCGAACTACCTCGTTTTCCGACGGAACCTTGTCACCGACATCGAGTCGTCGAATTCGGTCCTCCAACTCGTTCGCAACGGAGATGTAGGTCTCGGACACGACTCGATCGTGAACCACTCAAGTTGACGTGACAACTCGTTCAGGTGAACGACCAACCAACTGTCGAAGAAGACTCGGAAACCCGTTGTCGTACCTGTTTGACGACGATTCTTCGACTCATCGACGTCACCTGTTGTTCACCTCGATGGGTTACCTTGCGGTCATGACCACCGAGACGCAGACGGCCCGCCGCTTCCGAGATGCCGAAGAGATCATCGAGCACCTGAGAGGGCTCGGCGAACTCGGGTCGGTCGAAGCGAACGGGTTCACTGAGCTCGACCACGGACTCCAGACGGCCGCAATCTTGCGCGATGTCGCCCCTGATGATGTCGAGCTCCAGATTGCCGGCCTCATTCATGATCTGGCTCATCCGTGGGACGGGCCCGGCCAACCACGCCACGCGTCGATGGGAGCGATTGCCGTCCGAGGCGTCCTCGGTGATCGGGTGGCCGACCTGATCCTCTCTCATGTTCCCGCCAAGAGGTATTTGGTGGCGACTCAAGAGGAGTACGCGTCGATTCTGTCGCCAGACAGTGTGATGACACTTGTCGCCCAGGGTGGGCCAATGAGTGCTGATGAGATCGCGGAATTCGAGGAGAGTGACGATTTGCAGGCGATGATCGATCTCCGAATCGCGGATGATGGTGCCAAGGTGCCCGGCAAGGTGGTCGCTCCGCTGTCGACTTATGAGGATTCGATCCGATGGATCGCTTCTCACCACGCAGTGAGTTGAGAGTCGGCGTGCACATCAAAGCGTTTTCGCCCGACGATCCAATGATCGTCCAACATTTCCGCGAGCACGGATGGGTTCTCACGGACGATCTGAACCTGAGTGAAGTGCTCGAAGTTCAGGGATGGGTCGACGAGATCGCTGCGACTTTCGGCGAACCTGGTCTGATCCTTCACCATCGTGAAATGACCGACTTCGGACCCAAATTGGCTCGGAGCGAAAACTTCGTACCGGTGCACGCAGGTCTGCGCGACCTTCTGACTCGCCGACTCGCGACCACCGCGTCGACACTTCTCGGTGAGCCGGCCGTTCTTTACAAGGAGAAGATCAACTACAAATTGGTCGGCGGGGCGGGCTTTTCACCGCACCAGGACGCCCCCGCTTACCCGTTCATCGACACGCACGTCTCGTGCATGGTCGCGGTCGACGATGCAACCCCGGAGAATGGCTGCCTCGAAGTGGCGAGTTCGCGACACCAGCACCTTCTCGAGACCGACGACCGGGGTTGTATAGTCCGTTCGATCGTCGACGAGTTGACGTGGCAGCACGCGCCCTTGCGTGCTGGTCAGACTCTGTGGTTCCACTCCCTCACACCTCATCGCAGTGGAGCCAATCGCTCCGATCGTGATCGCCGAGCTCTCTATCCGACCTACAACGCGCTCTCCGAGGGTGACCTGCGTGAGGCGTATTACGCCGAGAAGCTCGAGCGTTTCGCGGCGGCAGAGAGTGGTGACCGCGTCGTTCTGTCGTTGATCAGCGACTTCGAAGGTCGACCGGTCGACTGACCGAGCCGTACTCTTCAGACGTGTCGTCGAGCATTCCCTATCTTCGCGTCGGCATTCTCGGAATCCTGACGATCGTTGCTTACGGATCGTGGTTCTACGGCTTCGGAGTACTCCTCGATGACATGACAGCCGACTTCGAATCGGGCGTCGGCGTCCTCACGCTGGGCTACACGATCGCCCAAATCCTGACCGGCGTTCTCGGCATGTGGGTCGGACGTACGCTCGATCGCCACGGTGCGCGCCGTCCTTTCGCCTTTGGTGCGGTCGTTGGGCCGATCGTGGTCGTGGTGTCGACGTTCGCGTCGTCGCCCGTCGTCTTCGCGGTCCTGTTCGGCATCGGTGGGGGAGTGATCGGCGCGTCGAGCTTCTACCACTTGACTCAAGCCGTCGCCGCACGACTGTCGGTAGGGCACGAAGCGCGGGCGATCGCGCAACTCACCATTTGGGGAGCGTTCTCTTCACCTCTACTTATTCCGATCACCGAGTTACTCCGCTCATCGATCGGCTGGCGTGACACCGTCCGAGTTTCGGTGGTTGTCGTCGGTCTGGTGCTCGTCGTTGCTGCGCTGTTCGTCGATCGTGACGGTATGACTCGTTCGCTGTCTCCCTCGGCGTCGTCGCGCCTGGCAGTCGCCGGCGCTTTGAAGAACTCTGATGTTCGCAGGTACGCACTCTCGTCTTTCGCCAGCTCATTTGGAACGTCGATCATCATGGTGTTGCAAATTCCTGCGATGGTCGCGGGAGGACTCGAGCGCTCGACGGCGGCATCGTTGGCGGGAGCGCGCGGTTTCGCTCAGTTGTTCGGAAGACTTCCTCTCGGGAGAGTGCTCGATCTCTGGTCGACTCGTAACGTGTTGATCGGGGCGAAGCTACTAGTCGCATCCGGGGCGATCTTGTTGGCATTCAGTGGAAACCTGTTTGTTGCTGTCGTGTTCGTGGCCGTTGGCGGATTGGGAATCGGAGCAGTTTCTCCACTCGATGGCATTTATGCGAGGGAGGTGCTGCCCTCTCATGATCTCGGCACCCTGATGGGTTCGATGCACTTCGTCGGTGGCTTCATGTCCGGGATCGGTCCGCTGATCGCCGCATTCGTTATCGATCTCACCGATCGAACGTGGAGTGGTTTGATCCTCGCAAGCGCAACCGTGTTGCTGGGAGCTGCGTCGCTCGTCACGTCGCCACGGCGTGCACGATCCCGATCAGCACACCGGCCGGCACGAGCCAGGCCGCGCCGATACGAGTGAACACCAGCAGAGCGAGTGATACGCCCGCCACGAGCCACGTGAACCAGTCGACGAGCGCGTCGTCGGCCAGCCGAACGAGTACACCAGCCATCAGCCCCAACGACCCGACGGTGACACCGTGGAGGAATGCGCGGGCCGCGGGTCGTGCGTCGACCCAGCGCATGAATCGATCGAGCAACGCGACGAACACGAAAGACGGACCGAAGATGCCGATGGTCGCCAGCGCGGCTCCGGCCACACCGAGAATCTGCCAACCGATGAACGTGGCGGTGGTGAACAAGGGTCCGGGTGTGATCTGGCCCACGGCGATCGCATCCACGAGCTGCTGCGCCGTGAGGTATCCGTGGTCGTTCACCAGTCGGCTGTCGAGGAACGCGATCAACACGTATCCGCTTCCGTAGAGCACCGATCCCACTTCGAGAAAGACGAAGAAGAGTCGCAGCACAGTGGGATTCTCGTTGGCCACCGCGAACAGAAGTGCGGACGGCGCGAGTGCGAGGGTGCTGCGTGGACGCCACGTGGACACGGCCCACGCGACACCGAGAACCAAGAGCACGATCAATTCGTGAACGCCGGCGAGGTAGGCAGCGAACGCGACGAGAGACGTGACGCCCGAAGCGATCGAGTCGACTGACGATCGGGTGAGACCCCACACGGCTTGAGCGATCACCGCGATGATCACCGGAAGAACTCCGTAGCGAATGTCGAACACGATCGGGTCGGTTCCGTGTTCGGAATAGAGCCACGCGATCACGCTCACGATCACGACGGCCGGAACGATGAACGAGAGACCCGCGACGACGAGTCCGCGTCCTCCCGCGCGGCGCGCACCGAGATGCATGGCGAGTTCGGTGGAATTCGGCCCCGGGATGAGGTTGGTGGCGCCGACGAGTTGCGCGAATTCAGTGTCGCTCATCCAGTTGCGGCGGCGCACCACCTCGTCGCGCATCATCGCGATGTGGGCGGCCGGACCCCCGAAACCGAGGATCCCGAGGCGCACGAAGAGTTTCACCAGGTCACGCAGGGGAGTCGTCGCGGCCACGGCACGAGTTTGGCCCAGATCGGGACGGATGTTCTCACCTGGTTCTCACCCTCGCCCGGTTGGCTTCTCACCTGGGTGCCGCACTCTGAGGGTCAACCCCAAGGCGTGCAACGCCCGATGAACAGGAGATGACATGAAGCAGAAGAAGTGGGCAGTAGCGGGCGTGACCGCCGGACTCCTCGCCGGAGCCGGTGCCGGTTTCGTTCTCAACATTCCCGGTGGCGCCGGTGCGTCGCCGAGCCGCACGATGGTCGTGGCCGAGAGTGATGCCGATGGAGAGTCGGGCACCATCACGCCGCAGCATCACGGCAACCGCGCCGATCACGTGGCCGAGATCACCGCGAAGTTGAACACCGCGCTCCAGCCGCTGGTCGATGCCGGCACCATCACCGCCGCCGATCGCACCGCGATCATCACGGCGTTCACCACTCGCCCGACCACGCGTCCGGCCGAAGGCGCACCGCGTGGCCCGCAGGCCAAGTTGTCGGCGCTCGTGACCGCCGGGACCATCACACAGGCCCAGGCCGATGCGGTGGCGGCCGCTCTGCGTGCCGCTCGTCCGGCCGAGGGCACGGGCAGCGATGACCACGATCACAGCGATCATCAGCGCGGCCCCCGCGCCGAAGGACTCGCCAAGGCCGCCGAAGCGATCGGCATCACCACCGATCAGTTGAAGACCGCTCTGCAGAGCGGCCAGACCATTGCTCAGGTGGCCGAGGCCAATGGCGTGTCGGTGAACAGCGTGATCGACGCGTTGGTGGCCGATGCACAGGCGAACCTGCGTCAGCGCATCACCGACATGGTGAACGGCGTGCGCCCCACGCGTCCGGCCGCACCCACCGGCAACTGATCACACCCGAATTCACACGGTTTCCGCCCGCCGGGCCGGATCGTTGGCTGCGAGGCCAGCGGTCCGGCCCGAGCCGCTTCTGCAGCACACCCACTCCCTAACATGGCGTTTCCCGGAACGACGACCATGACTGATCCTGCGACGCCCATCCCGACCCTGAATCCGATGCAGAGGGATGCAGTCGAGCATGTGGATGGCCCGCTCCTCGTGGTTGCGGGTGCCGGTTCGGGCAAGACCCGCGTGCTCACCAACCGCATCGCGCATCTCATCGAGCAACACGGCGTTCACCCCTCTGCCATCCTCGCCATCACCTTCACCAACAAGGCAGCCGGCGAGATGAAGCACCGCATCGAGGCTCTCGTCGGCCCGATCGCCAACTCGATGTGGATCTCCACGTTCCACTCGGCGTGCGTCCGCATGCTGCGCGTTCACGCCGAGCGCATCGGTTACCCGAAGAACTTCAGCATTTACGACCAGGCCGATGCTCAGCGGCTCACGGGCTACGTGATCCGCGACATGGGTTTCGATCAGAAGCGGTTCACGCCGCGCGGCGTGCACGCCGCCATCTCCAACTGGAAGAACGAACTGCTCTCGCCGGCCCAGGCGGCCGAGCGGGCCGGCAGCATGATCGACCGCAAGCACGCCGACATCTACGGCGAATACCAGAACCGCCTCCTGAAGGCCGGGGCGATGGACTTCGACGATCTGCTCGTGAACACCGTGGTCCTGCTACGCAACCACCCCGACGTGTTGGCCGAGTACCAGCGCAAGTTCAAGTACATCCTCGTCGACGAGTTCCAGGACACGAACGTCGCACAGAACGAGATGGTGCTCATGCTCGGTGCACAGCACCACAACGTGTGCGTGGTGGGCGACACCGATCAGTCGATCTACAAGTTCCGCGGCGCCGACTACCGCAACATCCTCCAGTTCCAGGACGCGTTCCCCGACGTCTCGGTCGTCGTTCTCAACCAGAACTACCGCAGCACGCAGAACATCCTCGACGCCGCCAACGCAGTCATCGCACAGAACGTGGCCCGCAAGCCGAAAGATCTCTGGACCGATGCCGGCGCTGGCGACAAGATCGTCCGCTTTCACGCCGACGACGAGGGTGACGAAGCCAACTTCGTCGCCCGCTCGATCGATCGCCTGCACAACAACGGTCGGGCCTGGCGTTCGATGGCCGTGTTCTATCGAACCAACCCGCAGAGCCGCGCGGTTGAAGAAGCGCTCATGCGTTTCGGCGTTCCGTACAAAGTGCTCGGGGGAACGCGTTTCTACGACCGCCGTGAAGTGAAGGACGCCATCGCGTACCTCCGTGTGGTGCACAACCCGCTCGACGAAGTGAACGTGAAGCGCGTGCTCAACGTTCCCAAGCGTGGTATCGGCGACACCTCGGTCGCCCGTATCGACGCGCTGGCCGCCCAACTCGGAGTTCCGTTCATCGACGCCTTGCGCCAATCAGCCGAGGCCGGAGTCACCGGTGCCGCGCGCAAAGGAATCGCCGAGTTCCTCGCGGTCATCGACGAGGCCGGCAGCCACTACGAAAGCGGTCCGGGCGATCTGCTGCAGTTCTTGGTCGACAAGTCGGGTTATCTTGCCGAGCTCGAAGCCGAGTCGTCGGTCGAATCCGATGGGCGCCTCGACAACCTGGCCGAACTGGTCGGCTCGGCGCGTGAGTTCGCCCGCGTCGACGAGTTTCTCGAACAGGTCGCCTTGGTGGCCGACACCGATCAACTCAACGACGACGACAAGGTCGTGTTGATGACCATCCACTCGGCCAAGGGTCTCGAGTTCCCCGTGGTGTTCATCGTTGGTGTGGAGGAAGGCCTCTTCCCGCACGTGCGCGCCCTCACCGATCCCGACGAGCTCGAAGAGGAACGCCGCCTCGCGTACGTGGGCATCACCCGCGCACAAGAGAAGCTCTTCCTCTGCCACGCCTGGTCGCGCCAGCAGTTCGGCACCACGCAGTACAACCCGCCGTCGCGATTCCTCGAGGAGATTCCGGCCGAACTCGTGGAGAACGAGGGCAACGTGCCCACACATCGGTCGTCGCGCGATGCGTTCGGTGGTTCGCGTCGGGCCGTCAGTTCGTTCGACATCGACGACGACGATCGCCAAGCCGCGCACGAGCGTCGCGAGCGCATCGTCGATCAGGCCCTGGCCGCGGGGCGTGGTTCGGCCACCATCGAACCCACCAACTCGCACACGCTCGGTCTGCGCATCGGTGATCGAGTCGAGCACTCCGCGTTCGGTGAAGGCATCATCATCGACATCACCGGCACGGGCGACAAGACCGAAGCCGTCGTGAACTTCGGCGGGAAGGGTACGAAACACCTGCTTCTCGCCTGGGCGCCGCTCAAGAAACTCTGATCGTCGACCCGGCCTGTGGTTGAATCGGTGGCATGAAAGCAGCGCTTCTGGTCGAGAGCCTCACTGGCAACACGTGGCGAGCCGCCGAGTCGATTGCGGCCAACTTGCAGCAGGAGAACTGGTCGATCACCGGTCTGTCGCCCATGCGTCGACCTGATCACGCGTCCATTCAGGCCGCCGACGTGGTCCTCATCGGCACGTGGGTGCACGGTGCGTTCGTCATCGGCCAGGCCCCGTGGGGGATCGGCGCCATCAACGCGCTGCCATCTCTCGGCGGCAAGAAGGCCGTCACGTTCTGCACGTTCGCACTCAACCCCGGTCGCACACTCGGCGCCATGGACAAGGCAGTCGAACGACTCGGCGCCGATGTCATCGGCGGAATGGCGCTGCACCGCTCGAAGTTGGCGGCGCACACCGAAGAGTTCGCGGCGCGCCTCGTGGGCGCTCTCGCTTCGGCCTGACCGATGCGCCCCCTCGTCGTCGCCGCCGTGCAGATGGCGATGACCGACGACATCGCCACCAACGTCGCCACCGCCGAACGACTCGTTCGCCAAGCCGCGTCACGCGGTGCACGTCTGATTCAGATCCCCGAACTCTTCGAGGGCCATTACTTCTGCACCGACCAACTGGCCGAACACATGAGTCGGGCTCGACCACTCGACGGGCACCCGACCATCGCGCACTTCGCTCGCCTCGCGGCCGAACTCGGTGTGGTGTTGCCGGTGAGCTTCTTCGAGCGCGCCAACAACGCCGCTTTCAATTCGGTCGCGATCATCGACGCCGACGGCACCGTGCTCGGTGTGTATCGCAAGAGCCACATCCCCGATGGTCCGGGCTACTCGGAGAAGTACTACTTCAATCCGGGTGACACCGGCTTTCGCGTGTGGGACACCAAGGTCGGTCGTATCGGCCTCGCCATCTGCTGGGATCAGTGGTTCCCGGAAGCTGCGCGCGTGCTCGCGCTACGCGGGGCCGAGGTGATTCTGTATCCGACGGCGATCGGCAGCGAGCCCCACGACCCGACGTACGACTCGAGTCGTCACTGGCAACGGGTGATGCAGGGTCACGCCGGAGCCAACCTGGTGCCGGTGGTCGCGGCCAATCGCGTGGGTGTCGAGACCGGACGACAGCACACGCTCACGTTCTACGGAACGTCGTTCATCGCCGGACCCACGGGTGAAGTGATCGTCGAAGCCGATCGCACGAGCGAATCCGTGATCACGGCCGAGTTCGATCTCGATGCGGTGGCCGCATTGCGACACAGTTGGGGAGTGTTCCGCGACCGTCGCCCCGAGTTGTACGAACCGATCGTGCGCCTCGACGGCGCCGAATAAAGCCGTCGATCAAACCGGCGCGTCGCACTCGCGACGTGGTGTAGATGTACGGGGGAGCGAGTCCCACATGTCGGCCAGTAGGTCGCTCTTCGTCCCCTCCACGCGCGGATCGCTCCAGAGGTTCTCGCGCTGCAGTGGATCGTTCGCCAAGTCGTACAACTCGCCTTCGGTGCCGTCGTGCACCGTGCCGGGCAAGCACGCGGTGGCCACCCAACCGTCACGGCAGATGGTGCGCAGACGAACAATCTTGCCGAAAAGCACCGAATCCCACTCGGTGAGCACGCGCTCGTGACCGAGAGCGGGGGCTTCGGCATCGCTGGTGGGCAGTCGATGTGATTCGACGTACGACGGCTCGGGCACACCCGCGATGTGCGCGAACGTGGACGCGAGCGATACGAGGCCCACCGGAGACTTCACGGTGGACGGCGCAACCCCGGCCGACGGAGCCGGACGCCAGATGAGGGGGAGACGCATGAGTGAATCGACGTGCTGCGGTCCCTTGAACAACAAGCCGTAGTCGCCCTGGAGTTCACCGTGGTCGGTGGTGAAGACGATGTCGACGTCGTCGGCCCAACCGCGCGCCGCAACAGTGCGCAGCACACGGGCGATCGCCTCGTCGATGAGCTCGTTCTCGATGTGTGTGAGCGCGTTGATCTCGCGCACCTGATCGTCGGTGAGCGTCTTCGGAACCCAACTGGCCGGTGCTTCGTAGTTCGAGACGAACTCGCCCTCGTACCACAACCGCCAGTGACGGGGTTTGGCGTCGAGAATCGCCTCGCGCTCGGCCCGATCGACCGGGTAGTTCTCGGGCAGATCGAGATCGCGCCAATTCACGCGATGCAGTTCGGATTGCGGCGGATCCCACGGATGATGCGGATCGGGGAAACTCATCCAGCAGAACCAGTCGTCGTTTGCATTCAGCGAATCGAGCCAGGCGATGGTGCGATCGGCCACCCACTCGGTGTGGTACCACTCGCGCGGAATGGCGTTGTGGTGAACCTGCGGGCCCGCAGTGTCGCCACCACCACTCGCGTTCACTTGCAGCGTCATGTCGAGCACTCGGTAGTACATGCCGATCGCTTCGGGGTGGTTCTGCATGAGCCAACGTGCGTAGTGGAAGTTGCCCATGCCGCCGTGCGACGCCGATTCCATGTGATCGAAACCGCGATGCAGGTGACCGTTCACCTCGCGCGAGAAATCACCCGACGTACCGAGTTGGTTCTCGACGAACCGCAGGAACGGGTCGAGAAACGGCTCGAAGTGGGCCTTGCCGATGAGCGCGGTGCGGTAGCCGGCGTCGTGCAGAGTGCTGGCGATACTGGGCGCTTCGTCGGGGAGCGGCACACCGTTCATCCATACCCCGTGCGTGGCTACGTGCTGCCCGGTGATCATGGTGGAGCGCGACGGCATACACACCACGCTTTGCGGATGTGCGCGCGTGTAGTTGATGCCGTCGGCGGCCAGCCGATCGATGGTGGGTGTGCGAGCCACCGTGCCGCCATTGCAGCCAAGAGAATCGAAGCGCTGCTGATCGGTGGTGATGAACAGAATCTTGCGACCCATCAGGACGCCTCCATCGTTGTCTTGAGCCGTTCGAGGCCATCGCCCGCGGCCCCGGCGATCATCAGGGCCATGACCTCGGGGTCGGCGTCGGTGGAATAGACCACCACGCACCGCGCATCGCCGTCGGGGATCACGTCGACGGTTCCGAGGTGCGACTTCACGATGGCGTTGTTGACGATCGTGTATTGGAAGCGGCGCAGATCGTGGTCGAGGGTGACGATGTCCTCTTCGAACTTCAGTCCCGAGGCCAACGACACCCAACGCTTGTTGCCGACAACTTCCGTCGCGGTGGTGGGAAACCATTCGTGCAGGCGGGCCGGATCGCCCACCAGCGACCACACGAGATCGGCCGGTCGATCGATGAACACGTGCCGCCTGACGGTTCCCATTCGGTCGACCGTATCAGGGTCGTGACCAGGTGTGATAGACAACGGGGCGAGGGGAACCGAGGGGGTCGGTGCGCCAGTGAGTGGGTTGGCCAACCGAGTGATGTCTGTACGGCGCACGATCGCGCCGCTCACGCCTGCCCTGGTTCTCGTCCTCGTGCAGTTGGTGTTCTTCGGCGTGCCGCTCGGAGCATGGATTCGCGGTGTGGTGATCGGTCTGCTCACGGCACTGCTCGCCGTCGGTATGGCTCTCGTGTATCGCGCCAACCGCGTTCTGAACTTCGCTCAGGCCGACCTCGGCTTCATCCCGGCTGCGTTGTCAGTGGGCATCATCGTGTTCTCGGGTCTGCCGTATCTGCTCGGCTTGGCTGCCGGCCTCGGCGCATCGATCGTGCTCGGTGCCCTGGTCGAGTTGGCCATCGTTCGACGGTTCGCGCGCTCACCACGACTCGTGCTCACCGTGGCGACCATCGGTATCACGCAGCTGCTCGCGGTGTTCGCGATCCTGATTCCGCGTTTGTGGGACGAGAACGCGGCGTCTCAGCGCATCCCGCCGCCGTTCGACTGGAAGTTGACGATCGGATCGTTCATCCTCAACGCGAACGACTTCATCGCGATGATCGTGGCGCCGCTGGCGATGCTCGTGGTCGTGCTGTTCCTCACCCGCACGCGTGTGGGCACGGCGGTTCGCGCAGCGGCCGAACGCAGCGAGCGAGCGTCTCTTCTCGGCATCCCGGTCGGCGGGTTGTCGACCATCGTGTGGATGCTGGCCGCGTTCTTGTCGTTCCTCGCGCTGTTCTTGCGCGCCGGAATCCTGGGGGTTCCGCTCGGCAACGCATTGAGCATCTCGACCCTCGTGCAAGCCCTGGCCGCGCTCGTGATCGGACGACTACGCAATCTCGGCACCATCGCCGTGGCCGCCGTCGCCCTCGGCATCCTCGAGTACGGCGTGGCCTGGAACGCCGAGAGCCCGTTGCTCGTGGCGCCGTTCGTGGGAGCGGCCGTGATGGCCGCACTCCTCATGCAGCGACGCGGAAGCACCCGACTCGATCAGGACACGACCGCGTCGTGGCGACTCGCCGACGAAGTGCGCGATCTCGACCCCGCTGTTGCGCGTCTGCCACTCGTGCGCCTGCTTCGCTACGGCACCTACGCGCTCGCTCCGATCGGCCTCGTGATCATCCCGATCGTGCTGCGCTCCGATCAGGTCATCAAGATCACCGCCATCGCGATCTTCGCAATCATCGGGTTGTCGTTGGTGGTGCTCACCGGTTGGGCCGGGCAGATCTCACTCGGACAGGTGGCTCTGGTGGCCATCGGCGCCGCCGTGAGCGCCAAGTTGACTCTCGAATGGAACGTCGACCTCACGCTCGCACTGTTGGCCGGGGGAGCCGTGGGCGCGCTGGCTGCGTTCCTCGTGGGTCTGCCGGCGCTTCGTCTACGTGGCCTCTATCTCGCGGTCACCACGCTGGTGTTCGCCATGTCGGTGATCTCGTGGTTGCTCAACGATCGTTTCTTCTCGTGGGTGCCCGGCAACAAGCGCATCGAACGGCCCCCGTTGTTCGGACGCATCGATGTGGAGACGCCCACACGCTTCTACGTCTACACGCTCGTGGTGCTGGCGATCTCGATGATGGCCGTCCGTGGCATTCGCCGCAGTCGTACCGGACGCGCGATCCTCGCTCTGCGCGACAACGAAAAGGGTGCTCAGGCGTATTCGCTGTCGGCCACCAAGGTCAAACTCACCGCCTTCACGATCTCGGGCACGTTGGCTGGTGTCGCCGGCGGACTCTTCTCGCACCTGAATCACAGCTTCGATCTGCAGAGCTATGGCGTGGGCAAGAGCCTCGACGTGTTCACCGCGTCGGTGGTGGGCGGGCTCGGGTCGATGTTCGGCGCGGTGCTCGGCGCGGTGTACCTGCGCGGAACCGAGTGGTTCGTCACCGCCGAAGAGTGGCGCTTCTTGTCGTCGGCGGCCGGTGTGTTGTTGGTTCTCCTCGTCGTCCCCGGCGGTCTGGGCGCCCTCGTCATCAAGATCCGCGATCAGTTGGCGATGCTCATCGCTCGACGAGCCGACCGCAGAAAGGAGTCGCAGTGAGCGAGAAGGCGTCGTTGTGGAAGCGGTTCTGGTTCGGCTTCCGTCACCCGAGTTCGTGGCTACGCGACGTGTGCGGCGGCCAACCGGTGTACCCGCTGGTGATCCTCTTCGGGCTCAACGCCGTCGACGAACTCGACCGCGCCGCATTCGGCATCTTGTTGCCCGAGATCCGCGAACATTTCGATCTCGACCTCGGGACCACGCTCGGGTTGGTGGGTCTGGCCAGTGTGGCGGCTCTCGCGTTGCAAGTCCCCATCGCCCAGATCGCCGATCGCTCGAAGCGCACGCGGCTCGCTCTCATCGGCGCGTTGGTGTGGGCCATGTTCTCGGGTCTCACGGGTCTCGCCACCGGCCTCATCGTGCTCACCATCGCGCGCAGCGGATCGGCCCTCGGTAAAGCGGTCATCGATCCCACACACAACTCGCTGATCTCCGATTACTACCCGATCGAATCGCGCACGAAAGTGTTCTCGGTGCACCGGGCGGCTAACGCGGTGGGAGCGTTTGTTGGCCCGTTGAGTGCCGGTCTGCTCGCGTACTACTTCGGGTGGCGCGCACCGTTCTTCGTGTTCATCGTTCCCACCATCATCTTCGCGGTGCTCGCTCTGCGGCTGGTCGAACCGGTACGCGGGCAGTGGGAACGCAAAGCGATGGGCGTGTCCGACGAGGTGGCGGCAACCGAAGAAGTGGCGCCGTCGTTCAGCGAGAGTTGGCGCACGGTGCACAAAGTTCAGTCGTTGCGCCGCATCTGGTACAGCCTGCCGTTCCTCGCCACCGGCCTCATCGGTTTCGTGTCGTTGGCGTCGTTGATGTACGACCAGGAGTTCGGCCTCGACGAGCGCGCCCGTGGTGTGGCCGCCGCCATTGCCGAGCCGTTCCAATTGGTGGGTCTCGTGATCGGAAGCCGGTACATCGCCAAGCGGTACGCCAACAACGTGGCTGGTCTCACCAAGGTGGGGGCCAACGTGTCGATCGCCGCCGCGGTGCTGGCCGCCGCCTTCGCACTCGCTCCCAACATCGTGGTGGCGGTGGCCGTCAACTGCGTGATCTCGGCGGCACTGGCCATCCTCGCTCCGGCGGTGTTCTCCGGACTCTCGTTGGCGATTCCGCCGCGGGCTCGCGCCACGGGTTTCTCGGTGGCGTCACTGTGGGTCATCCCGGGTCTGTTCGTGTTGCCCATGATCGGTTGGCTGGCCGATCAGTTCACCATTCGCATCGGCATGCTCGTGATGATTCCGCTCTTCATCATCGGTGGCCTCATCCAGCGCACCATTGGCAACGTGATCATGGACGACATCGGCCAGGTGTGGCAGTCGGCCGCGGCGCGTTCCGAGGTGTTGTACGAACGCCGCCAAGGTCGAGCCAAGTTGCTCATCTTGCGCGGTGTGCGCTCGGGCTACGACGGACGACCAGTGCTGCACGGCATCGACATGGACCTCGAAGAAGGGGAAATCATCGCGCTGCTCGGCACCAACGGTGCGGGCAAGAGCACACTGCTCAAGACCATCAGTGGCGTGGTGGAAGCCGACCGCGGTGCTGTGATCTTCGACGGGCGCGACATCACTCACGCGCCCCCGCACGAGATCGCGCACCTCGGCATCGTGCAGATGCCCGGCGGCGCCGGCGTGTTCGGTTCGCTCACGGTGCGCGAGAATCTCGATCTGTCGGGCTGGACCAACCGACGCGATACTGCCGGTGTCGAGAAGGCCAAGGCCGAGGTGCTCGAGATCTTCCCGATGCTGGCGGCTCGCCTCGACGAGCCGGCCGTCAACTTGTCGGGCGGACAGCAGCAGATGCTCGCACTGGCGATGAGCTTCGTGATGCGACCCAAGGTGTTGCTCATCGACGAGCTCTCGCTCGGTCTGGCACCGGTGGTGGTGGGGCAGATGCTCCCGATCGTGCAGCGCATGTCGGGGGATGGTGTCACGGTGGTCCTCGTGGAGCAGAGCGTCAACGTCGCACTCACGGTGGCCGAACGGGCCTACTTCCTCGAACGCGGCGAGATTCGATTCTCCGGACCCACCGCCGAACTGTTGCAACGCCCTGATGTTCTGCGCTCGGTGTTCTTGTCGGGCATGGCCGATGACACCGTCACCACCGATCGTGAACCGTCGTCCATCGGTGACGGAGTCGCACTACGGACCAACGAAGTGGCGGCCGGTTTCGGCGGCATTCGTGCGGTCGACGGCGTGTCGATCGAAGTGCGCGAACGTGAAATTGTCGGAGTGATCGGACCCAACGGTGCCGGTAAGACGACACTCTTCGATCTCATCTCCGGCTACACGCCGCTCATCGACGGAACGATCGAAGTCGGAGGACGCGACGTCACCAGCGCAACACCCAATGGTCGTGCCAGTGCCGGCCTCGGCCGTTCGTTCCAGGACGCGCGACTGTTCCCCGAACTCACCGTGCGCGAAACGTTGGCGGTGTCACTCGAACGCTG
>CAZELU010000029.1:0-24711 GCA_964513215.1 uncultured Bifidobacterium sp.
CCGTCGATGGCCACCATGCTCGATGCCGAACGCGCGGGCATCGGAGTCGAGCGACTGCGTCTGGTGCCGTGGGGAGTCGAGCGCATCGCGGTGACCGAAGACGACAAGCGGGCCGTGCGCGCGAAGTACTCGTTGCCATCGGAGTTCTTGTTGTTCGTGGGCACCGTCGAGCCGCGCAAGAACCTAAAGCGTTTGGTGGAGGCGATCAGCACCATGCGTTCGCCGCTCCCCTTGGTGGTGGCCGGAGCCATGGGTTGGGGCGAATCCGGAATCGAGAACGCCCACAACGTTCACTTCATCGGATTCGTGGCCGACGGCGATCTGCCGGCTCTGTATTCGTCGGCCCGTGTCTTCTGCTATCCGAGCGAACGCGAAGGTTTCGGCATGCCAGTGCTCGAGGCCATGTCGCAGGGAACACCGGTCGTCACCAGCCAGGGAACCTCCACCGAGGAAGTCGCCGGTGGTGCGGCGGTGCTCGTCGACCCGTTCAGCGTCGACGACATCCGGCGTGGTATCGACGAAGCACTGGCGCGACGCAACGAACTCATCGTCTGGGGTCACCGACAGGCGGCGCGTCGTCAGTGGTCGGAAACCGCACGTCTCACCGCGGCGGCTTATCGCGAGGTGCTCTCGTGAGCATCGCGGTCAACTTGCTGTGGTGCGTTCCTGGCGACGTGGGCGGAAGTGAGGAGTACTTGTGTCGACAGCTGGTGGGTCTGGCTGCGCACGAGGTCCGCACCACGGTCTTCGCACCGAAGGGTTTCGCGGCCGCACACCCCGAAGTCGTGGCTGTTCACGACGTGGTGGAAGCCGCGCACGATTGCCGCTCGCGACCGCGTCGCATGCTCACCGAGTCGACCTGGCTTCGCCGCAAGACGCGCGGAGCGTCGTTGGTGCACCACGGAGGCGGAACGCTGCCCGGTCGTTATCGACGTCCGACGGTTCTGACCATTCACGATCTGCAGTACCGGCAGTACCCCGAATACTTCGCGCCCAAGCGACTCACGTATCTGCGCACCGTGATGCCGCGTTCAGCGCGGGCTGCCGATCTCATCACCGTCCCGAGCGACTTCGTGAAGCGAACAGTGGTCGACGCGTACGGCGTCGACCCCGATCGCATCGCCATCGTTCCGCACGGCGTGGACGATTCGCTCTCGCGTGACTTCACACCGGAAGCTGAGTTGCGCACGAAGTTCGACCTCGGTGTCGCGCCGATTCTTGTGTATCCGGCGGCCACTTTCCCGCACAAGGGTCATCGATTCCTCATCGACGTGGCCGATCGCCACTGGTCGCACCTCGGGTATCGGCTCGTCCTCATGGGTGGAGTCGGTAACGCCGAGGAGGCGGTGCGCAGACAATTGGGCGATTCGCGCGTGGCGCGGGCCGTCACCCATGTGGGCCGGGTGTCCGAACGTGATCGCAACGGCCTCATTCGCATGGCTCATGCGTTGGTATTCCCGAGTGAATACGAGGGTTTCGGCGCACCGGTGATCGAAGCGATGCAGATCGGCATCCCGGTGGTCACCAGTAATCGGGCCTGTCTGCCCGAGGTGGTGGGCGAAGCGGGCATCGTTCTCTCGCTTCAGGAAGATCTGTGGGCGAGTGTTCCCGATGTGGTGCGCTTGCGCCGCACCGAACTGGTGCAGCGTGGCATCGAGCGTGTCGCGCGGTTCAGCACCAGTGCATCGGGGGCCGCTCTGGCCGAGGCCTACGAACGACTCGGGGTTCGATGAACGACTCCAACTCACAGCCGCTGCGAATCGTCGTGGTGTGCCCGCACTTCGAACCCGATACCGCACCCACCGGTGTGGTGATGACGCGCATCGTCTACGAATTGGCCGCGCTCGGACATCACGTGCACGTGGTGTCGACGTTGCCGTGGTACGCCAAGCACCGGGTGGAGGAGTCGTGGGCGACCACCACGTGGCGCACTCGCACACAGGTGTGCGAGTGGGGGAGCATCACGCGACTCGATCCATTCGCGGGTTCCGACAAGCGCAACCTCCTGCGTCGTGCCCTCGGCTTCATCGGCTTCTCCGTGACGGCGGCGGTGGCCGGCTGTCGTGTGGCTCGCCGGCAGAAGATCGACGCGGTGTTCGCGATGTCGCCACCGCTCACTCTCGGCGTAACTGGCTGGGTCATCGCCAAGGTGCGTCGCGCACGCTTGGTGGTCAACATCCAAGACGTGTTCCCCGACGCCGCCGTCGAGACCGGAGCAATTCGCAATCGCGGGGTCATCGCCGCCGCACGTGTGCTCGAGAAGTGGGTGTACCGGCGGGCCGCAGCAGTCACGGTGTTGTCGGACGATCTGGCCGAGAATCTGCGGGCCAAAGTTCCGACGGCGCGACGCGACACGATCGTGGTCATTCCGAACTTCGTCGACACCGACGCGATCGTTCCGCTCGATCGCCTCACCGACTATCGCCGCGAACTCGGCATCGACGATCGACCAGTGGTGATGTACGCGGGCAACGTGGGCTTCTCGCAGTCACTCCCGTTGCTGCTCGCGGCGGCTCGACGCCGTCCCGACGTGTGTTTCGTGGTCAATGGCGAAGGCTCGGCTCGCTACTCGCTCGAAGAATCGGCCCGCGATCTCGCCAACGTGCGCTTCGCTGACTATCAGCCGGCTGCACGGCTTCCCGAGGTGCTCGCCACCGCCGATCTCCATGTGATTCCCCTGAAGCGCGGACTCGGTCGGGTGAGCGTGCCGTCGAAGACGTACTCGATCATGGCGGCCGGTCGTCCGGCGTTGGCTGCGATCGATCCCGACACCGAGGTTCCGCGACTCCTGGCCCGATCGGGCGGTGGAGTCAGCGTCGACCCCGATGACGAGGACGCCTTCTGCGTCACCCTCAGCGAATTGGTCGATCATCCCGAGCGTCTTGTCGACATGGGTCACAAAGCGCGGGCGCACGTGCTGGGCAACGTCTCGCCACGCGCGGTGGGAGAGGCCTACGCCACGGTCCTTGCCCGCCGTGCGTGACCTGCGCGCCTGACCCGATGACCCTCTGAACGAGGGTTCGCCCAGGTAGCCTCGCTTCCTCGTGGGTCCGAACGCCAAGTCATCCGGTCGCAATTCGGCGTCGCGCGTCGCGCGTCTCGCCGCCAAGGGCAAGGGAAAGAAGGTCCGCTTCAAGGGCGGCACGCTCTTCCCAGCCATCGTCGTCGGCGTGGCCATTGTGGGCGCGGCCCTCATCGTCTACTCGCGTGCGTCCATCCCCGATCGCAATACCCCGCCCACGGTCAACGATCACTGGCACGCCTCGTACGGTTTCTACGCCTGCGACACCTGGTTGCCCGATCTCCAGGGCAACAAGGAAGAGCTCGACACCGCTGGACAGCTGGCCAACGACAAGTTCCGTCGTACCGGCATTCACAGCCACGACGACGGCGTCATGCACTGGCACCCCTACACCTCGGCCGCTACCGGTCGTAACGCCAAGTTGGGTGTGTTCCTCGACGTGTACGGCGTGAAGGTCTCCGACACCAAGATCGAGTTCCCCGACGATCAGGGTGGTGCGGTGTACGAAGAGGGCGAGACGAAGTGCATCGACAAGGACGGCAAGTCGGTCGATGGTGAAGTCGTGGTCTACGCCTACGAGTCGTACGACAACGCCAACGACTTCTCCACCTTCATCACCAACTTCGACGACATCCGTTTGACGCAGGACAGCATGGCGTTCACCATCGCGTTCGTCCCTGCAGGCACGGTGCCCGGCCTCCCGCCGTCCGCGGCGCAGTTGCCCGAGTTGGGTGCGGTGGATTCCGGTGCGGCCCCGCCCACGTCGGCTCCGGCCGATGCCGTTCCCGGTGACAGCGCGGTCGACGTGACGACTGACGTGTCCACCACCGTGGCCGGCCCGGCTGCTCCGAGCACCACCGTCGCCTCGGCGGCGACCGCGACGACGACGGCTCCGGCCCCCACCACAACTGGCGGCTGATGCGCGCAGTGGTGTTGGTCGGCGGGTTCGGAACCCGTCTGCGACCACTCACGTTCAGCACGCCCAAGCCCATGCTCCCGGTCGGACATCGTCCGATCATCGAGAACCTGGTGCGGATGCTCGCTCCGGCTGGCGTCGACGAAGTCGTGTTGGCTCTCGGCTTCAAACCCGAGCCGTTCATGGCCGCCTTTCCCGACGGCACCTGCGCGGGTGTGCGCTTGCATTACGCGGTCGAACCCGAACCGCTCGACACCGGTGGTGCGATCCGCTTCGCGGCCGAACACGCCGGTGTCGACGACACCTTCGTGGTGGTCAATGGTGACGTGCTCACCGATCTCGACGTGGCCGCATTGCTCGCCTTCCACCGTCGCTGCGGCGCCGAGGCCACGTTGCACCTCACTCCCGTCGACGATCCGTCCTCGTTCGGAGTCGTCGACGTCGACGGGACCGGACTCGTGTCGCGATTCGTCGAGAAACCAGCGCCCGGCACGGCCCCGAGCAACCTCATCAACGCTGGTACTTACGTGTTCGAACCGTCGGTGCTGGAGCGCATCCCGACGGGGCGAAAGGTGTCCATCGAGCGCGAAACCTTCCCGCAGATCGTGGCCGACGGGCGACTGTACGCGATGGCCACCGACGACTACTGGGTCGACACGGGTCGTCCTTCGTTGTACCGACAGGCCAATCTCGACATGCTCGACGGGCGACGTCGACTGCTCTCGTGTGTCGCCGTCGAACCGGGGGCGACTGTCGATCCCTCGGCGCACATCGAGCATTCGCTCGTGGCCGAGGGTGCTCGCGTCGACGCCGACGCGACGGTGATCGGTTCGGTGATTCTCCCCGGTGCTGTGATTCATCGAGGTGCCGAAGTGGTCGACAGCATCGTGATGGGGGATGTCGGCGAGAACGCATCGTTGCGCGACTCGGTCATCGGCGCCCAAGGAAGCGTCGCGGCGGGCGCAGCGCTGAGCAACGCTCTCGTTCCCGATCCGTCGGCGGCCTGACGTGCCCCGCAAACCGACCGTCGTCGCGCCGTCGTCGGCGGTTGTGATCGGCGGGGCCGGATTCATCGGGTCGCATCTGGTCGATCGTTTGCTCGTCGACGACGTGGCTGTCGACGTGGTGGACGACTTCACCACCGGATCATTGGCGAATCTGGCCGAGGCCCGCGCGCGGGGCGGACGACTGTCGATCCAGCAGCTCGATGCAGCCGCACCCGAGTTGTCCACACTGCTCGAACGTCGGGCCCCTGAAGTTCTGTATCTCGTGCGCGGGCTCGGATCCGATGCGCGCCATCCATTGCTCTCGGTGGAGGCGTTGGCGGTTCTGGTCGCGTGCCTCGAAGCGGTTCGCTCGGTATCGCCCACGTCGAAAGTTGTGACAGTCCTTCCGGCTAGTCAGGTCTACGGCGAGATTGCCTTGCGCGACCTACCGGTGCGTGAAGACCACGAACGCGCGCCGGGCACCGTGAGCGGAATCATCGCCAACTCGATGCTCGACGTCTTGGCCGGATACCGCGATCGTCACGCGGTCGAGTACACGGCGCTGATCATGCCCACGGTGTACGGACCACGGATGCGTCCCGACAGCAACGTGGTGGCGGCGGCGCTGGCGGCCCGCGACAACGGTGCCGAATTCGCCGTTCACGGTGATGGTCGGCAGACACGCGATCTGCTCTGGATCGACGACGCGGTCGACGCGTTGGTCAGAGCCGCCGGTAAGGGCGGCGGACTCGCGCTCAACGTGGGCACGGGTGTGCAGACCACCGTGCGCGACATCTGGCGTTCGGTCGGGTCGGGAACGCCCGCCACCAACGCGCCCAAACGAACGCACCATGTGTCGCGAGTCGCGTTGTCGTCGGCTCGAGCGCGTTTGCATCTCGGCTGGGCGCCGTTCACCACTGTGGACGAAGGCCTGGGCCGCCTTCTCGGTTGACCTCCGGTCAGCGGAACAGGTCTTCGTTGGCCGGGCGCACGATCTCGGAGATCGACGACTCGCGGAACCATTCGGGGTCGCACCCGCGCACCACGGCCACCGGCACACCATTCGACTTGCCCATCACCAGTTCACCCGCCGATGCGATCTCGTCGGCCACGCACACCTCGGTCACCTGCATCACGCGTCCGAGCGCGTCGGGCGTGCCGCGCAGGTCGACCACCGCGGCGATACCGGCGACTCCGATGGCCACGTCGGTGAGGCCCTTGCGCCAAGGGCGGCCGAACGTGTCGGACACGATCACACCAACGTTCACACCCAACTTGGCGCGCACGATGTCGCGGATGCGTCGAGCCGACCGGTCGCTGTCGACGGGCAGCAACGCGGCCCATCCGCGTTCGACGTTCGACAGGTCGATGCCGCTGTTGGCGCAGATGAATCCGTGCGTGGTCTCGGTGATGATCAGGTCACCGCGGCGTCGCACGACCCGGACGCCCTCTTGTTCGACGAGAACTTTGTGCGAGAGGGGATCGGTGGGATCGATCTCCACCATGCGACCCTCGGCCTTGGAAACGATTTTCTGGGTGACGACCAGAACGTCGCCGTCGGCGAGCGGACCGTTCGGTTCGGCGCGACACACATCGACGATCACATCACCGAGTTGATCGCCCGGCTTGATCTCGCCGATACCGGTGACGCCCCAGGCGGTGAGTCGGAGTTGGGCCGGATTGCTCATCGGGTCCATCATGCCACCGCACCGATGGTCGTCAGTGCGAGAGCCCGCGCCACGTCGAGTGACGACATGATCGTGTCGGCCACCACACAGCGCACACCTTCGGCCTCCACGCGGGCAACCGCGTCGGCGTCGCGCTGGTCGATCACCAATGTGGAGCAGATGGGCGCGTAGAGACGAGCCACTCCCACCACCGACGCCTCGTGTCCGAGTTCGACCAGCATGCGGTCGGCCGGACCTTTGAGGGCTGCGCCGGCGATGATGGGCGAGATCGCAACGACCGAGTCGCGGCGAGCAGTCAGTGCCGCGTCCACGCCCGAGAGAGCGCGAATCGGCCCGATCGACACGATCGGATTCGAGGGAGCGATGACCACCGCATCGGCCGAAGCAACCTCGGTCGAGAACGTGGGCGTGGCGTCGGCCGCGCCGTGGAAATGCACCGCACGAACCGGCACGCCGTGACGACGTTGCACGAAGTACTCCTGGAACGAGACCCGGCGCTCCGATCCATCACCGTCGACGATGTCGACGAGCGTGGCCACGGGTTGGTCGCACATCGGGAGGATTCGTATCGAGAGTTCCCATGCGCGACGAATCTCGTCGGTGATCGCGCTGAGTG
This sequence comes from uncultured Bifidobacterium sp., assembly GCA_964513215.1. Lineage (GTDB taxonomy): Bacteria > Actinomycetota > Acidimicrobiia > Acidimicrobiales > Ilumatobacteraceae > Casp-actino8. The sequence continues at coordinate 7,229 of CAZELU010000029.1, forward strand.
TCGCACCCTCGCGGAGACGGGCCGTGCGGTACATGTGTGTGGCCAGGTCGCGATCGCCGAGGTTGAACCAGGTGTTGGCTGCGCTCGAACCTTCAGGTCGAACGTTCGCGTAACGACCAATCGACTCCATCACGCGCCACGACTCGTCCCCGAGTCCCCAGCCGCGCTCGGTGTCGATCGCGCCCGACACGGTGTAGGTGACGGTGTCGAGATCGGGCGATACCCACAGACCATTGATCCAGCCGTCGTCGCCGGTGTTGACGACTGCGGTGATGGAGCGGGGATCGACCGCAGCCGCCAGGCCGCGCAGGAACCGCGCCGCACCCACCCCGCCGGCGATCACCGTGTACTTCGACGTCACGGTGCCATTCTCACGGTCGAACCGCATCGGCGACGACTCGGCGGTAGAGCGCGAGCATGTGAGTCGCCGTGTTCGCCCATGTGAACGAACCGACCCGAAGTCGACCGGCCGAAATCAGTCGCGTGCGATCGGTGTCGTCGGTGACGGCTCGCGTGATCGCGGCTGCGAGCTCGTCGGTGTCGCGGGCGTCCACCAACAGAGCGGCGTCGCCGGCCACTTCGGGAATCGAACCGGCAGTACTCGCCACCACCGGAACCTCGGCGGCGAACGCCTCGAGGATCGGGAATCCGAAACCCTCGTCGAGGGACGGATACGCGAGCACTCGAGCGTTGTGAACGAGCCACGATGCATCGCCGTCATCGACGCGTCCGGTGACCACGACTCGCGAGCGAAGTTCGGGGTCGAGTTCGGCCAGAGCCGAGTCGAGCGCGGGACGGTCGTTGCCGTCGCCGCCGGCGATCACGAGGCAGGTGTCAGTGATGTTCGCCGAGGCGAATGCTCGTACGAGGTGCGGCAGGTTCTTGCGAATTTCGATGGTTCCCACCGCAAGAACGAATGGCCGGGATCCGACGAGTTCGCCGAGCCGTGAACTGGGTACGGCAGGCGGCGAGGGGAGTGGTGTCGATCCGAGGTGGATCACCTCGATGTCGGCATCCGGGAAATGTGCGCGCAGTCGTTCGGCGGTGGCGCGCGAAGAGGCGTGAACCACTGCACCGGTGGCGATGTTGCGACGAAGAACGCGCATGGCCAATCGAACATCGGCGTGAACGAGGTCGGGGTGATCGAGCGCCCAGCAGTCGTAGACGCTCACGATGCGGGGCAACGAAGACGGTGGAACTACGTAGTTGGTCCCGTGAACGAGGTCGGCGCCTCGCACGAAGCGGTCGGCGCGGGGTCGATCGAACGTCGCCCACGCGCGCAAAGCCAACGACGCGGGTAGAGCGAGTCGACGGGTTCCGGGGTGGAGTTGGGCTCGATAACTCACCACGTAGGGCAGGACGGCGACGTCGTGGTGCGCCAGTGCGTCGAGCAGTCCGGCGGTGGCGCGGGCGATCCCGGTGGCCGGTCCGTGCAAGGGCCCGGTGTCGCAGGCAACGGTCAGCACGAATCGAGTGTATGGGCGCGACGAGGATCGGGGTCCGCGCGGCGGTCTCCGTAGACTGTTGGCACGCTCATGTCGTGGGCGCCCAAGGAGTCTCATGCGTCGCGCCCTCATCACCGGAGTCACTGGCCAGGACGGTCAACACTTGGCTCAGCTCCTACACGAGAAGGGCTACCAAGTCTTCGGCGTCGTCAAGGGGCAGAACAACCCCAAGCTCGAGATGATGCGCGACGAGTTTCCGTTCGTCGAGATCGTTCCCGGCGACCTGGCCGATCTGCCCTCGCTCGTGAAGGCCCTCGAAGTGGCACAGCCGCACGAGGTCTACAACCTGGCCGCCATCTCCTTCGTGGCGCTGTCGTGGAACCAGGCCGAACTCACGTCCAATCTCACCGGCACCGGTGTTCTGCGCATGCTCGAAGCCGTCCGCATGGTCGGTGGTGCCCAGAACAACACCATTCGCTTCTACCAGGCCTCATCGTCGGAGATGTTCGGCAAGGTGCGTGAGATCCCGCAATCCGAGATGACGCCGTTCCATCCACGTTCTCCCTACGGATGCGCCAAGGTGTTCGGACATCACATCACCGTCAACTATCGCGAGAGCTACGGCCTCTACGCCTGCTCGGGCATTCTCTTCAATCACGAGGGTCCGCGTCGTGGCGTCGAGTTCGTCACGCGCAAGGTCACCAACGCGGCGGCCCGCATCAAGCTGGGGCTTCAGGACGAGGTGGTCATGGGCAACCTCGACGCCAAGCGCGATTGGGGTTACGCCGGCGACTACGTGAAGGCGATGTGGCTCATGCTCCAGCAGGACGAGCCCGACGATTACGTGATCGCCACGGGCGAGACGCACACCATCGAAGAACTCGTCGAGCGCGCCTTCGCCGAAGTCGGAATCTCCGACTGGAACAAGTACGTGCGGCAGGATCCCAAGTTCTTCCGTCCGGCCGAGGTCGACCTTCTCATCGGTGACGCCACCAAGGCCCGTGAGAAGTTGGGTTGGAAGCCTGAAGTGTCATTCCCCGAACTCGTGAAGATGATGGTGGCGCACGACCTCAAGCGTGAGGCCGTGCGAGCGGGTCTGCCTGTTCCGTCCTGAGTCGAGCGAATCGAGCGGCGTTGCCGCCGCGAAGAATGTCAGCCCTCGATCGGGTTGCCGATGAACGCTTCGAACGCCGAGTCGCGATCGGGTTGGGCGCCTTCCTTCAGCAGGTCGCGCAACGACCACGCGAAGTAGATGAGGGCCGCGACCGAACTCGCGACGAGACCGATTTCGACGCGCAGGTACAGATCGTCTGACGACAACCACGCGCACAGCAAGAAGACGATCATCGACGAAAGCCACCCGATGCCCACGCGGGCGTGGCCGTGCAGGGCGATCACGGCCTGGGCCGTGGCCAACGCGACCATGTACACCGCGCTGCCGAGGGCGAGCAGAGTGAGTGTGCTTCGGTCGAGGCCACCGTCGTACACCACGTCGAGGACGGCCGGACCGAACGCGAACGAGGCCACGGTGCCGAACAGTCCGACACTCACGACGACGAGCATCAAGCGACGGAATCCGGCGCGGAACTCCTCGAGATCGTTCTGGGCCGCGAGTCGAGCCAAACGAGGCAAGAGGGCGGCTTGTACGGCCTGGAACAAGAAGAGTGGGACGCGCGCGAGCAGCACACCGTTTCCGAAACGGGTGACCTTCTCGGCTTCGTCGTTGGCGGCCAACACGTCGATGGCGATCGGACCGGCGTTCACCAATCCGGCGCCCATCACCGAGCCGAGGAGAAGCCAGCCGAGATTGGGCGTGACTTCGCTCCACGGAGCCTCCGGGCCGGGGCTCGTCACGAGTTGGCGACGCGCCCACACGATCAGAACACCCGACAAGGGTGACAACGCCACGAGAAGCGCGTAGGCGCCCACGTTGGTGACGTCGAGTTGCCACAGGATCACGCAGCCAACGACGCGAACGAAACCGTCGGCTCCCATCACGATGCCGTACGCGGCGAAGCGACCCTCGCCCGAGCAGATGCCACGAGCGAGGTGGGTGGGCGCATACGACATGAACGCGATGATGAGTGCGGCGGTCACGAGCCCGTAGCCCTCGAAGAACTCGCGGGTCGCGATCGAACTCAGTCCGGCGATCACCGCGATGACGACTGCAGCCATGGCCAGTCCGAGGGGAACGACGCGCATCACGATCGGTCGCCCGCCTCGTCCGAGGGCTCGGCGGTGGGCGAGGGCCCGTCCCATTTCCTGTTCGAGCGGGAGGAAGAAGCCGGGGGCCAGAACGAAAGTGGCGAACCACAGGGCCACGATCGGCTTGAAGTCGTCCTTGCCCAGAGCCTCTTGGCCCACCTTGAAGAAGGCGTAACTCGACAGACCGGCGATCAGCAGACCGATTCCGACGGCGAAGGTGCCCTCCGGAAGCGGCGCGCGGGAGTCTCGTTCAGTCGTCGCCAAGGCTGATCACGCTACCCACCGCAGCCGATCCGTCGAGCGATCACCCCAGCGTGACGGGTCTTTGTTGATGCACATCGTGGGTCGGTGCCACGGTCGAGCGCCCCGGTCGACCCGACCGCAACGAGTAGCCTTCGCCCATCGTGGAGTCGCGGTCCAACCCCTCTGGCGCCCCCGGTGTCGTCGCCACGGTCGTCGTCCACCCTCCGCAGCCTCACCTCGCTGACGTCGCGGCTGCGCTGGCCGCCCAGGACTACCCCAACCTGCAGGTTCTGGTGCTGGTCGCCTCCACACCTGGTCCGTCGGTCGACGACGTCGCCGACGTCGTTCACCAGCATTTGCCCACTGCGCACGTCCGGGCCGCGGGGGCCGATCTCGGGTACGGGCCCACCGCCAACCAGGTGCTGGGCCTCGTCGAGGGTGACAGCGGATTCTTCCTCCTGATGCACGACGACGTGGCGTTGATGCCCGACGCGGTGTCGCGTCTGGTCGAGGAGATCTTTCGGTCGAACGCGGCCATGGTCGGCCCGAAGATCGTCGACTGGGACGATTCGCGAATTCTGCAGTCGGTGGGTTTCGCGGTCGATCGGTTCGGTGAACTCGACGACGAGCTCGAGCCGCGCGAACTCGACCAAGAACAACATGACGCGATCCGCGACGTGTTCGCACTCTCGTCGGCCTGTCTGCTCGTCCGCGCCGACGTCTTCCGGCAACTGAAGGGATTCGACCCGTCGATCCAGTTCCACGGTGAGGGACTCGATCTGTGTTGGCGGGCGCATCTTCTGGGAGGACGAGTCGTCGTCGTTCCCGCAGCAGTCGCTCGCCATCACGGCAGATTCCACGAACGCCGCCCCGATCTCGTCGACGATTTCGAGATCGAACGTCAGCGCGTCATGACCGTGGCGTCACTCACCGGACGTTCGTGGTTGATCGTCCCGACACTCGTGCTCGTCAACGTCGCTGCCGCGATCGCGTCGATCGTCCGTGGCCGGGGGGCGATAGCACTGGCCCGTTTCGGCTCGCTGGCATCGCTCGTCACGAGCGCGCCATCCATTCGGCGTCGTCGTCGCCGTATCGCTCAACTGCGGCTCGTTCCGCCGGCTGAAGTTGCCGCGATGCAATCCAGTGGGAGTGTTCGGGTCGCGCGATTCACACGACGTCGCTCCTCGGCTCGGCGGGCGCGCCGTCGAGCCAGCAACGAAAGCCGTTCGCCCGTCACCGTGGTCACGTGGTCGTTGCTGGTCGTCCTCCTTCTTCTCGGTTCTCGCCAACTCTGGACCGCGGGCGTTCGACCGATTGGCGAACTCCTCCCTCTTCCCGAGTCGCCGGTCGACACGTTGCGCTCATACGCGAGCGGATGGTGGGACCGAGGCTTGGGCGGAACGATGGCTCAGCCCAGTGGATTGTTCGCGGTGGGCGTGGCCGGATTGGTCGCCTTCGCACAGATGGCGTGGCTCGGGACCGTCGCCGTGGTGGGGGCGGTCCTCATCGGATGGTTGGGTGTCGCTCGTTTGGTTGCGATCAGTGCCGACCCACGTGCGCGAGCGGCCGGATTGGTCGTGTACGCGGCGGTGCCGTTGCCGTACGCCGCGGTCGCGTCAGGACGATCGTCGGTTCTCGTCGCGTACGCACTCGTTCCGTGGGCTCTGCATTTCGCCCGACGCTTGTCGGGGCTCGGCAGTTCGATCGTCGGCGATCCGGTTCTGCGCCGCAACGACGTGATCGAACATCCGTCGGGGGCGATGCGGGTGTCGCTCATCGCGCGTCTCACTCTGCTCGTCGCCATCGCGTTCGCTTTCAGTCCGGCGGCGTCGCTCGTCATCGTGTTCGCACTGCTCGTGGTCGCTCTCGGGGGAGTGGTCGGCGGTGGCGATCTGCGGTCCTCCGGCTTGATGGCCGCAGCGGTGGTCGTGAGTGCCGTGGGTGCACTGCTTCTCAACGTCCCGTGGTCTCTCCATTACGTGAGTGGTGACGGCTGGTCGCGCCTGGTCGGTGTGGCCGGTGGTGGCTCGGTCCGACTCGATGTCTGGGAGATCCTGCGATTCGGTGTGGGCCCGTCGGCTCTGGGCGGCCTCATCATCGGCACGTACGTTCCTCTCGTCGTGGTGGCGTTCGTGGCGCGACGTTGGCGCTACGTGTGGGCGATACGGGCCGTCTTGTTGGCGGCGGTGTTCCTCGCTCTGGCCAGTGCCGCCAGTCGATCGAGCGGCCCCATCGATCTGCCCGAGGTCGGAGTGCTCCTCGTTCCGGTGGCCGTCTCCCTCGCCCTCGGAGCAACTCTGCTCGTGGCCTCGTTTTCGGTCGATGTTCGCGGCGGTCGCTTCGGATTGCGGCAACCCATCACGCTGCTCGGCCTGTTGGCCATCTCGTCGGCCGTGTTACCCGTCGTGAGCGTGGCCGTGGATGGTTCATGGGACCAGCCGTCGGCATCCGTCGTCGAACAACTCGACGAACTGCTCGCAGAGCCGTCGAGTTCTGGTGACTATCGCGTCCTCGTGATCGGAGATCCCGACCTGGTGCCCGGTGCCGAGATCTCCTACTCCGATGGTGTCGCGTACTCGGTCACGAGTAACGGCTCGTTCGACATCGGCTCCACCTGGTACTCGCCGTCATCGCTCGAGGAGAGAACCATCGGTGATGTTCTCGATGCGTTGTCGCGGCGAACGACCACGCGCGTCGGACGCCTCATGGCCCCGCTTGGCATTCGGTACGTGGTGATTCCGAAGTTCGACCGCGTCAGATCGACCGCCGATGCTCCGTTGCCCGTTGCCGACGGGCTCGTCTCGTCGTTCGCCGAACAACTCGACTTCACGTCGGTGTACAGCCCGTCGAGTCTGACCGTGTTCGAGAACACCCAATGGATTCCCTTGACCGCTGTTCTCGGGGCCGAGGCGGTGGCGAACAGTGCCGAAGGCGGTGCTGGTTCACTCGTTCGTTCCGACGTTGGGGGTGCTCAACCGATCCTCGAGGGCTCCGCGGCGTGGCGTGAGCGCGCGCAGCAGATCTCCGGTGGTGTCGTTCACCTGGGAGTTCCGTTCGACGACCGTTGGACACTTCGTGTCGACGGACAGTCAGTGGAGGGTCGTGGCTCGTTCGGTTCGGTCATGTCGTTCGATGCGTCAGCCGGCGGCACGGTCTCCCTCGGTTACTCCACGCCAATCACTCGATACCTCTGGATCGCGATCCACATCGGACTCTGGGTCGTGGTGTTCGCAGGAGTCCTTCGACCGGTACGTCGCCGTCGCGGTCGTGCCGAAAGTGTCGAGTCACCCGTCATTTCGTTGTCGTCAGCGGAGAGCGCGTCATGAGCAAACGCCTCGTCGCGCTCGCTTTGGTGGTGCTTTCCGTCTTCGTCGTGGCCAGCACATCGGCCGGTGGTGACGAACGCACGCCTGCGATTTTCGCCGAGTCGTCTCGACCGGGCACACCGCGGATGGCAGTGGGTGACGACGTCGTGAGCGTCACGTGGTTCTGCGGCGGTACCGCTGCTCTCGGAGCGGCCGACAACGGCGAGTACGGCGGCGACGTGATCGCCACCAATCCCAGCGAGACGTCGGCGACCGGTACGGTCACCATCCTCACGATCGATCGCGATCCGGTGGTGGTTCCGTTCTCGATCGAGCCCCGGTCTCAGACGACCGTCGATCTCGACCAGGTCGTGACCGCCAACTATGTGAGTGCCGTCGTCGAAGTCGATCGGGTCGACGTGACCGTCGAGCAGCGATCGCTCCACCCGGCCGGCGACGTGTTGTCGCCCTGCGCGAACACCACGGCGGCCGAGTGGTACGTGGCCGATGGCTTCACGGCATCCGATTCCGACCTCCGGTTGCTGATGTCGAACCCGTATCTCTCGCCGGCCATCGTCGACATCACGATTTCGACAGCGCAGGGTCCACGCTCGCCGAGCGAGTTGCAGGGCTACGTGATTCCACCGCGATCGTTGCGAGTTCTCAATCTCGAAGAGGCTGGGTTCCGCGACGAGCCGGTCGTGGCGGCCAGTGTCGTGGCGACCAGCGGGCGCATCGTCGTCGCCAAGGATCAGCACTTCCTCGGTAGTGGCCGTCTCGGTCACGTGACGTCGCTCGGCGCCCCCGCTCTCGGTGACGAGTGGTGGTTCGCCGACGGGGAGAAGGGTGAAGGAGTCATCGAACGTTTGGTGATCTTCAATCCCACCGACACCGATGTCGAGGCCGATGTGATCGTTCTCGGTCTCGACGGATCAGCCGGAGTGATCGAGCCGACCACGCTCACGGTGCCGTCGCGTGAAGTGGTGGTGTTCGACACGTCGGCCATCGCCGGATTGCCCGACGGGCGCCACGGTCTTCTCGTGTCCACGTTGTCCGAACCCGCGTTGGTGGTGGAGCGTGTTCTCACACGACCCACCGGCGAATCGGTGTCCACGTCGGTTCTTCTCGGTGCCGAAGGCAACGCTCTGTCGGAACGTTGGCTGGCCTCGGTCACCCCGACCGTTGCTCTCGAGGGAGCGCTCGTCGTGCTCAACGTCTCGCCCAACGACGCGAGTGTCGATGTGCTGTCGGTGGGTCCGGGTGGAGAGGATCCGATCCCTCAGCTGTCCGACATCACGATTGCGGCCAACGGTTGGCGGTCGATCGATCTCGTGGATGCCGTGAGCCTCGGGCGCCCGATCGTGGTTCGCTCCGATCAACCCATCCTGGTCGAACGTCGAATCGAGCGAAATCAGCGCGGCTCGGGAACCTCGGCAGCCCTCGCATTCCCGGATCCCTCATGACGAGCCTCTTCGTCGCTGTCGCAATCGTGGTCGTGGTCGGAGTCGCGGCGCTGATTCTCCGTCGTCGCCAGCTGGTGGATGTCCCCACTCAGAAAGAGTGGACCGTGCCCGCTCAGATCGATCCGGCCGACCTGCACGGTGGGGGAGAGATCCCATCACCGTCGTGGTCGATCGCCGTGTTCACGTCGGCGAGTTGCCATGTCTGTGCCGACGTCGTCAGCAAGGCCCGCGTCCTCCAGAGCTCACAGGTGAACGTTCTCGAGTTCGAGTACGGCGCTCATCGTTCCCTTCACGACAAGTACCGCATCGACGCGGTCCCGACGCTCGTGGTGGTCGATTCCGAGGGTGTGGTGCGACGACATTTTCTCGGCCCGGTGACCGCAACCGATCTGTGGGCCGCGGTGGCGCAAACGCGCGACCCGGCAACCGGGTCGGATGGCAATACGGCTGGCGACTGCTCTAGTCGGTGAGTGACGGCGTCTGCGGCGCCGACGAGTCGAGACCACGCTGCACGAGTTTGGCGACTTCGGCGCCGTCGATCGTTTCGTGCTCGAGAAGCGCTTCGGCCACGAGGTCGAGGCCCGTGCGGTGTTTGGCGAGGAGTTCCATCGCCCTGGTCTCCTGGCTGCGCAGGATGCGGTTGATCTCCTCGTCGAGAACCCGAGCGGTGTCATCGGAATACTCGCGTCCACTCGACATGAGGTCTTCACCGAGGAATACCTGCTGTTGGCCAGCCCAGGCCATCGGGCCGACCTTGTCGCTCATGCCCCACTCGCGCACCATGCGCCGAGCCAGACCCGTGACGACTTCGAGGTCGTTGGCCGCACCGGTGGTCTGCTGATTGAACACGAGTTCTTCGGCGGCGCGACCACCCAGAGCCATACAGATCCGATCGAGGATGTACTCACGTGAATAGCTGTGGCGCTCTTCCGGCAATGTCTGGGTGACGCCGAGTGCCATACCGCGCGGAAGAATCGTCACCTTGTGAAGCGGGTCGCCGTTCGGGAGAACAGCGGCGAGAACCGCGTGGCCACCTTCGTGATACGCGGTGGTGCGCTTCTCCTCGACCGACAGCACCAATGAGTCGCGGCGTGCGCCCATCATGATGCGGTCGCGAGCCGACTCGAAGTCGATGCGCTCGATTTGCGATGAACCACGACGTACCGCGAAGAGTGCGGATTCGTTCACCAGGTTGGCGAGATCGGCGCCGCTCATCCCGGGGGTTCCCTTCGCCATCACTTCGAGGTCGACGTCGGGGCCCATGCGCTTGTCGCGGCTGTGCACCTTGAGGATGGCCAGACGCTCCTCGTACTCGGGAAGCGGCACGACGATCTGGCGGTCGAAGCGACCGGGGCGCAGCAACGCCGGGTCGAGAATGTCGGGGCGGTTGGTGGCCGCCATGATGACGATGCCCTCGGAGGTCTCGAATCCGTCCATCTCGGCCAACATCTGGTTGAGCGTCTGCTCGCGCTCGTCGTGGCCGCCGCCGAGACCAGCTCCGCGCTTACGGCCGATCGAGTCGATTTCGTCGATGAAGATGATGGCGCGCCCCATCTTGCGTGCCTGCTGGAACAGGTCACGCACGCGGCTGGCGCCGACGCCGACGAACATTTCCATGAAGTCGGAACCGGTGACCGACAAGAAGCCGACTCCGGCTTCACCGGCCACCGCGCGAGCGAACAGCGTCTTACCGGTACCCGGGGGGCCGACCAGCAGGATGCCCTTCGGGACACGGGCCCCGATCTCCTTGAAACGCTCGGGCATGCGCAAGAAGTCGACGACTTCTTTGATCTCGGTCTTCACGCCCTCGTATCCGGCGACGTCAGCGAACGTCGTGGACGGACGATCGGTGGTGTACGCCTTGGCGCGGCTGCGTCCGATGGACATCACATTGCCCATCTGGCCCGACGCCCGACGGTTCATCCACATGAGGAAGCCGATGATGAGGAAGAAGGGGAGCAGCAGCGGAATGAGGCTCACGAACCAGTTCGACTGCGGCGTGTTGGGCTGGAAGTCGACACCTTTGGTGCGCAGCAACTCGCGGTCGACTTCGTTGGGGAAACCCGGAGGTGCGGTGGTGGAGAACTCGCTGCCATCGACGAACGATCCGGTGATGCCGAGCGTGGTGTTGTTGAGTTTCACTTCGTCGACGCGACCGGCCTCCACCTGCGTGACGAACTCTTCGAAGCCGATCTTCTCGCGGTTCGGGCCGGGAAGGAGCTGTGGTCCGAAGATGAGTAGAAGAACGATGGCCAGCAACACCCACGGAGACCATTTGGGCATGGCCGGACGGCCGGACTTGCCGTCGGCGCGACCGTCGCTCTTGCCGTCGCTCTTCGCGTTCGCTTTGTTCGACGACTTGAAGGGACGCGGCCGGCGATCTCCGGAAGGGGGAGGCGGGGGAGGCGGAGTCGGCTCGCTCATGGCGTCATGCTAGGACCGACCCCGACTATCCACCCTGTCGCAGGGCGTCTCCCGTACCGTGTTCGCCATGCGTTCGGACAAGCGTTTGTGCACGCGAAACGGTTGCCGCGAGGAGGCCCGAGTCGCTCTCACTTTTCAGTATGCGAATTCGGTCATCTGGGTCGATCACCTGAGTGACGAACGTCGCCCGCAGGTCTACGAGTTCTGTGAGATCCACTGGAATCGTTTCGCGCCGCCGACGGGTTGGACTCTCGAAGATCGTCGTCGCACGCTCGTTCTGCCTTTCGTTCACCGCCTGGCCGGTTGATCGACTCCGTGCGTCCGGCCACCAACGACGCCCGCTTCTCCGTTGGCGCCGCTGTGGCGGTGTGGGTCGGGGCCTACGTTGCAGCACTCCCTCTCCAGGCGGCGGTGATCGCGGCCTTCGGTCGTGGCGGAGACGACCCCGACACATGGCCGACATCGGTCACGGCGGTCTCGATTCTCTGTCTCTGGATTCCTTTCGTGGTGGGGCTGGTGATCGTCAGCCGTCGGCGGGGTGGGGCATCGATCACTCGCGACTACCGAGTGGGCTTTCGCCCGGTCGACCTCATCGGCCTTCCGATCGGCGTCGTGGCTCAGTTCGTACTCGTGCCACTTCTGTACTGGCCGCTCGCTCAACTGTTTCCCGATGCGTTCGATCCGGACGATGTCGAGCGTCGAGCGAACGAACTCTGGGATCGTGCCTCGGGTGTGTGGATCCTCGTCCTCGTGTTGATCGTCGCGATCGGGGCCCCGCTCATCGAGGAGTTCGTGTACCGAGGTTTGATTCTTCAATCGCTCGAAGGGCGTTTCAACGATGCGATCGCCCTGGTGATGTCGGCGGCCTGGTTCGCGGCGATCCACCTCCAGCCCGTCGAACTCCCCGGCTTGTTCTTGGTGGGCCTCGTTTTCGGACTGTGCTGGCAGCGATCGGGTCGGATCGCGATGCCCATATTGGCGCACATCGGGTTCAATGCCGCGGGGCTTCTGATCGCCAGCCGCTGACCGGCTCTCGGTGGCACAATGAACGACGTGACGGAGGAACGAGTCGGGGCCGTTGACACGGACGAGCCCGCCGAACCAGGCGATGCCGTCGAGAATGTTGCTGTCGAGAGTGTTGATGATGTCGATGCAGTTGACGCCATCCGAACGCGATGGAATCCCTTCCGCGGTTGGAGTCGCGAGCGGCTGGTCGTCTTCTGGGTGCGCGTCGCACTCGTGGGCGTCTCCACCGCTGTGGCGGTCAAGGTCGTCCAACCGTCGCTGATCTTCCGCAACTCCACGCCCACCGGTGGCGACATGGGTGCGCACGTGTGGGGACCGGCCTATCTGCGCGATCACCTGCTGCCGTTCAAGTTGAACGGTTGGAGCATGGATTGGTACTCGGGTTTCCCGATCTACCGCTTTTACATGGTCGTGCCGGCCCTCATGATCGTCCTGCTCGACGTGCTCCTGCCGTACGGCATCGCGTTCAAGATCGTCGCGGTTCTCGGAATCGTCACGCTGCCGGTGTGCTGTTGGGCCTTCGGGCGTCTGGCGCGTTTCGCGTACCCGATCCCGGAGTTGTTCGCCGTGGTCGGCTTGGTGTTCCTGCTCGACGAGAGTTACACGATCTACGGTGGCAACGTCGCGTCGACGATGGCCGGCGAATTCTCGTTCTCGATCTCGTTGTCGTTCGCGATGCTCGCGTTCGGATACTTCGCCAACGGCCTGCAGACCGGTCGCCACCGACTGAAGGCCGCCATCTTCATGGCGCTGGCGGTGCTCTGTCACGGCATCGTTGCCATCTACGTGGCGGTGGGTCTCTTGCTCATGGCGCTGTTGTGGCTCGACCGCCGACGGCTCCGATGGTTCGTCACGACGGTTGGCCTCGGTTCTCTGTTGTCGGCTTTCTGGATCGTGCCGTTCCTTCTGAACCACGCCTACATGACCGACATGAAGTACAAGGGCGAGCCCGGCAACGGCTCCTTCACGTCGTACTGGGGCATGTTCTTCGCCTTGCCGCCGTTCTGGAACGTTTTCTTCCTCACGTTCGCGATCATCGGATTCGTCGCGATGCTCGTGCGTCGGCACACCACCGGAGCCTGGCTGGGCGTGACGGGTCTGGTGTTCACCGCGTTCGTCTACTTGTTCAACGACAGCCTTCCGGTGATCGGCCTGTTGTGGAATCCGCGACTACTGCCGATGCTCAACATGTGCCGGTACCTGCTGGCCGCGATCGGCATCGTGGAGTTGGTCCACGCGATCGTTCGTTTTGCCCAGCACGAGCGACTCAATCGGCGGTTCTCCGTCGTCCGTATCGACGACGACGTGCGCTCGCAACGAGCAATCTTCAAGGCGCGATCACTCACGGCCGTCGGCTGTGCGTTGGCCGCGTTGATCGTCCTGGGATTCCGTTTCCAAGTTCTGCCCGGTGGCAGCATCGTCGATGAGGGTGACGGTGCCGAGTACGCGTGGGGCCCATTCGAGACCGAGGCGAGCGACAAGGGTTTCGTCGACGGATGGGCGCGCTGGAACTTCTCGGGTTACGAGGGTCGATCCGCGTACGGCGAGTATTACGGGATCGTCCAGACCATGAAGACGATCGGAGAAGAGCGCGGATGTGGTCGCGCCCTCTGGGAGAACTACGGCGACAACGACAAGTACGGCACCACGATGGCGTTGATGCTGCTGCCTTTCTGGACCGACGGTTGCATCGGATCGAGCGAGGGCTTGTTCTTCGAAGCGGCTGGCACGACCCCGTACCACTTCCTCGCCGCCGGCGCGATGTCGAAACAGAGCTCGAACCCGGTGCGCGAACTGCGCTACGTCAACAACGACGCGTCGATCGGCATCGACTACCTACGTGCCCTCGGAATTCGCTACTACCTGGCGGTCACTCCCGAAGCTCAGCGGGAAGCGGCCGAACTCGTGGCGAACGATGGTGGACTCGTCGAGATCGCGTCGTCGGGTCCGTGGAAGATGTTCGAAGTGACCGAGTCCGACATCGTCGTGCCGCTCGATACCGAACCCGTGGTCGTGAACGGACGCGGTGGTGATCAGCGCGAACGGTGGCTCGAAATCGGAACGAGTTGGCTGCAGAACCGTGCCGAATGGCCCACGCTCCCCGTCGACGACGGACCCGATTCGTGGCAGCGCACCGATGTCGAGATCGATCTGTCGCGACGTGATGGCGAACCTGGCTCCGATTCACGCAAGGTCGACATCGTCACACCGACCGAATCGATCGATGCGGTTCCTCTCCCGGACGTCTTGGTGACGAATGTGGTGATCGGTGATGAATCGGTCGATTTCGAGGTCGATCGCACCGGTGTTCCTGTGCTGGTGCGTGTGAGCTACTTCCCCAACTGGAAGGTGTCCGGTGGCGAGGGTCCGTATCGCGTGGCGCCGAACATGATGGTCGTGGTTCCTACGGAGAACCAGGTAAGCCTGGATTTCCGTGCCGGTTGGATCGACCGATTCGCGTATTTCCTCACACTGGTAGGCATCGTGCTCGTCTTCGTGATCGCTCGCCAGAATCGCATTCGACGTCGAAATCAGCACTAGGGCCAGACTCGCCACCGCTAGCGTGGAGAAGCGCTATGTCGGCTTCTGACGCACTCGATGTCATCGTCAAGGCTTACGACATTCGCGGCACCGTCCCCGATCAGTTGGATGCCGAAATTGCGCATGCCCTCGGTGTCGGTTTCGCGCAATTCACCCAGTCGTCGGTGGCGATCGTCGCGCGTGACATGCGACCCTCGGGTCCCGAGCTCGCCGATGCATTCGCCCGCGGTCTCATGGAGCAGGGTGTCGATGTCATCGACATCGGTCTGGCGTCCACCGATTTGCTGTACTTCGCTGCCGGCAAACTCGACGCTCCGGGTGCGGTGTTCACCGCCTCCCACAACCCGGCGCAGTACAACGGCGTCAAGTTGTGTCTTTCGGGAGCTCGTCCGGTCGGTGTCGACTCCGGCCTGCTCCAGATCAAGGAGACTGCGCGCAAGGTACTGGATGGCCGCGGGCCTGCACCTTCCGGTCGGGTGGGGCGAACCACCGAGCGCGATTTGTTGTCGGCCTTCGCCGATCACGTGGTGTCATTCGTCGATCCGTCGTCACTTCGCCCGATGCGGGTGGTGGCCGACACCGCCAACGGCATGGGCGGCCTCGTGGTGCCGGCAGTCTTCGAGCGACTGCCGCGCCTCGAACTCGAGGTGATGTACCCCGAGCTCGACGGGACGTTCCCCAATCACCCGGCCGATCCCTTGCAGTCGGCCAATCAACGCGATCTGCAGGCCCGAGTGGTGGCCGGCGGATTCGACATCGGTCTGGCCTTCGATGGCGACGCCGACCGCGTGTTCGTGGTCGACGAACAGGGGAGAGGCCTCTCGGGCTCGACCACCACGGCCATCCTGGCGTCGCGCATGCTCGCCAAGCACCCCGGGGCGACCGTCTTGCACAATCTCATCTGCAGCCGGTCGGTTCCCGAAGTGGTGCGTGAGTGTGGTGGTACTCCCGTTCGCACGAAGGTGGGTCACTCGTTCATCAAGCAGATGATGGCCGAGACCGGAGCAGTGTTCGGTGGCGAGCATTCGGCGCACTACTACTTCGCCGACAACTATCGCGCCGACAGCGGTCTCATCGCCACCATGCTCGTCCTCGAAGCGCTGTCCGAATCGAACGATGTCTTGTCCGACCTCCGCAAGCCTTTCGAGCGGTATTCGTCGAGCGGAGAGATCAACACGCAAGTCGCCGACACCTCGGCGGTTCTCGATGCGGTGTCCGCTCACTACCAGGGCCGCGAACAGGATCGCCTCGACGGCCTCACCGTCGACTGCGGCCCGTGGTGGTTCAATCTGCGTCCGTCCAACACCGAGCCCCTCCTGCGCCTCAACCTCGAAGCCCCCACCCGGGACGAGTGCGACGATCATGTCGCCGAAGTCCTGGCCCTCATCACCGCCGTCTGACCCGACCGGCATCACCCGAAGGGAGTCCCCATGTCACTCGATCCGGATCTCGTGAGCGTTCTCGCCTGCCCGATCGACCACGGGCAGTTGTTCGTGTTCGACGACGAGAATTGCATCTACAACCCTCGTCTCAAGCGGCGCTACGCCATTCGAGAAGGCATCGCGGTCATGCTCGTCGACGAGTCGGAAGTCGTGTCCGACGCCGAACACGAGCGCTTGGCCGGTCGAATCGCGCGCGGCGAAGCCCGCGCCACCGGGTCGGCCGCCGCCTGAGGATCGATCACCGGCTCGTCGCCGGTGATTACACTCGCATCGTCTCATCGGGCTGATGTGAGCGGTGCCAGCAGGCCCCGGCCCGAGGTGACGCGAACCTTTCGCGTCCCCGAACGACTCCATCAACTGTTTTCCGAAAGAGGTTCACCCATGTCTCTCGCTGCTCGCAAGGACTATCGCGTCGCCGACGTCTCGATGGCGCCGTTCGGTCGCAAGGAAATCCATCTCGCCGAACACGAGATGCCCGGTCTGCGCGCTCTGCGTAAGGAGTTCGGCGCATCGAAGCCACTGAAGGGTGCCCGAATCTCCGGTTCGCTGCACATGACGATCCAGACGGCCGTGCTCATCGAAACGCTCGTCGAACTCGGCGCCGAGGTGCGCTGGGCGTCGTGCAACATTTTCTCCACCCAAGACCACGCGGCTGCCGCCGTGGTGGTGGGCCCGAACGGCACCCTCGACGACCCGCAGGGTGTCCCGGTGTTCGCGTGGAAGGGCGAGACGCTCGAGGAGTACTGGTGGTGCACCGAGCAGATGATGACGTGGCCGGATGGTGACGGTCCGAACATGATTCTCGACGACGGCGGCGATGCCACTCTGCTTCTTCACAAGGGTGTGGAGTACGAGAAGTCGGGCGAAGTTCCCGACCCGACCACGGCCTCGAACGCCGAACTGGCGATCGTGCTCGGATTGTTGCAGCGTGGCCTGAAGCAGGACCCCACCAAGTGGACGCGCATGGCCAAGGGCATCCGCGGTGTCACCGAGGAGACCACCACCGGCGTGATGCGCCTCTACAAGATGCACGAGCGTGGCGAATTGCTGTTCCCGGCCATCAACGTGAACGACTCGGTCACCAAGTCGAAGTTCGACAACCTGTACGGATGTCGTCACTCGCTCGTCGATGCGATCTGCCGCGCGACCGACGTGATGTTGGCTGGCAAGGTCGCGGTGGTGTGTGGCTACGGTGACGTGGGCAAGGGATGTGCTCAGGCTTTGAGTGGTCAGGGTGCTCGCGTGATCGTCACCGAGATCGATCCGATCAACGCACTTCAGGCCGCGATGGAGGGTTACCAGGTCACGACCCTCGATGAGGTGAGCCGTACCGCCGACATCTTCGTGTCGGCCACCGGCAACGACCACATCATCACGGTCGAGCACATG